>CAYVGJ010000017.1:0-8799 GCA_964451165.1 uncultured bacterium
AGGATAAATATTGCTCTTGATGCAGTGGAGGAAGGAATTGAAAAGTTCCGTCTGCAGACCTCCAAACGCAAAATGACTGAAGCGAAGAAGAATATGGAGGAGATGCTTAATCGTCACGGCAACAAAATTCCCGATGGGAACGAGGAAGTGGAAACAACAAAGAAGCGTTTTGAAGAGGTTTCCATAGCATATGAAAAGGCTCAAGCAGAAGCTGATGCCCGTGACGCTGCTGAAGCTGAGAAGAAAAGAAAACAAGAAGCACAGTCCAAGGAATGGCTGGATAGAATTGCGCCATTTTTTACGTACAATAGTCCGCTGTATCTTCCTTATGGTTCAGATTTTAATAATGGCTCCGAAGAAGAAAAAATTCAGTACCGCAAGGCATACGATGAGGCCATCGCGCTTATGGATGAATACGGGAAGACTGAATTTCCCAATGGCAAAACTTATCAGCTTGTCGGCGAAGAAATGCATCTGAACCAGATTATTCTTGATTACAAGGAAGATCAGATACGTGATAAACGGGATGCCGTATGCAATAAGTGGATTGAAGCGTTGCGTCCGTATGTTTCTGCGGGCTCTGGATCGGATAAGTTCCTTGTCCGGTCGCCGATGTTTGGTAAAGACCATGTTAATCGTCAGGCGGAACTGCTTGAAGAAGCCAAAGGCGTTTGGGCTGAATACCAGAAAGTCGAATTTCCGCTGGGAAAAAATCCGACATTGATTGATCTGGAAAAAGAAATGGCTGAGGCAATCAAGGAAATGCCTGAAATCATTCGTCAATGCCAGGCGCTTATTTCTGGAGAGATTGAAGGAGAATTTGATCGTGTTCTCGCACAACTTGATGAAGATACCGGCTGGAAAGAAGATAAGACCAAGATGCCTCGCGTAGCTATGAAACGTGATGTCGATCCGCTTTCACGTGCTCTCGATGAATACGCTTCAACGGTAAAACCGGACGATGCCAAACTGGATTCACTCAAGAAAAAACTCGAGATGATCCAGAAGAAGGATCAGGAAAACCGTGCGGTTTGTGCCGAACGCAGATACATGCGTCCATGGAAATATACGGGTAGCGATGGGACGGATATTGAAGATGCTGCCGGTAGGATTGTCAAAAAGGAATTTCCTAATGCTACGATTCTTCGCACGACTTTGCCGGATACAGATTGGAAGGAAGAACGTGTTCTCGAATACACAGATACTACACAGACTGCTGTCAGATATCGCATTACCCGGTTTATTACTGTTGATGTCGCCGCCAGGGCTGACGATGGAAAAGTCTACCTTCACGTTGTTTACGTTGCCTCTGACCGAACAAGTAGCGGTGATTGGGGTGAACTTTATGGTAATGTAAAATGGTCAGATTGGATGAACGAAGAGAACGTGAACAAAAAGGCGCCGACTTCGTAATATAAAATGCAACATTACAAAACTTTGCTATTATGCCAGATGTATTTAAATATTTATAGTGTATTATGATGTAGATATTTGTACTGATATATAGCGAGACTTACTAAAATCAAGCATGACAAAGTAAATTTTATAACTTTTGTATCGTATTTGAAATATATCGGGCGGAATAGACTTGATAAAACCTTATACATAAGTAATAAAATTGGTTTTTCTATTAACAATTGATCAAAACAGATGAAAACCCAACCTGAAAAAATAGATTCATATACCGGACAAGCTCTAACAGTATGGTTAAGGAAAATACTGCGCTCGATCAGGTCCGGTTTAACAATAAACTGCACACACAATGCTATGGTTGCGAAACAATCCCCAACACTGTAAATTACGTTATATCCGCTTTATAGAAAAATGGCTGAATAAATGGGAACAAAAGGACAATCAATATACGTCTGGCAATTTACGTTTAAAAGGATTGCCAAGTCAAGACTATTACCAATTACTATACGTTGATTATCCGTGTGTTAATCTATTGAAACATCAATCCAATAGAAAAATACATAATCGGTTTCAGGATTTAATTATTATCATGGTAAATCGAATTTAAAATAAGATTTCATTTGCAACATAAATTTAAATAAATGAGTTTGTAAAGAAAATAAATCATTATGATCAAATTTAACTTTTTTATTTGCGTAATCGTAAACTCATTATGAAATTTTATTTCTTTTTATTGATAAGAAATATAAAATATACTAATAAATTATTTAGAATAGCCCAAAAATGAGTTTTGCAAATAAATTGCTTAATAAGTAAACATAGATAATTGACCGATGGATTTTATTTCATTAAAAAAAAATCTTGGTAAAGATACATCTCAGATGTCCAAAATTAAGTTGGGCATTTTAGGCGATTCCTCTACTCAATTCCTTAATCAGGCAATAAAAGGGTATGGTATAGAAAGAAATATTGATTTCGATATTTATGAAGCAGATTATAACCAGATTGATCAAGATATACTGTGCAAATCATCAAAACTTTATTCTTTTAACCCTGAATATGTTATAATTTTTCAATCATCTCATAAATTGGTTCAGAACTTTTATAAACTAAATGAGGATGGCAAACACAGATTCGCGGAAAACCATACCGGTAATTTAACCAATTTATACGCCACGTTAAATGAAAATAGTTCCGCAAAAATTATTTACTGTAATTTTTATGAAATAAACGACGCTGTTTTCGGAAATTATGCCTATAAAACAACAGTTTCATTTCCATATCAATTAAAACGAATTAATTTTGAGTTAACGAATTTGAGTATCAAATATGATAATTTTTTTATCTGTGATTGCGCTTCGATTTTCTGCAAAAATGGTTTCTTTGCTTCATTCGACCCTTCATTATACATAAATGCTGATATGACTTACAATCTCGATATCCTTCCTGATATTGCCAAGAATATTACCGATATAATTCTTGCTCAAAAAGGTGATTTCAAAAAATGTGTTATTCTTGATCTTGATGATACTCTGTGGAAAGGAATCATTGGAGAAGACGGGATTGAAAATATTCAGCTTGGCAATATCGGAATAGGCAAGGCATTTACGGAATTTCAACTTTGGCTTAAACAACTTAAAGAGCGCGGAATCCTGCTTTGCGTATGTAGCAAAAATGATGAATCTACCGCGCGTGAACCGTTTTTGAACCATCCGGCTATGGTGCTCAATCTCGACGATATATCTGTATTTGTCGCTAACTGGAATAATAAACCGGATAATATCAGGTACATCCGGAAAGAATTAAATATCTCTTTTGAATCAATGATATTTATTGATGACAGCAAATTTGAACGAAATATGGTGAGAAAAGAAATACCGGAAATTACAGTACCTGAACTACCTGACGACCCTGCATATTATCTACCTTTCCTGCAAGGATTAAACCTATTTGAAACAGGTTCGTATACACTAAATGATAAAGACAGGACAAAAATGTACCAAACTGAAATCATGCGAAAAGAACTGGAATCAAAATCCATGTCTGCGGATGATTATCTTAAATCGCTTAATATGAAGTCTGTTATAAAAGAATTCAATCAATTTGACATACCTCGAATAACTCAATTGATCCAGAGATCGAATCAATTTAATTTACGTACAAAAAGATATACACAGCAGGATATCGTTTCGTTTATGGAATCTGGCAGACACATTACAATGACTTTCAGACTGGAAGATATCTATGGGGAATATGATATTGTGAGCGTGATAATTCTCGAAAAACAAGATTCGGCATTCTTTATTGACACATGGATCATGAGTTGCAGGGTTTTTAATAGAACTTTGGAACAATTTGTATTAAACTCTATCGTTAAAAGATGCCTGAAAAGCAATATCAAAGTTTTAACAGGTGAATATATTGAGACAAAGAAAAACAATATTGTTAAAGGCTTGTTTAATAAATTCGGTTTTATCGAAAAAGAAAATTTGTGGGTTTTAGATATTGCCTCATTTAACGAGAATAAAACATATATTGAAAATATTGATGAACAAGAGGAAATTTGCGTATGAACATTGAACAGATTATTGAACAGGTCAACAACATTTTTATTTCTGTATTTGATGATAAAACCATAAAACTCACACCAGATACATCCGCGGATGATATAGATGACTGGGACTCCCTTACCCATATCCAGCTGATTGTTGCTACCGAAAAACATTTTAATATCAAATTCGACTCATCTGAAATTTTAAATTTTAAAAATGTCGGTGATATGTGTGAGCGAATCATTTCCAGGAAAAATAATGAAAGAAAATGATTTATTTGTAACAGAATTTTTTCTTGAAGAAAAAATATACCGCGGTTTTATAAATCTATTTGGAGATAAAAATCCCCTCCATGTGGATAAAGAATATGCCGTTCAAAAGGGATTTAGAGATAAAGTAGTTCATGGTAATATATTATCCGGTTTTTTATCTTTTTTTATCGGGGAATGTTTACCGGTTAAAAATGTAATACTCGTCTCGCAGAACATGAAATACCATAAACCAATGTACATTAACGATAAATTGCGTTTAAACGCAATCATAACCGGTATTTTTGAATCAGTGAATATAATAGAAATGAAGTTTAAATTTCTGAATCAGTCAGATGAAAAAATCGCATCGGGGAATTTTCAAATAGGAATATTACAATGAAAATTTTAGTTACCGGAGGAGCCTCCGGATTAGGTGAGGCTGTAACAAAAACTTTAGCAACTCATTGCGAGGATTGGAGAGTTTTTTTTACTTATAAAAAATCTATCGCGAATGCCAAACAAATCTGTGATGAATTTAAAAATACGAAATCCATTTACTGTGATTTTTGCAATACCCTGGATGTTGTCAACTTGCAAAATATGATGGAACAACTGGATATAGATGTATTAATAAATAACGCGATCGTTTACAGAATTGAAAAACAATTTCATAAGATTCCTTCTGAAAATCTAAAGGATAGTTTTATTTATAATGTTATTCCAACAATCGAGATAACACAAAAAGCCATTGAAATATTCAAAAAGAAACATTTCGGGAAGATCATTTCAATCTTAACATCCGGCTTATTAAACCGCCCGCCTTTCGGTTGGTCGGAATACATTGCCAATAAAGCATATATTGAATCTATGGCAAAATCATGGGCTTGCGAATATTCTAAATTCAATATTACATCAAATTGCGTATCGCCTGATTTTATGCAGACAAATTTGACTGCCTCAATTGATGAAAGGATTCAGGAACAAATAAAAGACAGTAATCCGCTTAAGAAACATCTATCCATTGAGGAAACAGCTCGGATAGTTTTATTTGTGGTTATGAGCCCTCAACAGCTTAACGGTGTGAACATTCCAATAAATGCCGGAAAGAATTTGGTCTAGATTTTTTTCAGAATCGCACAGTAATTGATTGTAATTTTCTTTTCTATAATTTTATCCATGGACAAATCTTCTACCGGTAAAACCTTTTCCGATTCAATCTCAAATCCATTTGCGGTTAACATATCGCGGATTTCTTCAGTTGTTCTGAAAAGATATATGTGATCCGGCGCCGGAGCGTTAGCACATGTAGATACAAAAACTTTACCATCAGGTGTGAGCAACGAATGTATTTTGCGCAATAATAAAGCGGGATTTTCAACGTGTTCCAGAACCTCGCCCAATTCGATGAATTCGTACTTGTGTGCCGTATTAAACTCAAAAATGTCTGTCTTAAAAAAAGAGATGTTTTTTACATTGTTTGAGAAATAATTTAGAACTGATTTAGTTTCATCGATAGAATGTTTGCAAATATCCACAACTGTGACAGGTATGGAATCCGGTAACAATTCTACGACAGCTTTTGTATATAACCCATGACTACATCCAATTTCCAAATAAGACCTGATATTGCTGGAACCCGTCTTCAGGTACGATATAAAGAATTTATATATTTCAAAATGAGTTCTCCACAAAATCTGGGTTAGAGCCATAGCGGTATTATAATACGCCATCACCTCAGTATTCTCGTATATTTCAGAACATATCAATTTACTATTTTTGTTTGGATAATTTCCATGTCTGAAAAAGAAAATCTGATAATTAATTATATCATTACAAAACCGAAGATAAGAATCTATTGCGTCATTTAGAGATATCCCCCGGTACTGTAAATAATCTCTGTATTCAATAGCCAGTTGTTCTAATTCTGCAAGTTCTTCCAGAGTTAATTTTGAAAAATTTTTTTCAATTTTCTTTTTTTGAATTGGAGATTTTTCCGCGACATGGTTCAGATAAGATGATAAAACATTCCCATAAATTGTCATAATAAAACCGATTATCTTAATTATATTGTAAAAAATTCAAATTTAGCTAAAATATAAACCTCTTTAATATATACTTATGTTATTTATTTGTTCAATATAAAAAAGTTCACATGACAGTTATTAATTTTTTATAGGGATATGGTTTTGTGTTATTCAATTCATTCTCTTTTTTAATATTTCTTCCATTAGTGGTTTTAATATATTTTTCCATTCCAAACAGGTACCGCAATATATTTTTGCTGATTGTCAGTTACTATTTCTATGCATGCTGGAAAGCTGAATATTTAATTCTTATTTTTATTTCTACCCTGGTAGGATATGGTTTAGCAATTCTTATGGAAAATAAACATTTTTCAGGACCGGCAAGAAGGAAATTACTGCTTGTAATAAGTATCGCGGTTAATCTTGCTATTTTGTTTATGTTCAAATATTTCAATCTGTTTAATGACACTTTGAGAAAATTATTCGATTATTTTAATATATTTTATAACATGCCTGATTTTAAACTTCTTTTACCTATTGGAATATCATTTTATACTTTTCAGGTTTTAAGCTATACTATAGATGTATATAGAAAACAGAAACAGCCGGAAAAAAACCTTATTATATTCGGATTATATGTTTCTTTTTTTCCTCAACTCGTTGCGGGTCCGATAGAAAGATCCAGCCATCTGATTCCGCAATTTAAAAAAGAACACTTTTTTGATTTTTCCCGATTAAAAGACGCTTTCTTTCTTATTCTATACGGATATTTTAAAAAAGTCGTTATTGCAGATAGGCTTGCACTTTTTGTTAATTACGCTTATAACGATCCATATCAGAATACTGGTTTGATTTCTATTCTTGCTACAGTTTGTTTCGCTTTCCAGGTATATTGTGATTTTTCCGGGTATACAGATATTGCCAGAGGAAGTGCGAAAATTATTGGTTTTGATCTGATGGAAAATTTTAATTATCCTTTTATATCAAAGTCCATGACTGAATTCTGGCGAAGATGGCATATATCTCTATCTTCCTGGATTCATGATTATTTATACTCACCTCTGGTTATATCAAAAAGGCACTGGGGTAAAACCGGCATAATATTTTCATTAATTGTCTCTTTCGCTCTCATGGGATTATGGCACGGCGCGAGCTGGAACTTTCTAATTTTCGGATTAATTCATGGTTTAATTGTATCTGTTGAATTTTCTACTCTGAAATACAGGAAAATGATTCAGAATCGGTTAAAACCATTTTGGTTTAATTTTCTAAGTGTATCGTTAACTTTTTCAATATGGTGTTTCACATTGATATTTTTCAGGTCAAAGACAATTGGAGACGCTTTTTATATTATCAGACATTTATTCGATAATTTTTCTTTATCTATTCAGATTCGCGAATACAGGCATTTCGGTTTTGCTGTTACAATTATTCTTCTTATAATTTTTGAGCTTATCCAATTTCTGCGCCGGAGATTCAATCTGAAAGAGATTATTTACTCAATGCCGATTTTTATCAGATGGACTGTTTATTACGCAATGGTTTTCAGCATAATTATTTTCGGATTCTTTAAAAAGATTGCTTTTGTTTATTTTCAATTTTAGTTGTCAGAGAGATTTTTTTTATGCAAAAAAAAGATATTTTTAGAAAGATCGTTTTATTTGTATCAATTTTTTTAATACTTTTTTCGTTTCTCGAGATTAAAGCAAGAACTATGTTTAGATCTCGGACAGATCTATCCGATAAACATTTATTTTTTGAAGAACAGAGACAAAATCTTGAGGTTTTAGTTCTGGGCCCCTCTCTTATCGATAAAGGAATAAATCCGCAATACTTCGATATGCCCGCATTTAATCTGGGATATAGCGGACAGGATTTTTATATCGATTATGAAGTCCTTAACTTATATAAGGATAAAATGCCTAAATTAAAATGGCTGGTTTTGGATTTATCAATCGCGGGTATTGTAAACGATAGTTCCGTAACGGATGCCGTTATCTGGAAAGATTTTTTCTGGAAATTACACATTCCACCCAGAAATAAAAATATTATCGATATTCTGCTTAATACTTCAGTTTTTTTCAGGGATCATTATCTTTTTATTGATTACTTTATTGAAAAAGAACATGCATCTCCTAATCCAATAATAAACAGCTTTTATGTCCCTGATCCTCCTCCAAATGATTCATATTTACTTAAATCCGGTTTCAGGTTTACGTGTACAATACGATCTGAAGAAGATCTGAAAGATCACGCGAAGAAAGCTATAGAACATATGGAAACATTAAAAAAGAAAGACAAGATTGTAAAAGAAAATATTGACTATTTTGATAAAATCCTTGCGATCGCTTATAAAAAAGGCTGGAATGTTATCATCGTTACTACACCGAAAATAAAGTATTACCTTGATTATATAGATGTTGAATCAAAAAATGAATTTAACGCTATCGTGGAAGGATTTCTCAAAAAATATCCCAATGTTATATATAAAGATTTCAGGAACGACCCTCAATTTATACAGGAAGATTTTCTGAATGCGTTTCACCTGAATTATCGTGG
>CAYVGJ010000017.1:8899-23218 GCA_964451165.1 uncultured bacterium
ACCCTCAATTTATACAGGAAGATTTTCTGAATGCGTTTCACCTGAATTATCGTGGTGCCGCCAAAATAACCCGGTCTATAAACGAAATAATAAAATCAAACCCTATATAGATTTACAGCTCGATCATCGCAACCGGTACATCAGGGGATATTGATTGGATTTATCATTTATTTATATGAATAAGTCAATAACTGATAATTTTTCTTTTATATTGGCAAAATGCATAACTAATCATTAGCGCTTCTAAAAAATGCTGAATTCCTAATGAAATACCATAAAAAAGCATGGTAAAGTTCCGATATAAAGCGATAAATAACGATTTAAAAAAGTTGATAAATAAAATTAGACAACAGTTTTGGTAACAAAACTATGGACTTTTTTATATCTTATGACTTTTAATCATTTTATATTCTGCAATTATATTTGATTATCCGAGATATCCACAACCAAAAATATTTGGCGGTTACTTTTTGCGCCGAATGAGCATACCAAAAATACCAAATCCGAATAATGTCATTGTTAACGGTTCAGGGATAACGGATTCCAGATTAATGTCGAATGACAATGGCGTATTCTTGTAGTCAAACGAGGCATAATCTCTCCCGCTCCCGACGTTCTCGTACTGTGCCTGTATGATAAAACCCGACCACGCACTGCCGCTCGAATTTTTGTATGCTTCAAAATCATTTTGGATAGCTGTTGTTACATCTAATATAAACTGGTGGTTGCTTTCCGGAGTGAAAGTGGTTATCAAAGATTTGTTTGCCGGAATATTTGCCTTGTCTATGTTGCCGGTACCTCCCCAGAAAGAAGGCGGGGAGGGTAGATAATCATAAAGGTAGATGCTCCCGCTTTTGCCTGCTACCAACTGGTATATATTCAATGACGCGGATAATATTGATTTGGATGTATCCAATGAGCTGAGATTAACCGATAGGTAAATACGTGAAGCGTTATATGCACCGTAGTAAGGTGATATAATCAAGACTTGCCCTGCCTTTAATGAATCTACCTGTGTTGAGGACTGAAGATGAGTAGCTATTGATACCGTTGAACTGTATTTAATCTGAGAATAATAGTTAATATCACTTCCGCTTAATGTTATACTTTCCGCCCATGTAAGACGGCAACTAAGAACGGACAACACTAACACTACTAATAACAAGTTTTTTTTCATAAGAAACCTCCATCTTTTGCGAATATTCAACAAATCATATAATTATACAAATTATACCATAAAAATTGGAAAGATACAACTTATTATACGGGAAAGGATTTGATTTTTTTAATTGTAATAAATTATTTACTCATGTGTACGATAAATATGTATTACTTTAAATACAAAACAGATACAGGATTATTTCAGTCTATCATTCATATAGATACGTAAACCGGAAGTTTTGTTATTAATCAGGGATATAATTACCTGTAATAATTATAGGGAACTTAACTTATTGAATGACTTTGAAAGCCCCTATGGAACATTCAACCAGAACGGTAACGTTTGGGAATGGACCGAGACTTTGAGAGATACAGGGAATGAACGCGTTATTCGTGGCGGATAGTGGGCCAGTGCCGGAAACACTCTGCCTGCTTCTCATCGCAACCTATAACTCTCCAGTAAACAACAGGTGTCGATATCGGTTTTCGTGTTGTCGGACGATGGAGGAACCGTTCCTGAGCCCGCAAGTGTGGGACTTGTGCTGTTAAGTGTAGGAGGTTTGGTACTTCGTCGGGCAAAAAAAGCTTAACCAGCGTACGTGGCGGATTCGTTGCAGGGCTGGTTTCGTTTATTGTTGTCGCGGTGTTCAGCTATAAGCGAAAAACGTGTTCATATACTATGAAAGGAAGTTGGGTAAATCTCACAAAAACTTAACGATAAAGCATCCGGTTTTCATCTATATATGGATAGACCTGTTAATTTTCTGAAATATTTTTTATAGAATCAATGTGAAGATAAAAAATCAAATAAAATGGTGTATCGACTTGCAGAAGGCGGAAAAACATGTTAAAAAGTAGATTAAGGATAGGTGAATGTATCATGGTATGATACTTTACTGTTTATCAACTGGTTACACAACGGTCAACCAACCGGCAAGCAAAATAATACGACAACGAAATATAGTGCGTATGATATGTGGCTGGGAGAGTAGGTAGTGTGATTGGAAGAAGCGAAATGTTGGTTGCCGAATGAAAACGAATGGTATAAAGCAGTGTATTATGACCATGCGACAGGACAAATATTCAACCGAATAACAATGTTCCTGGAAAGCGATACAGGGAACTCATTGAACTATTATAATGGAAGTTTTGTAGTCGGAGTCCTATATTACACTACTGGTGTTGGAGCATATATTAAATCAGCCAGTCCATATGGAACATATGACCAAAATGGAAATGTTTGGGAATGGACTGGATTTTAATAGGAAGTAACTGTGGTTTGGGGAGTTGTGCTCGGAGTAACAATGAGTCATACCTGCCCGTTTCCCACCGCCACAACTACAACCTGACAAACGAGACCAACTTCATCTGGATTCGTGTCGCAAGTACTTACTAGCTGGCAAAGGGAGAGCTGTTCCTGAGCCTGCAAGCGTCGGGCTTGTGGTGTTGAGTGTGATCTGTTTGGTACTGCGTAGGGCAAAAAAAGCTTAACCACTTATTCTTTTACGAAAGAAGGGGACTAAATATGAAGAGACATCGATTGAAAATGTATGGCACGTTGCTTTTATTACTCTTGAGCGCGAGTAGCGCAGGAGCGGTGAGTTTCGACTGGGCTGTAATCGGTAATGCAGGGAATCCAGCGGATACACGGACCAGTTATGGATCTGTCGGTTATGAGTACAAGATAACGACTACAGAGGTAACAACAGCGCAGTATGTAGCATTTTTGAATGCAGTAGCGGCGGAGGATGCGAATGGCTTGTATAATACGAATATGGGTAGTTCAACGTATTATAGTGGAATAAACCGGACAGGAAGTTCGGGTAGTTATGTTTATAGTGTGAATGCTGGTTGGGAGAACCGCCCTGTAGTGTATGTAAGTTGGTATGATACTCTGAGGTTCGCTAACTGGTTGCACAATGGCCAACCAACAGGGTTGCAGAACGCGAGTACAACGGAGAAGGGAGCGTATGATATGTCGTTGGGAGCGTCAGTGGAGCGTGAAGCTAAAGCGAATTACTGGTTACCGAATGACGACGAATGGTACAAGGCGGCGTATTATTCACCGGGAGGCACATATTATTATTATGCCACAGGAAGTGATACTTGCCCTTCACGAACGACCCCGGCAGGCGATACAGGAAACAACGCAAATTATTATGTTGGAAATATTTATCTGGGGTTAACCGATGTAGGGGCGTATGATGAATCGGAAAGTCCGTACGGGACGTATGACCAGAACGGAAACGTGAGGGAATGGAACGAGACGTTGATGGGCGGAGTATTCCGCGGTTTGCGTGGAAGTTCATGGTATAGCAATGTGTTTAACCTGCATTCTACCACCCGCTACTACAACGCTCCGACTCTCGAGGACAACCAGTCCGGGTTTCGAGTTGCAAGTTCATTAACCGGAGACGATGGAGGAACCATTCCTGAGCCGGCAAGCGTAGCACTTTTATTGCTAAGCCTTTTCGGGTTAAATAGGTTCACAAGGAAAAAATAATATGTTAGGGTAACTATGGTGAGATTATCTCTATATGTGATTAGCTCACTGGTAAGCCATTGCCGGAAATCATGGCAAAATCAGCAATAAGATTATTATAATAAAAACCTTTTTCTTTTTAAAAAAAGAAACAAAAATTTTTTCTCCGGATGCTCTGCATCCTGTTTTTTATGAATTAGAGAACATATTGACGTCAATCCTCGTCAGTGAATTCCGTCCGGAAAATGCCTTCCTGCTGGCCCGTAAATTTCATTTCCTGAGGAACGTCATTCCTGTATCTTACAAACATATGCACGGTCTTATCATTGGGAACAGCAATAGCCCTGATCCATACGGAATCCTTATCCTGCAGTTCGGCGGGTAAATCCTGATAATCATCTTCGGAGGAAGTCCATCGTTTCCAGAAATGATATGTATACGGCTGATCGGGAGTGCCTACCCATATTTCAACAGCTTGTGCGTCTGTCTCAATGGAATCCATCTGTATATACCAGCCTGTTTGTTCAGCGCAAGTGAGATCAGTGGTGTTAACAAATAAATCAATCAGGAATAAAACAGCCGGTACTGAGACAAACAATATAACCTTACAAAATAGTTTAAACATAAATATATCCTCTTGTAAATAATTAAAGTTATAACAATGATATGATAATATGTTATACAAAATCAATAATTAATATGTGATGTAATATTAATTATAATCTGAATATTGATGTTTTTTTGTAAATTTACACACTATCTTTACATACATCCGGACTGGTTATTTATCTCTTTTCTTATCTTGCCTGTTATTAGTAAAATATGATATAATAAGGTATCTAAGTTGATAAACTCAGGCAAATATTGTTTCAGGTAGATTAATTATGGTTTTTTTAAAAAAAAACAAATTTAAAAAAGTTACCGCGATAATTCTTTTTTACTCAATGGTTTTTGGGACATCGGCAAATTGCGGACAGAATAATATTTCTATTCCAGCCAATCTCGGCAGGATTGCCCGCTCATTTAACGCTAAAGGTGCGGACAAACTCGTAATACATATACAGGATATACATTGTAATTCAACCGTTCAAAAAAACATAGAACGGATATTGAAATTATTAATTACATGCAAAAATATACGTGCTGTGGGCATAGAAGGTGCCGGCGGACCTGTAGACACATCCGTTTTTGGAGTTTTTCCTGACAATCAGGTGAAAAATACTGTCTGCGAAAAATTTATAAATAAAGGAGTTCTTACTGGCGCAGAGAAATTATCCATATGCAATTACAATGATCTTGATTTTAAGATTTTTGGTGTTGAGGAAACTTCTCTATATATAGATAACCTTATCTCTTTCAGGTCCGTTTATGAAAAATACAAAAATAACGGTACTTATTTCGACAAAATCGAACATTTCCTATCGAATTTGAAAAAAGATGTTTATCCGCCGGCACTAAACGATCTTGATTTAAATTACATGAAGTATTTTACGGATAAAATATCGCCTGATGAGCTTATGTCGTACCTGATAAATCAAGCCCGGGAATACGCTTTGCCGCTCAATAAATATCCAAACATAAATAAATTCTTTGAGATAAAAAATAGTGAGGATTCTCATTTGAATTATGAAGAATTAGCCTCGGATCTAAAATCACTCATGGAAAAACTGAAATCGCGAATTTCCCCGCAAGAATACCGGATTTTGACGCAAGCGGAATTGGAGTACCAAATAGGAAAACTCTCCACAGCAGAATACTCAAAAAAGATTGCCCGTTATATCAGTGCGGGTGATTACCCGAATATAGATAAATTTTTAGTGATGAATAAACTTCGCGAAGAAATAAATCAGGTTCAGCTTAATCGTGAAATCGATATGCTGGAAGCAGATTTGCGGGATTTTATCGGCAGGAAGATATATGGCAGGTTATATTCAACCAGGAAAAAAGAACTCGATAAGTTTCATGAAATCACATTATATCTGGCAATCACAAAACTGTTGGTTTTACTCCAGCTTACCGATACGCAATATAAATTTTACCTTAATTTGAAAACAAAAACAAATTTTGAGCGTATGATATCTATCCTGGATGAACAGAAAAACCAGAGAAAAATAACCGGATTCGAAGATTTGTTTTATCCCGGTACTATGAATTCAGCATCTGATCTTATTCTCACTGCCGAAAAGTTTTATGATCAGGCGAACCGAAGAACTGCTTTTTTAGTAGATAACCTTGTAGAAAGGATGCAACGCGAAAACGACAACAGCGCTATTCTTCTAACCGGCGGATATCATACAGATCAGATAGAAAAACTTTTAAAAGATAAAAATATTTCATTTATCACGATTACTCCGTCCGCATCCATACTCGAATCGAAAAATTATATGAAGCTGATGACGGGAAATATACTTGATTCTCCGCCATATGCAAAAGCTGAATATATTGCGTTTCCTGTCTTATGTGACGAATCCCTCGCGAACTCGGATTTTTTTGCCGGATTACGGCATCAGTTCGCTCTAAACCTTATTACCAACAAAACAGTATCCATAACCGAATATCGAAAAATGCTGAAAGACGATACAGCCAAACAGATGTTCAATAAACTCCTTGCGCTTGCCGGATTTGTCGCGCAAGAATCAACAAAAACCACAGTCGATGACGTTATCGTGAAATTCACACCGGATTATATAACCGATATTATCTCTAAATACACCGATTCCAAAATAGTCGATGAACTTGAATCAATGGGGTTTGACGTAACTACAATCGAAAACAATCAATGCGAAAATTATTTAAGTTACCTGATCTATTTTTTGAGATTGTCACTAAAACTTACTGATTCGGAAAAAGATGAGTCGTACTATCTCAATAAAATTTTCAATTCAACCAAAAAACTTAACAAGATGTTTATCCATAACATTATATCCAGGGAAATCCTGATTAGCAGGATACGGCAGACAGCTTTTGATATTCTGAAAACTATGGAATCGGATAACTTGTTGCGGTTAAACCCTCTTTTTAAACCTGCGGATATTACTATTGATGCGGATTTTAACATTACCTCGAATCAGGAACTTGAAATATCACGCTACGACCATTTCCAAATGACATTTAAAGACATTACAGGCAAAGAAGTTTCCTTTTTCGCTAAATCGGCGTTCCCGACCGATATGGAAGGCATAGCACTGCAAGGATTAAAAGCGTTGGGAAGGCAGAGCTATAACTATGATTTTGTCAATCTGCCGCACGGACATTTTTCCGGTTTTCATATAACTGAAGTTATTGGCGATATATATGGGAGCGAATTTGATTTTGGCAGTCCGTATGCCGCCGATTTCGCCCGGTTGTACGGATGCTCTGTCGCGGAAGCATTTGTGCTTAAAATTCCAAACAGAATTCTCAATAATACGAGAGTATCGCTAAAAGACGCTAAACCGGTTGCTTTTTATAACATTGAACTTCAGCACGCGTTTACCGATTACGATACCGATAAAATTATAAACAGCCTGATACATTTAATCAATATGATTTCCGATGAAGGCATGGATGAAAATGAAACCCGCGGTTTAGTTGTAGCGTTTCTTAGAGGATTTCATGAAACATCCATCGATATTCACCAACATTTTTATAAGAATTATAACAGTATTAAAAATTATCCCCCATTAGCGGTTAATGAATACTGGAAATCGCATCTTAACGAAATCAGCCTTCTTATAGAAAACTCGACACATACGCTGAACACAATCATATCCGGCATAAACGAGGAATTCCCATTTGAGATAATGCCAAATGAAATAATTTCCACATCAGCCTATTACCATAATATCCTTAAGGAAAGAGAAACTCTCATTAGACAAATGGCTTATAAAATAGCCAGGGAAATGGCGCAAAACGGTCTCATTGCCCTTCCTATTGATCTGTTTCTTGACGATATACGAATAGGTAATAATTTCAAAATACCGGTTAACCCTAATGGAAAACTGGTTGGACCGGTAGCTTTTGAAATGACTATCCCTCTTTTAAACGGAATCAGAAAAACTTTTTTTGTGAAATCCGCGGAAAAAGAAAATATTGAAGAAACCGGTTACCTTGTTTTGGAAGCATTCAACCGCAAGAAGAACCTCTATTTTTTCAGCAAACATAAACACTCGATCTATGAAGGATTTAATGTATCCGAATCAATCGGGGATGAAGATTTAGATAATTTCGATTTTAAATCGCCTAATTTGCGGTTATTACCCGAATTAATCGGGCGGACAGTCGGAGAAGCATATTTGCTGGGATTGACAGACAGGCATGAGAGCAATATCCGGATATTATACAAAGACGGCATTCCGGTGGAAGCGTTTAATATCGATCTTGAAACAATTATGTTCGAATATTCATTCGGTGAAGCTGTTTTTGTACTGGAAAGCCTCATATTCAGATTACAGGAAAAAGGTATAGACGATAAAGAAATAACCGATTTCTGCGTATATTACATAAAAGGTATCAAAAAATCAGTCGCGCAAATGCTTTCCTATTATAATGCACATAAAAAAGAGCTCAGGGAGTTTCCAGGCCTTGCCGGAAAATCAGAATGGATCAACCTGCTGGACAATATGCAATCAAATGCCGACAAGACTGATAGGCATATAGAAGATCTTCTTAGGTACATAAATCATAATTACGGTCTTAATCTATCTAAAGAATATATTGATTTTTATCCGGATGACAAATCAGCCTATGGCTATTCTAATCATTTCAGCTCGGTATCACGAAAACTTATTGCTCACATCAATTCCAATATGCAAGATGAAATAACGTCGCTCAGAAAATCAATAAAAGATTATCCCGTGGTTCTCATGCTGGATCTGCTTAATCAGGCTGTAAACGGTTTAGAGAACACGGACTCAAGAGCGGAATCACTTATTAAAAATATAGATGTTGAGAAACTTATTGATTTTATATCCGGTTTTTCCGATTCCAATATCGAAACACAAATACTAAAAATCGGATCGACCCGAAAAAACATATCAGAAACTGAATTTAAGATCTTTGCAGATTATCTTGTAAGCCTTCTTGATATTTCTCTAAACAAAAGCGATACGGCGGATAAAATACGGCATCTTGCTATTGCTTTGCAAAAAACATCCGGGCCGGACAAAAAAACGGTTAATTCGGTTTTGTTTGACCGTTTTAAGGTCGCTTTATTCTCCAAAACAGATGCAATTACAAAAAAATACAATGCCATTTATAATTCTCCGATCCAAATTGTGCGGTTAGAAATGTTTTTCGATAGAGCGATTAGATTTGTATCACCTTTTGTTATAAGATTTTATAAAGCTATGCCCACATTGCTGTATTTACCTGTGGCTTTTCTGACAAAAGTTGTGAATTATATCGAATTATCACGGAAACAGAGAATCGATTTAATAAAAAACAGCGCTAAACAGGATTACACAAACCTGATTTCCGAAATACAATCGATTTCTTCTCAGTGGAATATAAACCTGGATTCGATTATATCGGAACTGAAAGTCATAATGGAACTATTTAGTAAGTTCAATGGCGAAATAGGATATGTAAGAAAAACAAATGAAGGTGTGCTTAAATCGCTCGATTACAGATTTCTTAAAGAACATGGGTATCTGGATTTAATCGGGCGCGGTTTCGATTCAAAAATCGGATTTTCGTTATTTACGGATTTCAAAGACGGTACTGCTAACATAAGATCCGCCAGTGCGATTCTCGATAATCTGGATTCTATTCCCCAAGAGATACTTGAAGGGTTTCCATCGTGGAATAATACCTTTCTGGTTGCTCGCGAAGATTCCAGAGTACATGGATATGCCTACAAACTTGAGTTATACATAAATTCACTTTATGACAACGCCAAAGAAATGCCCGGGACAATATATCACGAATATCTCGGCCATATACTTGTTAACGGATTAGTTGACAATGCCTTCAAAACCGGAGATTTCGCCGAACTGGAAAAAAGGTTTCCGTCAGGCGACGTACTGGATATCCTTTATAATTCAGCAAATCTAAAAACATTTTCGCGCGATCAGATTAAGTTTGCGATAACCACTTCCATCGGGAAAGATGATATAAAAACAATACCTGCAGAGACAATAAAATCCATTATTGATGAGTACAATAAACATAGGGTAACGCAATATAAGGTTAGTTTTAAAACATCTAAAAGCCTTCTCGGGCAAACTATTGAAATAAAAAATATTGGTTTTGATTTTATTCAATGGACTCAGGAAAACAATCCGGCGATGTTCTGGCTTCTTGTAAAATATAACATGTATTTTGATGATTCCGGTATCGACAAGAAATATGATGAAGAAATGGGGTTGGGAATAGCACATAACGCATATATCTGCGAAATTATCGCTCTGGCAGTGGGAGATAATTTCTCATCAACTCAAAACGCATTCATGGATTTTAACAAATCCGAGATTAAGAAAATCGTATCCCGGAATTTACTGAAAGGATGGCTATGGGATAGCTTATCGGGGTGGTATAAACCTGAAAGTGAACCTGATAAATCATCTCGTTCAAAACAAATTAAAGTAACTTTCAATAAGGAATCGGCAAAAAATATTACGGTAAAGGTTAAACAGGGGGGTAAAGAGGAACTCCAATATTTTGTGAAACAACATCAACCCGAACCTTTTAGCCGGAAATCTGAAGGCTGGACGAAAATATACACAGATAAAAATTCAAAAGTATTTCTTAAAATAACCAGATACCCGATTTTTGCGTTGAAAAGATTTCTGTACAATATTCAGGGGGTTCCAAGACTTAGAAAAATTTCCGGACGGTTATATAATTTTATCAATAACAGATATCCTTCATCAGAGTTTATCGCCGCCAATAAGTTAGGTAACCTTGTACCCGCGATGCATATTTTCGCGGGCCAGGAATCATATATTCAGAAAAAAATGAATTTCACTATTGAAGAACTGCTTAAAAAATATGCTGAAGAGAATAATATCCGTTCAATCAATTTGATTATAGATAGGTGGTTTGATACGCAGGTGAAAATGTGGCAACAAGGCGTATTCGATGAAGATTTCAGCATGTTTCCACAGAATTACGGATTGGATGATCCTGAAAACCCATTGGTTCTCTGTGTTGATCTGGGGTTGCTCAGAAATAATATAAATAATATCGGATCTTACATTACCGGAGAAACAAAGGATATTTATCCGACAATGATAAGATATTTAAGACAAATTATCCCTGAACAATGCGTAGCCCATTTTGAGGACAAATTCAGTATAATTTTTACGCCGGATAAAATATCTTCCGTCTGGAATAAAAATGCGCCTGTTGCCGCTAACGATATTAACCTTGAAACCCTCGAAACATTATTTGAAAGGAATAAGTCTCCTGAACCTTCACTAAAAGCTGATATTGATTTTTATATCGAGGAATTCATAAATGAAATCGGGTTGGAAAATGAAATCAATTATCTTCTTCCAATGATAAAAAATATTTACGATAAGTGTTTTATTACGGATTCAGACGTGAAATTCATCGAAGGCAAAGATTTATCCGAAAAAGAATCCGGTTTGCTCTTTGCCGATATTTTATCTGGAAAAACTGATTTTCACATATCCCTGAAAAAACTCTTACTCCAGATAATATCTACCGGGAATGATAATAAAGCAGAATTATTCATCGTTTCCGTTTATAAAACCATAACAGATCATCTGCGTAATGTCCCATCAAATAAACATGATGGCATGCCTTCAAAGTTTAATAATTATTACCGCCTTGTAGAAGAAAGTATTTAATCACATTTTTCTCAAACAACCGATATATTCAGCTTATTCTGCATTATTATGGCAAAAATATATAATATGAGGCATATTAAATGATCAGCCGTATATATCTGGGAAAATCATGTTCCGAAAAACATAAGTATAAGCATAATAAACGGGTTATCATGATTTATTATGTAAATATCATGCATTTATGTTGCATTATCGGTAGATCTATATAATATAAATCAATATATATTACGAAACACATAAAAACTTTAAAAAAACTATGTAAAAACCTTATTATATGTGAAATATGGTAATTAAAAACCCAATCTACGGATAAGAAATGTAATTATATGCATATAATATGAAAAAGATGTATAAAAAAGGTAAATTGAAAAAAACACAATATATTATAAAATGTGAAAAAAATATTTTACAAATAGAAATTAATGATATAAAATTAGTTTAAATATTTGTATTGTGAGTTGTTTAAAATAAAATATCCTGAGTTTTCAATTCTTTTATGTAATTTTGATATATAAGAAATAAACATATAAAAAGAAGTAAAATATATATAAAAAAATATAAAAATGTTTTTAATATTTCGAAATGGTTTTTGTAATATGTTGAGAATGAGCTCAGAAACAAAAATCATGAAAAATGTTGATAATAAAAGATAAATATAATTCACTATATGACATAACAGTGTTCAATTAAAAAACAACAAAATTTTAATTGGAGGATTATAAAATATGGTTATCGACGTTCAGGAATTATTAAGAGAATCAGCGGAAAAAATCGGGTTTCATGTTACTTTTGGCGGTGAGATAGAGAGAGGGAGCATATTTCTCAATTTTTTGAAGCTGAAAAATCATTATACGCGGTATACTGCTGTTGTGCATATAGTAGATAAGGATGGGAAAAAGGGTCTGGACGTATGTTATATTAATCGCGAACAGCGCCCAATAAACGATCTTGGAATAATAAAGCCGATATCTTCAGAAGATATAACTGATGAAGCGAATATTGGGCAATTGCTCTCCGATTTCACATTTGAATGAGAAATAAGAGATATAATTGTCAATCGTGATCTCATTTTTTTAATAAATACCGGATGGTAAATAATATTATATTATTGATTTACCGAATTCTATCGCTCTTTCGCGAATACACGCATTATTCTTTATTTCGCCTGAGATTCCTGCATCCGGAATTAATAGTGATTCAAATCTCATCCCCGAGTAATCCGCTGTAAGTGAGAACGGTTTCTCAAGAGCATCCAGTCCGATATTCTCAAACGCGCTGGCAATAAGAGCAAACGTTTTACCTTGCAGTACCGTCTGCATTGTTCCTTTGTCATTATCCCATTTGTATAAGGAAAACATGCGGTCAAAAATGATTTTGAGCTGAGCGCTCGCGGAAAAAAAGTAAAGCGGTGTTGCCATAACAATAATTTGCGCGTGAATCATTTTCTCAATTACTGTGCTGGCATCGTCATCAATAACGCATCCGTATTTTTCGGTTTTCTGGCATGACCTGCACGAAGAACATCCCGGATACCTGTATTTCAGGAAAGACGTATGTACGACTTCAATTTGTGTAGTGGTGTTATGCGCTCCTTCAATAAACCAGTTTATCAGAGTTTCCGTGTTCCCATTCTTTTTAGGGCTTCCCGAAAGTATTAGAATTTTTGTAGCCATATTGACTCCTGTTTGGTTTTTTATTAAATGATGCTTAAATATCATATCATGTTTTGTAAATCGGATTGAACGAAATTTAATGATACTACGGTTTATACGGCTGGATATATCTCAATGAAGGATAAAATAATCGTTTTCAGAGGTATCGATAACGAAAAGAAAGAAAATTATATTTCGCGTTATTAAATAAAAACAAATAAGTGAAATAATGTTATAAATTAAATATTAAAAATATTTAATATCAATAATAAACAATAAATATATAAATTAAAATAATATAAAATGTAAATAATATTGAATTATATTGATTTTTATGTTAGTTTGTAAAAATCAGATAATAAAGATAATATATGTATTTCATTTTGTCTCGATATGATTTTAATAATGGTCAGTAAAGATAATATTTATTTATGTTTTAGGTGTTTTTATGCGAAGAATTTTATTGTTTATTTTGCCGATTCTGTTGATTGTCAGTGTTATATTTACAGTATTTGGGATAGTTCAGGTTAATTATGTAAGGGAGAAACTTCTCGATGACCTTATGCGGAAAACACGTGTTGTCGCCGAAAGTATGGAGTATTCGGTACTGCACGTTTTGCAGAAAAAAGATTTAAATGGCGCGAACTATCTCGCCGAGAAATTCGAGTATCGTAAACGCTTGCAGGGATGTGTAATATATGATAACGATGGGAAAATATTCGCTGTCACCAAACGATTTAATGGCTGGGAACTTAAGGATAAACCATATATAAAGGAGATTCTCGCCGACAGAAAACCAAGAGGTGAAATCGAAAAATTTAAGGAATACTATGTATATTCATATGTGTTGCCGGTGGAAAGCAATGGCGTTTTTGTCGGCCTTGTTGAGATTATATATGACACCACGTATCTTCTTTCACGTATGACAGCCCTTTGGAAACGAATTAGCATCACCCTGATAATACTTGTATCTTCCGTATTCGTTTTATCGTTATTTCTGCATAAACAGATATATGTTCTGCCTCTGCAACGTCTGGCGGATTGGTTCACGAATTTCCAGAAAGGCGAAACAAATGAGCTAAACCCCATCAAAGAGATCGGCGAATTAGGCAAACTGGCAACCGAAGCCGAACAGGTGGCTTTGAGCTTAAGAATAGCCCGAAAAGCTATTTCCCAGCAGGCAACGCTGATAAAAGTTTCGTTAACTCGAAAGACAAACTCGGCGTCCCTC
>CAYVGJ010000017.1:23318-44672 GCA_964451165.1 uncultured bacterium
GCAGGCAACGCTGATAAAAGTTTCGTTAACTCGAAAGACAAACTCGGCGTCCCTCCCGATGATCACAGGTATATATTAAAAAGAGTCTGGCTAAGCAAAGAAGAAGAGGATGGTTATTATTACGGGTTTTCCAACGAAGGATTGTGGCCATTATGCCATAATACTCACACACGGCCGATATTCAGAGAAACCGACTGGCAAATCTATAAAGAAGTTAACCGGAAATTTGCGAGAGCCGTTTTAGACGAGTTGCCCGTAAATAACCCGTTTATTTTTATTAATGATTACCATTTCACAATGCTTGCCAAAGCCATTAAAGAAGAACGGCCGGATGTGACTATCGCCTTGTTCTGGCATATTCCCTGGCCCAACCCGGACGCGTTTTCCATTTGCCCGTATGGAAAAGAAATATTGGAAGGGATGACCGGCTGCGACATAATCGGTTTTCATATTCAGAACCACTGCAATAATTTTCTCGATACTGTCGCCCGTTTGATTGAAGCAAGGGTGGATATGGAAACATTCAGCATTATTAGAGAAGGGAAAGAAACATTTATAAGACCGTTCCCCATAAGTATTGACAATAAATTATATGCCGATTCCGGTAAATTGGAAACCAAAATAAAAAAAATCAAAGACGAGTTTGATCTAAATGATAAAATCATCGGTATCGGCGTAGAGCGGCTTGACTACACAAAAGGCATTATAGAACGGATCCTCGCTATCGACAGGTTCTTTGAAAAATATCCGCAATACAGGAAAAAAATGGTTTTCGTACAGATTGCGGCGCCGAGCAGAACACATATAAAGCGATACCACGACCTGATGAATGAAGTCGATGAACTTATCGAAAAGAAAAACTGGAAGTATCAGGAAGATAACTGGAAACCGATTCTATATTTGAAAAAACATTTTTTGCCTGACGAAATAAAACCGTTTTACTGCATGGGCGATTTCTGTATCGTAAGTTCGCTTCACGATGGCATGAACTTAGTTGCTAAAGAATATGTTGCCAGTAAAAATGATCTGAATGGCTGTTTAATACTGAGCCAGTTTACAGGAGCCGCAAGAGAATTTACAGAAGCTGTATTAATCAATCCGTATCACATCGAGGAGTTTGCTGAAAGTATCAAAACCGCCATAGAAATGCCTGGCGAAGAAAAAAAAGAAAGAATGCAGAATATGAGGGATAAGGTTTGCAATAATAATGTTTATACATGGGCGGCAAATATAATCTCGGAAATAACCTCTATTAAAAAAGCTTAGATGGAGGATACTTTTGAAATATTTATTCGAATACTGGGAGAAATTAAAAGAAAATATCGACGACAAATATATTTTGTTATTCCTCGATTATGACGGAACTTTAACTCCGATAGTCAATCATCCCCAAAATGCCGTATTGCCTGAAATAAACAAAAATTTACTTACGAAATTGTCAAAAAATCACAGGTGCCGGATAGTACTGGTTACGGGCAGATCTCTCGCAGATATCAAAAAACTGATCGGCATTAAGGAAATAACGTATTTCGCCAATCATGGTTTGGAAATCGAATCGGATAACCTGAAACATCTAACACCGGTTTTCGATAATTTTAAAACCACATTGTCTGATATAAAAAAGAAAATAGAATGTATCTTATCATCTGTTGACGGAATACTTATTGAGGATAAAAAGTATACTTTGTCCGTTCATTACAGATTGGTTGAAAAAAATAATCAGGATTTTGTAAAAAAAGAATTAAATAAAATATGTGGAAGTTTCTTAAATGATGAAAGTATTAAAGTTAGAGAAGGCAAAAAAGTTTTTGAAATACTTCCACCTGTTGACTGGAACAAAGGGAAAATTGTCTTATGGTTTCTGGATGAATGGAAATCCAAATTACCAAATCTTCCTCTTTTTCCTGTTTATATTGGTGATGATATAACCGATGAAGATGCTTTTAAGGCACTTAAAGATCTGGCGTTGACTGTTGTTGTTGGGGAAACCGAGTTAACTAACGCTCAATATTACTTGAAAAATACACAGGATTCAACCAAATTCCTTGAAAGTGTTCTAACAATTTTGGAAGCAAAAAAGGATATAACATATGAATACAGAAATAAAAGTTGATAATCCATTTGTTTTTATAACGCGACTGCATCTTTCGGAACTGACAGGTATTAAAGCGTATAATATACTTGAGCTGGTGAACCATCTGAAAGAAATCTCAGGTTCAAGTATATATCATCATACTCACCGTTTTCTGCAACAGCATCAGTTTCTTTCGCCCGAACCTCCGAACGATTTTTTTTATTGGATTAGTGAAATTCTCGGCGAAAAAGAATTGGGCGAAAAACTTGCGTCTATCGATATAATGTTGTTTTCGGATATACGAAGTTTAAGGGAAAAAATCATTTCCACTATTGAGGATCATATCTCGGCAAATCCGCAGGTAAAGTTTAAATACGCTCATGAAGGAGAGGAATTCCATTTCGTAAAATCGATAAGTTTCATCATACCAACCAACTATATCGCGTATAATCTCAATGATTTTGTAAATATTTTTGAAAAGATAACCATTGATTCCATATATTTTCATATTTTTGAATCCAGATTACGGCTTGAGAAATCGACAAATGATTTTTCCAACTGGATTGAGAATGAAATAGGCGATAAACAACTCGCGGACAAAATAGCAGGGCTTGATCCTTATACATATACACTTGAGGATTTAAGAGAAATGATAATTTCTATCATAAGAAAGAGGCTTAACAACAATGCCTGATCTAAAAGAATACGCTCAGATTGTCGGCCAATCAAAAATTGATGATTTGCATTTGATTGCCGAGAAACTTCAAGGGAAACTCATCCAGCATATTAACTCGACAGCTGTTGGAGGAGGAGTCGCCGAAATTCTAAACAGAATGGTTCCTCTCCTTCGTGAAATAAATGTAAATACCAGATGGGACTTAATTAAAGGAGGCGATGAGTTCTTTCAGATAACCAAAAAATTCCATAATCTGTTGCATGGCAAAAAAGACGAAATCAACAGCGGGGATTTTGAAAAGTTTATTGAGACAAACATTAAGAATATGAATGAATTGGATCTATGCGGAGATATAATTTTCGTTCATGACCCTCAACCAATCGCGCTTGTAATGAAAAAATCCGACAATAAATGGATATGGAGGTGCCATGTCGATGTTTCTAATCCGAATCCTGTTGTATGGCAATTTCTTATGAATTATATAACCAAATACGACAGCGTCGTTTTCTCGGCTCCGTCTTTTTCCAATATACTTCCTATAAGGCAATTCTTAATTGCTCCTTCAATTGATCCGTTGAGTGAAAAAAACAGAGAGTTGTCTCAGGATGAAATAGATAAAGTTTTGGATAAATACCAAATACCTCAAGATAAACCCATTATTACACAGATATCACGATTTGATAAATTAAAAGATCCTTTGGGTGTTATTGAAGCCTACAGTAAGGTAAAAAGATATGTCGACTGCCGGTTGCTCTTGTGCGGGGGAGGCGCGGCTGATGATCCGGAAGGAACCCAGATATATCTTGATGTACTTGAAAGAGCAAAAGGTGACAGTGATATCCATGTTTTGTTAATGCAACAAAACGATCTTGAGATAAACGCGTTGCAACGTGCCTCGACTGTTATTATTCAGAAATCCCTCAAAGAAGGATTCGGGCTTACTGTAGCGGAAGCGTTATGGAAGAAGAAACCGGTTGTCACCTCAAATGTCGGGGGTATACCTCTTCAGGTTAAACATAAATATTCAGGATTATTATGCCATTCAATAGATGGCGCGGCTTTCGCGATAAAACAGTTTCTAAACAGTCCTTCCTACGCCAAACAAATGGGGGAAAATGGACACGAGCATATCAAAAACAATTATTTACTAACAAGGCATATCAAGGATTATATGTTGTTATTCCTGTCATTGTATTATAAAAATGACGTTGTTTACCTGTAATTTAATATGATTTGAAAAATATCTATTTAAATGTTCCGATTTTCCGGAAAACGTGGATTGTTCTGTTTTTTGTTTAGGGATATATCGCGAAATAAAAGGTCGCGGAAGTTTTTTTATCAGCAACGAACCTTTCTTTGATAAATAGCATATTATTGTACTTTTTTATCAATCCTGATACACAGGAATCCGAATAAATAAATAAAAATTTTGAAAAGTTTGAGAATTGAAAACAACCATATCCATAATTTTTTTCTTTTTATTTACCGCGTATACGCAATTGCTTTTTCCGGCTCAGCCTGAGAAAGAGACAAAAGATCTTTGCAGGCAAGCTATCACTAATCTGGAAAAAGGCGATTTTGATACTTCCATGAAATTTTTGCGCAAAGCATTGAAAATAGACCCTGATTGTTATACCGCGTACAGCATTATGGGCGATATTTATCGGTTCAGGGGAAAGTTGAGAGAATCTAAGGCTTGTTATGAGAAATCTATCAAATTAAAAAAAGGTTATCTTCCACCCGTAAAAGGACTGGCGTCCGTTTACCGCAAAGAAGGCGATTTCGCAAAGGCTGTAAAATTGTGTAAAACCGTGCTTGAATCGCAACCGTCACACGCGGCTACATATATTTTACTCGGTGATTGTTACCAGAAAATGGAATGTTATGATAAAGCTGTATCCGCCTATAAAAAAGGATTGAAATATAATTCCGGGAATCCAAAAATATATTATAATCTGGGGGTAGCATACCTGAGAATCAAAGATTTAAAATCCGGTTTGATTTGCGCGCAAAAAGCTATTTCTTTAAAACCGGATTACGCTCAGGCATATTATCTGGCCGGTTCAATCAAATTCGAGACAGGCGATTGCGATCAGGCGCAATCTTATTTAAATAAATCTATCAAATATAAACCGGATTTCGCGGACGCTTATTTGGTTCTCGGCAAAATCAGTGTCAAAAAAGGTAACCCTGAGGCGGGTATGCGCTTATTTGAAAAAGCATCGAAACTGAATCCGAGAAACCATAAAGTATATTATGAAATAGGTATACTGCAATATAACAACAAAGATTATCCGTCGGCAAAAAAATCTTTTGAGGAATCGGTACATATAGATCCGCAATTCGCTCCAGCACATTGGAGGCTTGCCAAAACGTATATTGCTTTAGGCAATATCAAAGAAGCGCAAAAAGAATACGAGATTTTGAAAGAGATGAATAAAGCATTTGCCGACGATCTCGAATTATAAATATATTGACTTTGCTGTTATTAGTTATATTATTGTAATCATGAATGATAAAAATTTTATTGATAAACTGAATCCGGAATATATGCGCATGGCAATCCTTGAGGCGCGCAAGAACCTTATTGACAAAAGAGGCGGGCCGTTCGGCGCTTGTATTGTCAGGGGAGACGAGGTGATGGCTGTTGCGCGCAATACTGTGCTTGAGGAAGACGCCACCTGCCATGCGGAAATAAACGCTATTCGGATGGCATCGAAAAAAGCGCAGTCTTATATTTTATCCGGCTGTTGGATTTACTCGACAACCGAACCTTGTCCGATGTGTTTCAGCGCGATTCACTGGGCGCGAATTGACGCTATTATTTTCGGTACTTCCATAGATGACGTAAGTATACTCGGATTTAACGAATTGCCTATACCTGATATCAAAATGAAGGAGTTAGGCAACAGCGGAATTCTAATTGCCCAAAATTTTCTCACCGATGAATGCAGGGCATTGCTTAACGATTGGAATAACCTTCCTGATAAAAAGCTATACTGAGATTTTCAGCATTGTCGAAAAAATGGGTAAATAATTGGGCAACAGCGCCTTTTTTCTTCTGAGAACTTTAGGTTCTTTTTTAATTATGAAATGTTTATCAGTAGCAATTTAGCCTTTTTCGGAACTTTAATGATCCTAATGCAATTAAAAAAAGGCAAATTGTCATTGGCTCGGGTACAACCTGTTCACGTGTTTCGCCTTCTATGGCAAAATAGACTATTTGAGTTGTTGAGTAACCAAGTTTAGTTATATCTCCAAATAATATATTATTGGGATAAGTGGTTTGGGATTCAGGGTTTGTAACAGCAAAATCATAAATTGAACCTGTCAGCCGTTGTGTGCCGTTGATAAAAAGCCTGTATATATCACCCTCAAAATTCAACTCGTAATCTTTTAATGCACTGGTGGTATTTGTGGTATAAGATTGCGCAACCTGACCGTTATTAGAGTTAAATACCCATACTTTATCTTCCCAGAAATTAAGTTGAATTCCATGTAAATCACTTGATATCAAAAGAACACTGAAACCTGCCCTATTCTGGTTTGGCCAGCTGTATTCATCCGCGATGCGCAACCTGAAAAAAAGTGAAAATCCGCCCGGTTGATAACGGTCAAGAGTTGTTCCTTCCATAAGAGGATGAATTACCTGATCTGTAAGTTTATTATGTGTCTGATACCCGAAAGAATAATCTTCTGCTTTACCCGAACCACCATAAGTTTTTAGAGTGAACAATCCGTCTGCGGCAGAGGGAGCATAAAGAGGATTGACATTTATGTCCTTCTTATAAATATCAAATCCCTGTAAATCAGGTGTTTGATTACCTCCATTTAGAGTCGCATCGTATAATACTGTATAACCGTAAGAATAATTTGCGGCAAAAGTGGCAAAAAAAATCAAAAAAACAATACAATGTTTTTTCATCATAACCCCCTCACTTTGTTTTTAATTATAAATCAAATGACCGTATATATTTCATTATTTAATATATTATAACATATTATAATTAATATGACAATGAAATGAATTGTACGAAAAGTTATAAATATGACTATATAGTAAAATAATATAATTGTATTATGAGCTAAAAAAATAGTTTAAATAAAATATATAATCAGGAAAATATACTTATTAGATTCTATTATCACATGACAGAAATGAGAAAAATAATCAGTATCGACTGTTGTGCATTACCCAAAGAGGTAACAATAGCCAGGATATGTTTTCCAAAATTTAATCGCAGTTACTATTAATTTGGTTGTCAGTCCAATTATTTCTTTTTTGAGATTATACTGGAGAATATTATGATACCCGTAAGAAACAACATCATTGCGCCCGGTTCTGGAACAACCTGTACTTCTATGATTTTACCATTGGAATATGATCCTAAATTATTAAATCCTTTGCCGGTAATACCATTTACTACGTCGCCGGCGCGTAAATAATAAAGTATGCTACCACCAAGATCAAGAGAAGCATCCGTCAATATCGTAATGCCGAAGGAGTACATGATGGTATCTGAGGAGAAATCAAAACGATCAGACCCTGGTAATCCAATATCATCGCCGAATGCTATCTGATAAAGAGCAAGATTGTTAAAAAAACCCAATGGATTAGCTCCCATATCCTGTGCTCCCCAGGATACATTATGCGGAGCAATAGAAGCGGTTTTGTTGAAGATATTTACATTTATATTGTCGGCATCAAAGTCAGTTGAAGATCCACTCTCTTTTGAAAGGTTACCGGTAACATCAATTGTTGATATAACATTGTTATCGACTATAAAACCACCTTTACCAATCGATAAATTATTTACGCGCAATGTTCCTTTATCAAGAGACAATATACCGTTTTCCGTTATATCATTGGCGGTTATTAATCCTGTAAATCCACCGTCTTTAATTTCTATAAGTCCCCAATTAGTAATGTTATTAAATTGCAGATAAGCGCCCGATTCACTTCGGATAATACCTGTTTTTTCATTTGTTAGTGAACCTGTTACAACAAGACTATCGGTTTTTGATGCGGAAATAGTACCTAAATTTTTTACATTGCCACCGATAGTAAGTGTTCCTTGCGATGCTTTTATGGTTCCTTTATTCGTATTTAACGACTGATCAATAATACCATAACCGGTAATCATGGAATTTAGACCGGTGTTTACCGCACCATTTCCCATATAATGAGCGCCCGCTAACTTTAATGTCCCATCTATATTTGCTTCTTTTTCAACCGTCAGGGTGTATCTATCAAGATCAATTGTGGTATTAACGCCTACATCGAGATCATTGATTTCTAACGACGAATCAAGATATACTGTATATGGTGATCCATAATCGGGCAGAATTAGATTTGAGGAATATCCCGGCACTTTTGGAATCAGCCATCGTGACTTATTTGACGCATAGTCATTTACAGCTCCAGCCCATTTGATGTCAATCTCCGCGAGTGTGCGCATTTCGCCGGAACTCAAATTGTTGCTGTATATACGTGTGTCATCCATATATCCATTTAGTTCACGTTCGCAGAAATTTAATTCTCCTTCTCCGTCAATATTGGAACCGATAAAAAAATACGGTGTATTATCATATGAAATTGTTCCTGCATGTGTGGAAGATGTTACGGATTTCCCATCAAGATAAATTGAAATGGTAGTATTGCCGCCTGATTCACTAAATGTTGCGCCAACGTGATACCATGTATCTACTTCAAAACCGACGGAAGATAGTGATACTCCTGTCCAGCGGTCAGGGTAGTTTCCACCAATATGTGGTCTGTACATAGCACCTAAAGTCGGTATAGTAGCGCCACTCGCAAAAAAAAGCTGATATCCACCGCTTGAATTAAAAACACCAACATTAGATATAAGCACATCCTGATCAATAAGACTGAGAGAATTAAGTTTTACCCATGAAGCGAGAGATAAATTGGAACTCGGCTTGAGAGATGAGGTATTGTTTCTCCAGGCAAAGTCGCTACTGCCATCAAGACTAATAGATGCGTTACCTGTTCCGCCATGTGGTGTATCTGTCGAATATGCAGGATCATGCGTATCAATACCGCCTGTTTCTCCACGAGTCAAATCATTATTATTTGATGTCTGGTCGTAATATACCTGTGTACTACTTGGTTCATCATATGTCCATTCGCTTAGAAGAGATGCGTATAATTGTGTAGAGAAAGTTAATATTAAGCTCCACAATATAAAATAACAAATATTTTTATGTATTTTCATAATTTATCCTCCTTATTATGAAAACATCAATTAAGATTATTTTTTAGCAGTATATTTTATTATAATATATTACATATATTTATAATATTATATATGAAAATAATGATGATATACAACAATATTTTAAATATGATTTCCATAACAATTATAAATGACAGTATAATCATTATTGTGTCGCAAATATTTATATTTTAATGACTTACCTTTAGTTTTATAAACCCTGTGAGAATATTAAAATAATGGTGGCGTTCTTCCCGAAAATAATACCGTTGAATATCCTATCATATAAAAAACATTTATTAGGAAAGCATTATTATAATAAATAGTTTCAGGAAACAACAGATTGTCAGTATTTTGAAGGAAGCTGAATCAGGTAAGAAAATCATAGATATATGCAGGCTTGTTAAAATATTTCGAAATGTAGTTTGATATAAACCGGATTCAAAACTTTCAGAAGATAAACTCGTAAGGCGGATTCATATAATAGGAAATAAACATAGAAGATGGGGATATCAATTTATAACCAGACAATTGAGGTTGAAGGGAAAAATCGCGAATAAAAAGCGAATAGAAAGAATATGGCATAAGTAGGGATTGAGTCTAAAGAGGAAAACCCCGGAAAGCGAAAATATGGAAACACGGTGGATGTATTAAATAAGCGCTCAGAAAAAATCATGTGTGATGGTATGATTTTGCGTTAAGTTGCGCTAGGTTAAAGTGAATAAGTGTTCCAAAATGCAATTGCGATTAGCTTAATCTATTTATATCAGACTGTTTTTCAGGGATTCAATCAATATAAAGCAAACAAAAAAACAGGTGAAGTAAATGTTTTATGTGTTTGCGAAAACGAAAATTATATGCTATATAAATAGAGAGATGGATGGTAATTTTAAAGAAAAGGTACATGAAATGAAAAAATTTTCTATATCACAAATAGTCTTACTTATTATTCTGGTATCAAATGTACATGCCGCAACATTTACCTTTAACGAAACATTTGACAACCAACAGTCGGTTTTTACTGACCATAACTGGCAACCGGCAATATATAACTATACATCAACCGGATGGAACTATGCGTTTGATTATAACGGACACAATTTCGCGGTAACAAATCTTTATTATGGTAACCAGAATCCGGCTTCATGGATGCCAAATAATGTTCAGGTAAACTTTTTCAAAGGATTAACTGTAATTGATGGTGCATTTTCTTTTTCTTACGAATTCGGTTGGAGTGGATCTAAAGTATCAGACGGGTTTACTCATCATATCTATATGCGCACATCTACCGGGCATTATTATGGCGGTGGTGTTACAGATATGTGGCAACAATCCAGGGGGTCTGGATACCTTTACGCGGAAAACGGAACCGTTTCAACCGGTCAGCAATACAGTGGACAGGCAACACTCAATGGCTATTCAGGATCCGGATTGGTAACTATCTCAAGAAATGAACAGAACGAAATGAGCATTGTTATTACCGCAGGCGGTTTAACAATGAATCTGGCAAACATTATGTCACAACCCATGATAGAAACCGATCCTTTCAATTTTATATTAATCAGTTATGCCGGATATAACCCGAACTATTACAATATGACTTTTCCCACTCTTTACAGCGACAATATATACCTTCAGGGAGAAAGCAGTTTTATTACAGATCCTGAACCTGAAACGATACCCGAACCGATTACAATTTTATTTTTTTCCAGTGCGCTTGTAGGATACTTTCTTAAAAATATTCAAAAGGTTCGCAACATTTCCCGATTTTAGTTTTAAACCTGTTCAATATCATAAAAAACAGGTTTTGAACGTAAATGGTTCACTGTTTTCCCAAACTACCCTTTAATTCATTATTCCCAAAGGATTTTACAGGCAAGATTAATCATCAAACCAGACGCCAAGTATCTTGTAACATTTTTTAACTTCAATGGATTCGTTAGTGATATCTTTCTCTACAGGAAGAATGCTTTCAAAAACAATTGTGTTATTGTGTTTCTGATATTTTCTGATAGCCGCTTTCCCGTTTTTCAAATGGATAAGAACATAATCTCCGCTGTGAAGCGATTTCATCGCCGAATAAATGAGTATCTGTCCTTTATATACAATGGGTGCGAGATCATTACAGCTTATTTTTATTGCGTTCATATCGTTTGTTATATTTATCCCGCCGTATGAAGATTGGTTCTGAAAAAAAGATGACAGCTCATTATAACTGTGAATTTCACAAACAATATTTATTCTCGAAGGTTTTTGCTCAGGAGACTGAATGATTGTGTTGGAAATAGAAGGTTCTTTTATCTCTTCACTTTCATAATCATCTAATAGGGGTAAATTCTGGTTGGGAAGGTAAAGGACAAAATCGTTATTATTGTTATCAATTATTTTAGCGCTTTTTAAATCAGGAAAATAGTACCATAACTTTATTGATGGAATCCCGATTGTGCACGACAGATAGATTGAATGAAGAATATGTTTCTTTTTCAATTCGATATTATAAGCCGTAACAGCTTTTGTGAACTGCTCTTCCGAAGAATAATGTTTCGGATTGGGAAAATCCTGAAATGTCGGGAACGAGAAATTTCCGGAATAATAGTTATCAAGGCATTTCAGCCACCATGAAAAATATTCTGTGTTTGGCGGTGACGATGAAAAAAAAGCGATAGCTTTGCGTTCTTTATTGATATCAAGTTCCGGATGACGCATGGAAACATATTTTGCCGCCCTGTCGGCTTGGAAAAACCGTTCTCCAATAAATACTGTCAAATAAAAAAATACAAAATAAATTGAACGTTCAAGTTCGCCAAAACTATATAGAGAAAATATATCAGACAGAAATTTTTCGTCAGTACAACTTTTAAGCAGTTCATGGCGTAAATACGGATAAGTTGCTGCCGGTAACTGAAGTTGATCAAGTTTTTCAGGTTCTTTTGAATAGTAAGCTCGCAGGAGAAGTTCTTTTTCGTCGTATTTCAAAACAGAAGCTATTTTACGTATAATCTCATCCTCGGGGATTTCACCAATACTCATCGATTTCTCAAGCAAACGCAGATCACTTATTTTTGCTTCGTGAGCAAGTTCGTGGTAATTAATATCCCTCTTTAGAAACGCAATGAAATCCCAGAAATTTATCTGCAATGTATGATCTCACCTATTCTCTTGATAATGTGCCATATATCTTTATCGGAAATAAGAAAAATAAATTTAGTGTGTAAAGAAATTTTTTTAACCGGTATTCGTTATCTCAATTCTTATATGACAACCGGTTGTTTATAAACACATTCCTTTATATTGAAAAAAATGAGGATTCGCAGAGAAAACCGTATCGATTTACCGTCTTGGTAAACAGAAAAGTTTAATCAATGGAAAAATTGTGAGTATTATTATCGTTCCGGCGAAAAATTATTTGAGCGCTTCCTCTATAGACAGTACCGCTCCATCGGATCCTGATGTTACAAACGCCGCGTATCGCGCTAACCAACCTGTTTTCACTTTAGGCGGTTTGGGAACCCAATTCAACCGGCGTTTTTCAAGTTCTTCCTCAGATACCTCAATGTTGAGTATACCTTCATCGAGATCATAAGATATGATATCGCCTTCTTCAACAAGCGCGATGGGACCGCCTCTTGCCGCTTCTGGCGATACGTGCCCGATACATGCTCCGCGTGTTCCTCCGGAGAACCTCCCGTCGGTAACAAGCGCGACGGATTCACCTAATCCCATTCCCATCACATGCGATGTAGGGTAGAGCATCTCCTGCATCCCTGGCCCGCCTTTTGGGCCTTCGTATCTGATAACAATAAAATCGCCGTGATTGATTTTGCCTCCTAAAATCGCCTCACAAACTGTTTCATGAGAATCAAAAACACGCGCCGGACCGGAAAACCGCATAAGTTTATCTGAAACCGCTGATTTTTTAACCACAGCTCCCTGTGGAGCCAGATTACCGTAAAGTATTCTTAACCCGCCTGTAGCGCTGTGAGCGTTATTTATTGGTCGGACAAGTTCCGTGTCTTTGTTTTTCGCTTTTCCCAGCTCTTCTCCGATTTTTCTGCCGGATACCGTTATACAATCGGTATTTATTAAATCCGGTATGGCGGTAAGCTCTTTTAAAATGGCGAAAATTCCACCCGCGTCGTTTAGTTCCTCAATGTGCCTGTTGCTGGCAGGGCTGATTTTACACAGAGTGGGCGTTTTTTTGGAAATCCCGTTTATTTTTTTCAGGTCAAGAGGAATACCCGATTCCCTCGATAACGCCAGAGTGTGCAGAATCGTGTTTGTGCTACCGCCCATAGCCATATCGAGGCATAATGCGTTATTAATTGATTCCGGAGTTATAATATCGAGAAACTTTATGTCTTTTTTAATTAATTCCATAAGAGCAAACGCACTTGACCGCCATAAATCTTTTCTTGATGGATCCACAGCAGGGATAGTTCCGTTTCCACCCAAAGCCAATCCAAGCGCTTCCGACAAACAGTTCATTGAGTTGGCTGTAAACATTCCCGAACAACATCCGGCACCCGGACAAGCTGTTCTTTCGAGAATATCTACTTCTTCTTTTGTAGCGTCGCCACGTTTATATCTTCCAACTACCTCGAAAACCGATATTAAATCGACGGCTTTCCCGTCTTTTAGTTTTCCGCTCAGCATTGGCCCGCCCGAACAGAAAATTGTAGGCAGGTTTACCCTGGCGGCGGCCATCATCATCCCCGGTACAATCTTATCGCAATTGGGAATACAGTATAGAGCGTCAAATCTATGCGCGTTGACCATAGTCTCTACGGAATCCGCGATAATCTCACGCGAAGGAAGCGAATACAGCATTCCGCTGGTACCCATGGCGATACCGTCATCGACCGCGATGGTATTGAACTCAAAAGGGACACCGCCCGCTTCTCTTATAGCCTCACAAACCAGTTTACCGACTTCCTGAAGATGAATATGCCCGGGAACTACCTGACAATACGAGTTAACGACTCCGATAAACGGTTTTTTGAAATCATCATCTTTTAATCCGCAAGCACGAAATAAAGAACGGTTTGGGGTATACTCAAAACCCCCTTTAAAGATATCGCTTCTCATTAGAATACTCCAATTTATTATTTATTTTCTTGAATTATTTAAGTGATCTGTAATTCTATGAATGATCGATAAATTTTACAAGGAAATTATCATTTCGATAGAAAGATAATGTATGGGAGTTTTTATTGAGCAGAATAAATATAGTCCAAATTTAAGGATAAAAAGGTATATTGCTTAAAGTTTGAACTTGCTGGAATTATTCATGTTTTTGAAAAACAAATAATCAATGGAGAATTTACCCGCTCCTTTGAACATAAATAATATACTGCATATAAGATACGCTATGGAGAGTTCTCTTTTCTCAAACGGTATTCCCGCGTTGGCGATGAATACAGCGACAAACATTGTGCAGGTTAGAAAAAAAGATGATATTTTAGTTAACAGACCGAAAACCAGAAGAATCCCGCCGAAAAATTCCGAACAAGCCGCGGTTATAGCTAAAAATTTCGCCCATGGCAACCCCATTTTTTCTACAGCCATGACAAAATTCGCCAAATTAACAAAAAGTTTTTCGTATCCATGAGTTATAAACGCGATCCCAATAAATACTCGAAGGAGAAAAAAACCGGCATTCGCTTCTCCAGGTGTGCTGAAGAGAATTTTTATAAAAGGATTCTTGTTTCTATCACGGCGTTTCGGTCTCATTCTTATTCTCCTTATTATTAAATAATATTAGCGTTATATTAAAAAATATCAACATGTTTTTTTATGCGCTATATATCAATTCAACGAATCGGTAAAAACATATTATGCAATACATAAAAAAATGCTTATTAATTGTTGTCTATCACAATTTTAAAAATTGAAAAATGTCTAATAATGAAACAGGAATTAAATACATAAAATAAGTATAATGTAAAGAAATAAAATAAATCATTTGATGCAAAAACACTTTTTTAAAAAATTCGTGATATTTATTAAACCTAATTTTGATTTAAATAAGTAGCGTTATTTATCTATCCACCAGTAAATAAGATATATAGGTTTTACGACATAAATGCTGTTGATTGCTAATATGTTTGATTAATTATCAAATTTATTGTATAAAAACAAATTATAAATTTATAAATACATATATGGATAGAATGTTTAATTACATATAAATCAAATTAAATCAATTATAAGAAACGATAATTATATTGGGTGTTTTTATTATGAATAAATCAATTATATAGTATCATATATAAAAGTAATAGTAATTTATAAAAAAACTTATTTATTGACAGTAATGACCGATATATTTTATTGATTATTTTTTGTTTCAAGAATATTTGGGATAGGTTTATATGGCAACGAAGAAAAAAATAAGTTTAAATCAGGCAAAGTGGCAAAATGACGAGATTCATCAAGCTGTTGATTTTGCCGGAGTAGGTTTATACCGTTATAAACTTGATGGAACCATGCTTTTCATGAATAGCGTCGCGTTTTATTTATTCGATTTGGATAAGGCTTATAAAAATCCGGTGGAACTTAAAGGGAAAAAGTTGAATGAGGTTATTGAATCCATTGAATCTGAGCGGGATATCCGGTTAGAGCTTGACCAAACAGGATTTGTGGATAATTTCATCTATAAGTTCAGAACGGTTGGCGGTGAAAATAAATATGTTATCCTCAACGCGTTTCTTCTGAGAGAAGATATAACCGGAGATGAGTATATCAATGCCATGATATATGATGTAACCGAGACAATGAATTATAAGTTGAAGTTCGAGAATCTCAGTGACAAGTACAGGGCTGTTGTAGAATCGTTCAATGGTTTGATTTATATAAGTACACACGATTATAAAATCGATTTCATGAACAAAAAGATGTTGCGGCAAATAGATTATTACGGCAAGAATGATAAATGTTATAAGGTTCTATATGGTAGAGACAATGTATGCCCATGGTGTGTAACTGAAAGAGTCTCTAAAGGGGAAACAGTTAATTGGGAGGTCCACATTCCAAATAATAATAAATGGTTTTCCGGAGTAAGCTCGCCAATTTTTAATAAAGACGGAACTGTATCAAATCTTTCTTTATTTCAGGATATAACCACGAGTAAACAGGCAGGGAAAGAATTGAGAATGTTGGGCAATATCCCTGAGCAAGTTGGTAAAGGTTTGGTTATCCGCAATTTTAACGACGAATTATTATTTTATAATAAATATTGGGTTCAGTTATATGGTTTGGAAACAGATAAAGGCAGAATAAAAAAGTTCCGAGACGTTTATTCCGAGGATTTCCTGCAGAAGATTAAGCAGATTAATCAGGAAGTTATAACAAAAGGTTATTTTTCCGGTGAAATAGGATATAAACGCAAAAACGGGACGGAATGCGCGATTCAGCTGACCACTACCCTGTATAAAGACGAGAGAGGGTTCCCAGCCGGATTTGTCGATGTGGCGGTCGATATAACAGAACGAAAACTTCTCGAAAAAGAATTGATAAAAGTTCAGGATTTGTCAAACGGATACCTTGATGCGGCTTCGTCGTTGATTATTTTTTTGGACAGACAACTGAATGTTACCTATATTAATAAAAAGGGTTGTGATTTAATAGGATATGACAAACATGAGGTGATCGGAAAAAACTGGTTTGATTCTTTTGTATCACAAAAATACTCCAGTGCATGCAAATCGGTTTATGAACAGATAGTTAATTTAAATGATATACAGGGATGTGAATATTTTAAGGAATATATAATTACAAAATCCGGTGAAGAAAGATTATTTAATTTCAATAATTACCTTATTTGTTCTAACAACGCGAAAGTAGAATCAATTTTCATTTCCGGTGAAGATATTACAGAACAAGTTCGCATGGAACAAAAAGTAAAAGAAAGCGAAGAGAAATACAGGAGTTTAGTTGAAAACATTAACGTAGGAGTTTACAGGATTACATCAGATTTTTACGGTAAATTTATCCACGCAAATAAAGCTATGCTGGATATTTTCGGGTACAGTTCCTTAGAGGAATTTCTGAACCTGACGATATTTGAGCTATATTATAATTTCGAAGATAGAAGCGTCATGCTGGATAAATTAAACAAAAACGGAAGTATAAGAAACGAAAAAATATGTTTGCGAAGAAAAGACGGGTCTCCGATAGTTGTATCATGCACGGCTAAAGCAGTATATGATGAAAATAACAATATTAAATGGTTTGATGGAATAATAGATGATATAACCGATCATGAGAAGCTGGACGAAGTTATACGGATCAGGGAGAAACTGGAAGCTCTTAAAGTTGTTGCGGGGGGGATAGTTCACGATTTTAATAATCTGCTTACAGGTATTTTCGGATATATTACAATGGCAAAATATTATTCCGACCCTGAAAGCCAGGTAGCAAAAATGCTGGATGAATCGGAAAAAGCCTGTAACCGAGCAAGAGAATTGAGCAACCAGATGCTCGTATTCTCCAGATTCGGTAGAATAACGGTAAAACCAATTTGCCCAAAAAAAATTATTGAAGATACCACAAAATCGGTTCTTAAAAAATTCAATCTGAATTATAAAATTGATATTGAGAAATCTCTCTGGAAAATCGAAATAGACGAGTTCCAATTCCATCAGGTAATATATAATATAGTATTGAACGCCGCACAAGCTACAAATGAGGGCGGAAATATACGAATATCCGCAACTAATTTGGATTTTAATGAATTCTCAAAAGATTCTTATCCGATAAATGCAGATCCTTCACTAAAATATATTAAAATTACCGTAGTCGATAACGGATGCGGCATACCTGATGGCGGATTAAATAAAATTTACGATCCGTTTTATACAACAAAAGATGGAAATTGCGGGCTGGGATTGCCGGCGGTATATCTGATCCTGAAAAAAAATTCGGGATTTATCGATGTGCAGTCAAAAACAGGACAAGGGACAGAAGTTGAGATTTATTTACCCGCTTATATGGATCTCGATCAGATCGGGGAACAAATCGAAAAAAAAACGAAATTGAAAATTCTTATCATGGATTCGGATTTTTCTATAAGAAATATGTTGGAAAATGTTTTAAATCGTATCGGGTTTTCGGTTACATGTGTTGCTGATGAAGACGAACTCGTGAAGGAATATATGGATTCTCCTGGCCTGGGGAGGGCTTACGATGTTGTAATCCCTGATCTGCGAAGCGATGAGGATTCGCAACGAATAGCGAAAAAGTTAATTAACATTGATTCAAATGTTAAACTTATCGCTTTCTGCTGTGATGGTTATCATATCGACAAAAATGCCGCTGAATCATGGTACTCAAATTCCCTGCAAAAACCTTTCAGGATTGAGGAATTGATTCATATCCTCAATAGCTTTTTATAAAAAATCAAATTATTTCTCAAATATAACCGAATCAGGTTGGGTGCCGTATTTAATCAATATCTTTTTTATATCTTCAACAAACGGTTTTGGCCCGCAGATATAAAAAATCCGGTTGAAACCATCTATTTTATCTTTTAAAAAATCTTCGTTGATAGATCCGTATTCGTAAGATGGATTCTTTTCCCTGGTGAGGGTTAATATCAGGTTTTCTCCGAACATATTTTTCAGTTCCTGTTCAAGTATAATATCTCTGGCGGTTCTGTTGGAGAAAATAAGCTTGTTTCCATGTAGCTGATTTTTCCTTTCAAGGTCTCTGAATATTGCTATGAAAGGTGTTATGCCTGCTCCGCCGGCTAAAAATGTACCGGTTTCGTTGTAGGTTATGGTTCCCCACGGTTCTTTAATTATAAGATCGTCACCAGCAGTAAGTTGATGAAGTTTATCCGTCACTCCGTTATGCGAAGGATACCTTTTAATGACAAACTCGAATACAAGGTCGTCGGTTGAATTTGTAAAAGTAAACGGCCGCTCTTCTCCTTCTAACCCTTCTTTGTTTATAGATACCATAGACGCCTGTCCGGGCACGAATGAGTATCCAGCCGGTTTTTCCACAATAAACCTTTTTACATCGTGTGTGACAAATTCCGTCATCAGTATTCTCATTGATGGCCTCCTTTTAATTTATTATGTGATAAACCAAAAAAAGAATTCCGATTTTTTATTATAGCGGTCAAAAAATGAAAATCATGTTATTAATTTGAATTGAAAAATGAGGTCAGGGTTGAGATTTATCGCTGTGACGGTATTTTATTACTCTGATTTTCTCAAGCGTGATTAATCCTTCTTTTACTGTTTCATCAAGGAAAGGAAGGATTCTCTCTATGTTTTCTTCCGTATCGACAATCTCTATTACAACAGGCAAATCTTCGGAAAGGCGCAGGATCTTTGCCGTATGGACACGGCTGGTCGCCCCAAATCCCATAATCCCGCGAAGAACAGTCGTTCCCGCAAGATGCAGTTCACGGGCTTTTAATGTAATCTGTTCGTACAACGGTTTACCGTGATATGAATCCGTTTCGCCGATATAAATCCTCAGGATATTTCCTTCTTCAGGAAGCTTCATTTTTTAATTCCTTATTTAAAACTCTGTATTATTAATCTCGAAACAATAATCCCGCCAAAAACAACAGATATGCCGGCAACGTTGCTTAAAAATATATTCATAACCGCTCTTGAATACTCACCATCCCTGATTAGATTTAGGCATTCAAGGCTGTAAGTTGAAAATGTCGTATAAGCTCCAAGCAACCCGATAAATAAAAATAATCTCAATGACGGAAAAATAACAGAGTTTTCAGCAAGTTCCCACAAAATACCTATTATAAAAGCGCCTGACAAATTAACAACCAGAGTACCCCACGGAAAAACGTCAACCACAATCCTCGATACCATAGCACCGACCAGATACCTCAGAACCGCTCCCATTGCGCCGCCCGCGGCAATTAAAGCTAATTTAAACATAATTATTGTTCCATTTAAATGTTTATAACTATATAGCAATATAGTATACTGTTTATTTTTGAATTTTCAATTATATTCCTGTTTGATTTGAGGCAAAATGAAATTTGAGTCCATAAAAAAAATACGTTTAAATACAAAACAAATCATGATTTTAGCTATCGGTATTATGATGATTGCGGCGATGTTTTTTCTTACCAGAATAACTACCGGTGACGGTATTTATTCAATTCTTGATCCTTCAGGAAAAATAGACCGCCCCATATTTATGAAAATTACCATAAACTTCCTAAACCTCAATGAGTTTGCCGATATGATAGGCAAAGATAACGATTCTTACAATGAGCAGATTTTAATATCAGACCTTATTGTAGTCAATTATGGGAAAAATTCATGGGTTTGCGACAAGAGAATACGAAAAGCGTATTCTCTTTGCCCGGCGGTAGATATGTTTGGCAAGAAATATTTTGTCAGGGTTTTGCCCGCGGAGAAATCCGATATCGATATTTCTTCGTTAAATGGTACATATATCTGCAAATCTTTTATAAGTGATGATTTTATGGAATATGGTGTCTCAAGGGTAGCTACAGTCTATATAACCGAATGCCGGAAAATCAACAGGCTGTTTACGAAGGCGGTAAACAAGGTTATAAAAAATGAAGTTCATTATCCGCAAAAAGATGGATGGATAAATTATGTTTCCATCAGGTATCCCCATAGGAAAATGCCCGAAAAGGAATTCGGCAGAACGTTATGTTATTCGTATCCTAACGGCTTGAGAGTATTTCTTGCGGGAAAAACCGAATTGGAGGAATGCATAAAAAACGGTAAAATTGATGAACAACTTTTTAATACAAGAATCGCTAACCAAAACCATCTTGTCGGAGAAACACCGTGTTATGTCGCGAGATTCCTAAGCAGAGGCGAAATTTATATAATCTATGAAATCTTATCTCCTGAAAAAAGAATAACCCATGACGGCGAAGCGTTTGAGATTATCTATGAACAACCGGGAAATATGTACCGTATATTAAGAGGTTATTATTTTGATTATTCATTAAGGAATAAATCGCCGAATTATTTATCGGTCTCTTTGTTTCAATTAGATGGATTAAAGTTTGCCGATATTATTGATTTAATCGGATCGGAAAAAAGGTTCAAAACCGATGTTGAATTATTCGATCTGTTTATCAAACCTGTTCTAAAACAAGCACGAAAAGAAGGAGCGGATTCCGCTTATGACCGTGAAACATGCCTTGAAGTCCTGTACCGGTGCGGCAAACTTAATATTCAGACGGAAGTGGGAAATTATGCCTTCTCCGTATCTTTGAGAAAAGACGGTAAACCAAGTATCATAACTTACGGGAGATGTACGGAGTTGATTTTTAGAGACGAAGAAGTGTTAAAAAAACTACCCGATTTTATTTACAGATAGAAAGGGCATACGTGAACAGCAAA
>CAYVGJ010000017.1:44772-78645 GCA_964451165.1 uncultured bacterium
TCGCATGATCCTTCATACATAAAAACTATGGCCGATAAACTGAATGATTGCGATATCATTATCGGATCCAGATATATAAAAGGAGGTGGAACCAGAAACTGGGGGATTCACAGGAGAATCCTCAGTAGGTTCGCCAACCTTTATTCGCGCTTGATCCTTGGCATGAAGGTTGCAGATTGTACAAGCGGATTCAGGTGCTATCGCAGAAATGTAATAGAATCTATTGATTTTAAGAATATTACGTCAACAGGCTATTCATTTTTGGAAGAACTGATATACCTGTGCAAACTGAAAAGGTTTACTATGCAGGAAATCCCGATTATTTTTGTCGACCGTAAATTAGGTAAATCAAAAATATGCAGGAAAGAAATATTTAAAGCCATGGCAAATGTACCTCTTATGAGGCTGAAAGAACTTTTGCGGAGTAAATGATGCCTGTTTACGATCTAATAATAGCCGGTTGCGGGCCCTCGGGCTTTTTCTGCGCGATAACCGCCGCGTATTACGGTTTAAAAACCATCATTCTCGAAAAAAATAATGTGCCGGGTAAAAAAATTCTTGTTTCCGGTTCAGGTCAATGCAATTTTACACATGTAGCTGATATCAGCGATTTTATTAATCGGTATGGCGAAAAAGGGCGATTCCTGAAAAAAGCTTTATTTGAGTTTACAAATAATGACCTTATAAAATTTTTTGTTAACCGTGGAGTGGATATTACTGTAACCGCTGATGGGAAAGTGTTTCCGAAATCCATGAAAGCAAAAGATTTAGTCGATGTGCTTATTTGTGAATGCGAAGAAAATAATGTGCGGATAATATGTGATTGCGCTGTTAGCGAAATAACCAAATCCGAAGAAGGGCTGTTTTTATTTAAAACTACTTGCGGAGAATATCCAGGCACAAACGCTTTAATATCGATGGGCGGGAAATCGTACCCTGGTTGCGGTACAACGGGTGACGGTTATGCTGTCGCTAATTCGCTCGGGCATACAGTTGTCGGCATTACGGAAGGATTAGCTCCTGTGATTGTTAAAGATTTTTTATTCTCCGATCTTGCGGGAATATCGTTTCCCGAAATAAAAATAAGTTTGTGGCGGAATAACCGCAAATTAAAAAAGTATCGGGGAGATATTTTATTTACTCATAAAGGATTATCCGGTCCGGGAATCCTTGATTTATCGCGCTATATAAAAGCCGGAGATCTGATTAAATTGTCATTCATCGATTATGAAAATGAAGACAAATTCAGGGAAGATTTGCTAAACCAAATTCAGGCTAACGGTAAACAACCGGTAAAGACAATTATTAAAAAATATTCTATTCCGAGACGTGTACTTGACAAATTGATAGAGATTAACCGTCTTTCGGACACAATCGCTTCGCAATTGAGCAGGGAAAAACGTAATCAGCTTGTCGAAAGTTTGATATCATACCCTTTTGAGGTTCTTAAAAAAGGTGATTTCAATACCGCTATGGTAACATGCGGTGGCATTAACCTTGATGAAATAAACCCTATGACGATGGAATCGCGGATCGTGAAAAACCTTTATTTTGCCGGGGAAATTCTCGATATCGATGGTGATACCGGAGGATATAATATTCAGGCGGCGGTATCTACCGGTGTACTTGCGGGCAAATCTATTGCCGGGAAACAAACAAAAATAACATGATGCGAAACATCATTATAAAAAATTTTTTTTTAAAGAAAAAAGTCTTTTGTTTTTATTATTTTCAGTGTTTTCTGAATTTTCCGGTTAAGGTTTTTGATAAAACAACTATCGCCAGTAAAATAAATGTTGCCGGTTCAGGTATAGTTTGCGTTTCGGGAAAATAATTTTGTCCAAAACCGGAAATATTGCCTGCGGTAATACCAGTTGCGCCGCGTGTAGGCAATTCTGATTTGGTATTATAAGACGCAGATGCGTTACCCCAATAAATATAAGAATTGGTATCCCATACTCCGTTCTTATAATAATTACTAATTACAATATCGGTATACCCGTCGTTATTAAGGTCGGCCAACGAATTGCTTATCGAACCATATGTTGCCAGTTCAGTTTTTGTGTTGTATGAGTTTGAAGCGTCACCCCAATAGATATATGAATTAAGATTATATGAACTGCCATTATAATAATTGCTGAATACGATATCCAGATAACCATCTTTATTTAGATCGGCAACCGAGTTTCCATAAGCTCCGATAGTAGCCAGTTCGGTTTTTGAGTTGTATGAGTTTGAAGCGTCACCCCAATAGATATATGAATTAACATTATATGAACTGCCATTATTATAATTGCTGAATACAATATCAAAATATCCGTCACCGTTTAGATCAATTACGGAATTTTCATGAGCGCCGCAAGTCGGCAGTTCAGTTTTTGTGCTGTAAGTATTTGAAGCGTCACCCCAATAAATACATGAATTGATATTGTATGAACTGCCATTATATTTATTGCTGAATACGATATCCAAATATCCATCTTTGTTGATATCAACTATGGAACTGCTTATCGCGTTTTGGGTTGGCAACTCGGTTTTTGTTGTATATGAAGCTGAAGCGTTACCCCAATATATATAAGAATTGATATTACATGAACTGCCATTGTATGAATTGCTGAATACGATATCCACATAACCGTCTTTGTTTAGATCAGCAAGAGAAGTACCTACTACTCCCTGAGTAGGCAACTCTGTTTTCGTGTTATATGAAGCTGAAGCGTTGCCCCAATAAATATATGAATTTATGTTGAATGAACTGCCATTATAAGCGTTTCCAAATACAATATCCAGATAACCATCACTATTTAGGTCAGCAACCGTATTTCCATACGCGTCATGTGTTGACAATTCAGTTTTTGTACTGAATTGTCCTCCAGAAGCGCCCCAATAGATGTACGAATTTACATTAAATGAATTTCCGTAACCATTGCTAATTACTATATCTTCATAACCATCTTGATTTAGATCGTACACATAGCCTGTAGACGGTAAAAATGATATTAACAAAAGGATAATACAGGTTTTTAAAAATATTTTTTCCATTAAAATTGCTTCCATATTATACAATTTTAGATATTCTTATTCTCCAGTTAACAGGTTCCTTCAGTGTTTTCTGTATTTTCCAACCAAAGCTTTTGATAAAACAGCTATCGCCAGTAAAATAAATGTTGCCGGTTCAGGTATAGTTTGCGCTTCGGGAAAATAAGTCTGGCCCAGTCCTGAAATATTGCCTGCCGTAATATCGGTGGCGGCGTGTGTTGTTAGTTCTGTTCTGGTATTAAAAGATGCTGACGCGTTGCCCCAGTAAACATATGAATTGATATTCCATGAAGTTCCATTATGGAAATTGGCAAATATTATATCCGCGTATCCATCGTTATTCAGATCCGATATAGAATTACCTACCGCACCCTGGGTGGCAAGCATTGTTTTTGTGGTATAGGAGAATGATAGATCACCCCAATAAATGTACGAATTGAGATTATATGAACTTCCGTTATAAAAACTGCTGAATACGATATCGATATATCCATCGCCGTTTACATCTGCGGCGGAATTGGCATATGCGCCGCTTGTCGCAAGCTCGGTTTTCGTGTTATATGAGTTTGAAGCATCGCCCCAGTAAATATATGAGTTGATCTCATATGTACTTCCATTATAATAATTGCTGAATACGATATCCAAATATCCGTCGCCGTTAATATCAATTACGGTATTATCATTCGCGCCTTTTGTAGCCAGTTCTGTTTTTGTGTTATATGAGTTTGAAGCGTCGCCCCAGTAAATATATGAATTAATATTCCATGTACTTCCATTGGTTTTATTGCTGAATACTAAATCCATATAACCATCTTTGTTCAAATCGGCAATCGAACTGCTCATTGCTCCAACGGTACCCAGCTCAGTCTTTGTAGTATATGACGCAGATGAGTTACCCCAGTAAATGTATGAATTGACATTGTTGGAACCGTTACTGTAATTATTGCTGAATATTATGTCCATATAACCATCTTTGTTCAAATCGGCAACCGAACTGCTTACACCACCATTAGTCGGCAACTCGGTTTTTGTGCTGTACGATGCTGACGAGTTTCCCCAGTAAATATATGCATTAAGATTATATGAACTGCCGTTATAATAATTGCTGAATACAATATCCAAATACCCGTCACCGTTAAGGTCGGCGATTGAATTATCATGGCCTCCATTGGTCGGCAATTCTGTTTTTGTGTCGTATGTGCCTGATGAGTTTCCCCAATAAATATAGGAATTAATACTATAAGATAATGATTGCCATATTCCATTATGTAAGTTACTAACTACTATATCGTCATACCCGTCTTTATTCAAATCGTATACATATCCGAAAGAAGGAAAAAATAATATTCCCATAAGAACAATACAGGCTTTGAAGATCGATTTATTTATATTCATATTTACCTCATATAAAAGTTTAAGCGGAATTTCATCCTCCCTCTTATATTAATAGCATGTATCTCTTTAATTGTCAAACATATGAATAAATCAAAAAATACCGTTATTAATAGTCAATACTATTAATCAGATCAAAAATAGATTAAGATATGGAATGAATTATAAAAATGATTTTACAATATCAACCGCTTCTACAGAATCTTTCGCGTAACCGTCCGCGCCGATTTTTTTAGCGTAATCGGCGGTTATAACCGCTCCGCCAACCATAAACTTGATATCCATACCGGCAGACCGAGCGTCTCTGATGACATTTTCCATTTCAACCATTGTTGTGGTCATAAGAGCGCTTAAACCAATAACCTTGATATTTTCTTTCATCGCGGTAGCCAAGATTGTTTCCGACGACACGTCTTTGCCCAGATCAATAACCTCGATCCCGTGGTTTCTGAGCATCAGGGCAACCATATTTTTTCCGATATCGTGGATATCGCCTTTGACAGTGGCGATGATCATCCGCCCGATGTTGTGTGAGCTGTCTTTAGAGAGATGCGGTTTCAGGTAGGCGAACGCTTCCTGCATCGCTTCGGCGGATAACATTAGCTGAGGTAAAAAATATTCTTTTTTGTTGAACTTGATGCCTACTTCCTGCATTGCCGGAACCAGCACCTCATTTATTATCGGAAGAGGATTTTTACCTGCTTTCAGTTCTTCTTCAAGAAGAACGATGAGGCTATCCTTATCGCCCTGTATGAGGGCTTGCCTGCAATCAAGTTTTATGGGTTCGGCTTTATGGAGTTCTTTTTTTTCACCGGCGGTTTGCTGAAACCGTTTTATATAAGAGAGCGCGTTTTTGTCTCTTCCCGCAAGTACGCAGGAAGCGCTGAAAATGTTTAGTGTCTGCTCGTCGCATGGATTTAGTATCGCGCAACTTAACCCGTTTGACATAGCCATGGCAAGAAACGCGTTGTTAACCCATTTGCGATCAGGAAGCCCGAAAGATACGTTGCTTAACCCTGCGGTAGTGAGCAATCCGTTCTCGGTGCAATATTGTATTGTTTTAAGTGTTTCTTTAGGAGCTTCAGGCATGGATGAGACCGTCATGGTTAACCCGTCAACAACGGCTCTTTTTACTGAAATTCCATTGGATTTGAGAATAGCGAAAGTTTCTTCTATTATTTTTATTCTCTGTTCGGATTTTTCAGGTACTCCGCTGTCGTCTATGGGGAGAAACACAAACATCGCTCCGTACTTTTTCAGTATGGGAATAAGTTTATTCGATTTTTCCGATTCCGCGGAGAGCGAATTCACAAGCGCTCTGCCTGGATAATGTTTGAGCGCTTCCTCAATTACGTCCGGATTGGATGAATCGATACATAGAGGCAGATCTGTAAATCCGGATAAGCTGAATATGGCTTCTCGCATTGTTTTTTTCTCGTCGATCGACGGTACGCCCACGTTTACGTCAAGGATATCCGCACCCGCATTTACCTGATCGCCGGCGAGACGTTTTAGCTCGGTCATTTTGCCGTTTCTGAGTTCTTCGGACAACACTTTTTTGCCTGTCGGGTTAATTCGTTCGCCGATAATAATTGCGGGTTTGCCGTTATCAAAGAAAACCGTTTTTGAACGTGAACTTACACCCTCGGTATTTTCCATAGCAGTGAATTTATCCGGAATTTTCCCTTTGAAATGTTTGTGAACCATTGTTACGTAATCGGGAGATGTGCCGCAACAACCGCCCATGAGGCGGATACCGCATTTTATGAAATCTTCTACATATTTGCCGAATTCGCAAGGCGACATATTGTATACAGTCTCGCCGTTTTTCAATACGGGCAACCCTGCGTTAGGCTTTGCCATGAGAGGAACCTGAGCGTAAGGCGCCATCATTTTTATGATCTGAATCATTTTGTCCGGGCCGAAACCGCAGTTTGTGCCGACAACATCTGCGCCTAACGATTGAAGCGTGATCAACGCGCTGAGCGGATCGGTTCCGGTGAGTGTGCGGTTATCTTCGGCGTATGTCATCGATACGATTACCGGCAGGGCGCATATTTCTTTTGCCGCGATAAGAGCCGCTCGCGCTTCCTGGATATCCATCATAGTTTCGATAACCAGCAGGTCTGCGCCGGCTTCAGCCATTGCGCCGACCTGTTCGGCGAATACGTCTTTCGCCTCATCGAATGATAAATCGCCCACAGGCTCGATGAATTTGCCTGTCGGACCGATAGATCCGGCTACCAGTGATTTGGTTCCTGCGGATTCTTTCGCGAGTTTGATCAGTTTGAAATTTATTTCTTCCGTTTGTTTTTCAAGTTCGTATGTTTTCAGTTTGATTTTGTTTGCTCCGAATGTACATGTATATATGATATCCGATCCGGCGTCTACGTATGATTTATGCACTTTTTTTGTTACGTCCGGGTTTTCTATTGCCCACAGTTCAGGGCATACACCTGCGGGCATACCTTCTTTCTGCAGAAATGTTCCTGTGGCTCCATCGAGTACAACAAATTTTTCGTTGAGTAGATTCATCAAATCGGTTTTATTCATATATTTTTTCCCATCCGGCTATAGCGGTTATAGATTTCTCTGGTTTAAGGATACAGCTTGAGGTTATTTCAAGCCCAATCCGCTTTAGGTTCAATAAATCATCGAAAACAGCTTGTTCTTTCAGGCTAAAGTCTTTATAACCGGGGCTGTATCTGATAGTTGTCCGGTATCCTTTTTGCAATCCCATACTGCTTATGATGCTGTGCAGTTTTTCCATAGCGGTATCCGCCAGTTCGGAGGCGATGGCATCGAGTACAACGCCTTTTGACGGTTCGCTGATCATGTAATGTGATATCTGATCGCAGATGGCGGATCCTATGGTTACTGCCATTACAGCGGCTATATTACAATTTTTGAGCAGATTATGCAAATAAATGCTTTTCAGGTTGTGGTTTTCGATTTGGATACAGCCGGGTTCCGGTTTGATTGTGCAGATGCGGTATAATCCTCTGGGTTGAATCTGGATATATGCTTCGTCGGCGATTTGTTTGATGAGGGCGGTAGTTTTCGTATCGGGTTCTGATGAGGCGGAGTACCCTAATCGGCGCAGGGTATCTTTGTAAGGGAACGGTAAATTGAAGTTTGATATTAAAACGGGTTCCGTCATAAAAAATATCTTCTAAAACAGGATGCGAAGCATCTTTACAAAAAGTTTTTGTTTCTTTTTTCAAAAAGAAAAAGTTTTTTTATTCTTTCTCTAAGACAAATTGCTAATCGATATAAGATTTTGGTTTTGCGCGTTAAAGACAATTGATTCTACATTAAATCCGAAAATTTATTAAGTAAAATTTCATTTTTGTGATGAAACCGATTTGGTTTTAGAGGAATGGATACAGTTTGCGAGAATCGCTTATTTTAGCGGTTTCATTGTTGATTTGTAAGAAAAATACTTGCAATAATGAAAAAAAAGGAATAGAAAAAAAGTTGTAATATGTAAAGTAATTGGTTTAGCATAATGTTGATTACTATTAATTAAGGTAAATTGTTATGGATATTACATATCATTATCCACCGGAATTATTTAATATATTGATAGATACTATTCCTTTATTAAATAAGTCAAAAAAAGATGTAATTTTATTTTTTAGAGGTGCTGGTGTTTCGAATAGTTTACTTGATGATCTTAATAAAATAGTAATTTATAATAAAGATAGTATTAGTAAATATGAAATAACTAGAAAAATTATAACACGCTTAAATGAAAAAGGAGAATCTACCCTAAGAGAAAGAAGAGAATTATTGAAACGTATTGTTGAATTTGAAGATTTTTCTTCATGTTATCCAGATGATCAACTTAAAGCAAAAGGATTGGTTGCGGATATACGAAAAATCATAGATGTAAAAGATTCATTTACGAAAATGAAAAACGAAAGAGAAAAAGAAAGACAAAAGTATATTTCATTAAAGAATGAAGAAATTTTGAAAGTAAAAGAAACAAGGGAAAATAGGTTAAGGATAAAGGAAGATTTTTGTTCGCTTTTCAAGGAAAAAGATCATCAGAAACGTGGCAGAAATTTGGAAAAAGTGATTAATAGACTTTTTGTAGAGAGTAAAATATCTATCCGCGAATCCATCTCAATAAAAGGCGATAATAACGAAGGTATCATTGAACAAATTGATGGAGTAATTGAGATAAATTCATCTCTATGTCTTGTTGAAATAAAATGGTGGAATCAACCTATTGGAGTTCCTGAAATAAGCATCCATCTATCAAGAATATTTCTTAGGAGTTGTGTAAGTGGAATTTTTATATCTGCATCTGGTTATTCAGATACATCTATAACAACATGTAAAGAGGCATTAAGCAAAATTACAATAGCATTATGTACTATTGAGGAAATATATAGAGTAATTGACGCAGAAAAAGATCTGAAAAAGTTTTTTGAAATGAAAATTAATGCTGCGAAAATCGAAAAAGATCCTTTTTGTAAAATCGATTTTAATAAACTCTAATCACTGATAGTATCTATCCGGATAACAGGCAACAAAAAAGTATTGACATGAACTTCCCATTTAATTATCATTTACCAAATATACTTTCCAGCCTGTAACAATCCATATTGAACAAAATTATTTTTTAAGGCGGGATAAGTGTTTAATGGCAAAGCATATAACGAAGGAGTAATTGAAGATGGGTGTTTGGGTAGGCAGAGACCGCACAGCACGAAGATGTTACGGTTTTGACGAAATAGCCCTCGTTCCGGGCGATATTACAATTAACCCCAACGAGGTGGATACATCCCTTAAAATAAGAGACTTGAAATTTAACGTACCGATTCTCGCCGCCGCCATGGACGGAGTCGTCGATACCAAATTCGCCAGGAAAATGGGGCAACTCGGTGGTATAGCCGTGCTTAACCTCGAAGGCGTTCAGACACGATACGAAAATCCCGAGGAAATACTCGACGCGATAGCCGTAGCATCCAAAGAAGAAGCTACCAAAATCATACAGGGAATATACAATCAGCCGATAAAAGAAGAACTTATTGCCAAAAGAATCAAAGAAATAAAAGAAGCCAATGTACCCGCAGTTGTATCCGCTATACCTCAGCGCGCGGAGAAATTCGGGCTTATCGCTCAGGAAGCCGGAGCGGATATATTCATCGTTCAGTCTACTGTAACCACAGTAAAACATATGTCAACAGAATACGAGACACTGGATTTTGAGAAATTCTGCAAACTTATGAAAATACCTGTTATCGTGGGCAACTGCGTTACTTATAAGGTAGCATGCGCTCTGATGCAGGCAGGTATAGACGGCCTGCTCGTCGGAATCGGGCCCGGTGCCGCGTGTACTACCAGAGGCGTTCTCGGTATAGGCGTTCCGCAAGTTACAGCGACAGTAGATTGCGCCGCCGCCAGGGATTTCCATTACAAACAGACCGGAAAATATGTGCCGATTATCACCGATGGCGGTATGGCTAATGGCGGAGACATCTGCAAAGCGTTCGCATCCGGAGCCGATGCGGTAATGGTCGGTTCGGCTTTCGCCAGGACAAAAGAAGCGCCCGGCAGAGGATACCATTGGGGTATGGCTACACCGCACGCTAATTTACCTCGCGGAACAAGAATATTCGTGGGTACCACAGGCACACTCGAACAAATCCTGTTCGGCCCGGCTGAACTCGATGACGGTTCGCAAAACCTGATGGGTGCGCTCCAGACATCTATGGGCAACGTCGGCGCGAAAGATATAAAAGAAATGCAGTTGACTGAAATAATTATCGCACCATCAATCCAGACTGAAGGAAAAATTTTCCAGACCGCTCAGCGTGTCGGAATGAGAAAATAGTTTTTGCCGGAGTAGTATATTGATAGATAAAAAACTCGAATATCAAATCGAACTGCTTCAAAAGTTTACCGAGCTTTGGAAAGAGTTTCACAGACTCTTTCTCAAAGCACGGTCAGCAAGTGCAGTTGCAGAACAGGACGAAAAAGATTTCTTCGATATAAAAACAGCTATCGCGAAAAACTACAATATCCTTATGGAATCGCTCGATATCGAAGAAGATAAAGACAGCAAAGGAATTGAAATACTCACCCAGGTTGTCTCACTTGAAGACGGCAAACAAATCTCTGAAGGTATTGCCAAAAGAATCACCGCCACATGGAATAACAGGTACATCGAGTTCCAGAAAATATTAGGCGAACTCGAACATAATAGAGAAGAATTGGCTAAAATAAGTTACCTGTCCGTAATCTTAAAAAAGATTTTTCTAAATCCTTTAGCTATAATTATATATATATTGATTGCCCTGTATATCGGTTACAAAATATTCTCTGTAGTAAAACCAACGTTATAATTCGATACGGTAACATTTCCCTCATTATTTTTTCTTGTGTTAATTACCAAATAAACGGATAATCGAAAATTATCGGAATTATTTTTGGTTCTAAAAAAATGATTTTGTTGATTTTGATTATTCACATTAATAAATACAAAAATAAATACAAATAACTTCTTTCTTTTTGAAAAAAGAAACAAAAACTTTTTGTAAGGATGCTTTGCATCCTGTTTTTTAGAAGACTATGGAGGAAAACATGAAACTATTGATAATAGGTGGAGTTGCCGGAGGCGCATCTGCCGCCGCAAGAGCACGAAGGTTATCCGAGGAATCAGAGATTATATTATTTGAACGCGGTAAAAACATTTCGTTCGCCAACTGCGGTATGCCTTATTATATAGGCCGGGAAATCAAGGAGGAAGAAAAACTTCTCATAACATCACCGGAACTTCTGCGAACCCGTTTCAAAATAGATGTCCGACTACAATCCGAGGTTCTGTCGGTAGACAAAAAAGCAAAAACTATCGTTGTTAAAAATTGGGCTGATGGCTCGGAATATATCGAATCATACGATAAACTGATCATTTCTACCGGAGCCGCACCCATAGTGCTTCCGATAGAAGGATCCGGTTTACCTGGTGTATTTACGCTCAGAAACCTGGATGATATGACAAAGATCGATACCGCAATTGATCTTGGCGCGAAAAGCGCGGCGATTATCGGCGGAGGGTACATCGGGCTTGAAATGGCTGAGAATTTGCGCAAACGGCAGTTGGATGTCCACGTAATTGAAGCGATAGATCAGCTTATGCCCCCGCTTGATAAGGAAATGGCATCTATGATCAATGAAACATTGACCGAAAACGGAATAAAACTTTATTTCAACAGCCCGGCGCAGAAAATAACAAAACAAAACAGTGTTCTTGTTGTTCATCTGCCTGACGGAAAAGACGTTTGCGCTGATATGGTGATTATGTGCGTAGGTGTGAAACCTGATAACAAAATAGCAAAAGAAGCCGGGCTCAATATTGGCGATCGAGGCGCAATAATTGTGGACGAACATATGAAAACATCGGATGCGGATATATACGCTGTCGGCGATGTCTGCGAGGTGAAAACCATACCGCTGAGTATACCGGCTGTTATACCGCTTGCCAGCCCGGCAAACCGTCAGGGTAGAATCGCTGCCGATAACATTTTCGGCAAAAACTCCACATATCGCGGTACACAGGGAACTTCCATTGTAGGTGTTTTCGGTATATCCGCCGCTGTGACGGGTTTAAGCGAAAAAGTTTTAACGAAAAATAATGTACCATTTGAAAAAATCTATGTGCACCCAAATAATCATGCGGGATATTACCCCGGTGCGCAGATGATGACGATAAAACTTATTTTCCGTAAAGATAACGGCGAAATACTCGGTGCACAAATAGTAGGCCAATCGGGAGTCGATAAACGAATCGATGTCTTTTCCATGGCGATCCAGGCTGGCATGACCGTATTTGACCTTGAGGAATCGGAACTGGCATACGCTCCGCAGTTCGGATCTGCGAAAGATCCGGTTAATATGGCTGGATTTACCGCGTCAAACTTGTTGCGCGGCGATACTGCTATCTGCCATAACAACCGGATACCGCAAGATGATTTCCTGCTCGATGTCCGAACGGAAAAAGAAGTGCAAAAAGGAGCCATACCTGGTTATTACAATATACCCATAGATGAACTGCGCGAAAGGTTAGGCGAATTGCCGAAAAACAAAAAAATAGCGGTGTATTGCCAGGCAGGTTTGAGAGGATATATCGCCTCCAGAATACTTAAACAAAACGGATTCGATTGCGAAAATATCTCCGGCGGTTACAAAATGTATAAAGCGTTCAGGAAATAAACTGAAAAATCAGATTTCCTCTGATATGATGCTTTTTATATGATTGCAAACAAGATCATTGCCGTAAATATCGGAATTGCATATCTGTTGTGTAAGTTCGGGCAATTCGCTGAAAAACTCTTTTAGTTCCGCGAGAGCGTTTTTGTCCGATTTGATCATTTTACCGAAATGCAGTTTGTCGAGATAAAAAGCGTTTAGGTACTGTTCGAACTGTCCTTTTACATAAAATGCGAGAACAGGTTTTTTCAAATATACAGCTTCCGATACAAGCCCGTGCCCGCCGTTTGTTATGACGCATTTGGATATCTTGAGGTCATCGAGGAATGTTGTGGGGGATATGGGTTTGTATTCGATATTTGAGTCGATTTCATGCTTGTTTCTGATTCCGTATACGACAAATGATTCATTCTTTATTTCTTTAAGTATTTTCATAACCCAGGCGAACGTATCGCATGAAAAGTAAACAAGAACCTTTTCTCCCACAGACGGTTTGGCGGTTACTACTTCTTTGCGCAAAAGAGGCGGAAATATAGGCAGGTTCTTTTTCGCGTATTTTCCGGTTAACGGAAGTTTATAAAAGGATATCGCGAACTCGTATTCGGATTTAATAAGGATAAATTTTGTAACTATGTAAGCTTTTATAAAATCTATCATCTGCGAAAACGGCACTTTGTATTTGCATGCCACAAGAATGTGCTGATGAGATATTTGTATCACGGGTATCCCTAATTTTTTTGTCGCTCTGGGTACAAAATACTCGAAATCCGACATAATGAAATCAGGTTTAATCTTATTTATATGCTCATTTATCTGTTTATAAATCTTGTTGCGGTTAAAAAATAGTTTCAGGTTAAACAAAAGGGTTTTTAGCAGGCTGATTGAATCGTGCTCGTAAATAAATCCGAGAAAAGGAATCTCAAAAACATTATGTTTTGTTGCCGCGAATAACTGATACGCTTTGCCACCGCATATAAAATAAAAGTCAACATCTTTCTCCATCTGTTCGGCAATAGCCAATGCTCTGCCTGCGTGTCCTCTACCTTCGCCTGCTACCGCATACAATATTTTTTTCTTCATAATGATATCCTTATCTCAATTTATCAGGTTCTGTTTAAATCTATTATATTACATCATATTATAATTTTATTAGCGGATTATTATTTTTTAAGTAAGGATTCAACAAATATAATTTTACCGGATCAATAATAATAAAAAATTTCAAAGCTTTTTTTGATTTGATAAATCATCTTTTGCTATAATCCTGTATTAAAACACCACAACAAAATAATAAAGGATATTGTAATGGCTGGCAACCATATAGATTTTTCCAAGATAAAATACCGATTTGGTGTGCAGGATACCGACAGGGAAACGGTAAAAAATATATTGGATTCAACAGGGTTTTTCTCGCAGGAGGAGATAGACATAGGCGTTATCATGGTTGAGGATAACCTGATTAAAGGCGCGGATGCTGAGTATGAGTTCATATTCGCCCAATATCACGGAGAGACAATTGGAGTTACAAGTTACGCTCCAGCACCATGTACGAACGGTTTTTCATATTATATTTATTGGATTGCTGTTGAAGGTAAATACCGTGGCAACGGGTTTGGCAAAGAACTGCTCAGAATCACCGAAGATAAGATAATAAATTCAGGAGCGAAAAGGATATATCTCGAAACATCAGGCAGGGCGCAATACGAACCGACAAGAGCGTTTTATTTGAAACGCGGATATAAAATAGAAGCGGTTCTCGATGATTTTTACGCTCCAAACGATTCGAAGGTAATTTTTCTTAAATTGATTCAATAAATAAAATATATTGATTTTTCAGCAAACGGCAATACCTCGAAAATTATTTTTTCAAGCGGTAAAGATCGAAATTCCCGATCTGTTTATCGAAATCATAATTTTCGCTGATTACAATGCTTAACGGATATTTGTCAATCCGATTACTTGCGAAACCAAGATAATTTGACGGTGAAATATCGATTATATACGCCGGTTTAGTGTTCAGAAGTTCATGGAGAAATATTTTCCAGTGTTGCGGATTGACTCTGTCCATTCGTCCGCCTTCAGGGTACGGATCGACTTCGCCTACAAGATAATCGCAATGAGCAAACATACTTGCGCACCGCCTTCGCGATAAATGATATATCTCAGGACAATATCCCCATACGAAGATGGTGTCGGGTTTAAGAGTATGAGCGATAATGTAATACGCCGTATTCCTGATATTTTTGCCGATGGACTTATCTGATTCGAGATAAGTAATATATCGTTTTGAACCCGGCGGAAATCCCGTGTAATAAGTTAATGGATATAAAAGCGAAAGCACAATTATTGCTCCTAACAGGGTATGTTCAATATAATATGTTTTTACGGCTCTTCCGCATACATTTTTAATGTATCTGGATATACCCTGCCAGAAAATACCGAATAAACCGGCTAATACAGGGAACACCATATAATAATAATGGCCCGAAAACCTCCATCCGAGGCTGAGGCAATAAACGGACACAAATGTCCATAAAATGAAAAATGTGCTTCTTGAAAAACTAAAGTTTTCCTTTCTGAAATTTTTAACCGCGGAGAACATAAACATAACCAACTGCGAAACGGCAGGCAAATAAATTAAATAATTGTTTCTTACGTAACGGTTTAAAGTAATCTCCAAACCAAGTTGGATTCCCTGTAAAAACACGTTTTGTTTTTCAAAATACATCTTGTTTACAGTAAACATATTGTATATCAAATCATCCAGAGCTCCATTCGCTTTAAAAAACAAAAAAAAGGCGCAACATATGGCTATAGATCCGCCGGATAATGCTAACACACCATAACTGATTTCTTTCCATGATCTAAATTTTTTCGGGCGCAGCCGGGTAACTATCAGAAATAAAACAAGCATTGGCAAAATAAGTATACCGGGCTGTTTTATAAACATGTTTAACCCGCAGAAAACGCCGGATACAAAAAACCATAATGGTTTTCCGCGCAGCGCGATTAGGAAACACAAAATTGCTGTCAGTTCAGAAAAAACCAGGAAAATTTCCGTGTTTGCCGCGTAGAAATTAGAGGGCGAATTCGATAACGAAGGGAGAATCATATATGTAACCGCCGCGATAACGCCGGCTTTTCTGCCTGACAGGCGGGCTACTATGAAAAAAAGTAAAAATCCGCTCAAGACTACTGTTATTGCCGCCAGTTTTTCCACGGCTTGAATATTTCCTTTGCCGAAGATTGAAAATACTGCCGAATAAAGGAAAAAGATAACCGGCGGTTTATTGTTTTTATATTCGAATTCGCCATCCATAAACTGCATGGCTACTTCAGAATAAAGAGCTTCATCCACGATCAGGAGTGGTGTTTTGAAATACGGAGCTCGTAAGTATATCGAGAATAATCCGGTAATAATCAGTATAGCATATAATAATATATTTTTTATTTTTGTCATTTTTTAAAGTTGTTATGTTGTTGCGTGCTTAAATATTAAAAAACGTGATGCGAAGCATCTTTACAAAAAGTTTTTGTTTCTTTTTTCAAAAAGAAAGAAGTCTTTTTTTTATCAATAATAACCAAAACCCGCAAAATCAGGTTATTATAAAATCAAACTTAAACCGGTATCATTATGAAACCATAAATTTTATCATTTTGAAATCAAAAAAAATCAAGTATACTTGCGTAAAAGGAGAAAAAGATGAGCGAACTTGAGAATATTCCGTATATAACCGCGAATTTTCCCGGTATTCAGGGTGAAATAAAAGCTGATCCGTCACATTTTATTGTTGAGGAAATACCTTTGTATGAACCTGAAGGCGAAGGCGAACACGTTTATGTGTGTTTGACAAGAGAAGGAGCAACCACCAATTCTATCCGAAACCAGCTTGCAAGGACATTCGGTCTCAGGGAAGTCGAAATAGGGTATGCCGGCATGAAAGACAAGTACGCCCGGTCGACTCAGACATTTTCTCTGCAACTGTTCAACATAACTGAAAATGAAGTAAAAGAGAGAATACTCGATAGCCTTCCTGTTGAGGTAAAATATGTTAAACGTCATAAAAATAAACTCCGGGTCGGGCATCTTCTGGGAAATAAATTTATAATTATATTGAAAACAGCTGATCCGTCTGCTTTTAATACCGCCATAAAAATAAAAGACGAGTTGCTTAAGTTATCGATGCCGAATTTTTACGGTACGCAAAGGTTTGGGATACGGTCGGATAATGCTGTTAGGGGGAAAGAAGTTCTCATGGGCAAATCAACAAGAAAATATTGGCTGGACAATTTACTTTTGTCCGCTTACCAGTCTGCGTTGTTCAATATCTGGCTTGCGAAACGGATTGAGAAGGGCTGGTACAACACTTTGTTGCAGGGTGACATTGCGAAAAAAACCGATACCGGCGGGTTGTTTGAGGTTGAGGACGAAAACATTGAGCGTCCGAGGTTTATTAACCGCGAAATAACATACACAGGCCCAATTTACGGCGGCAAAATGATGCGGGCAAAAGGAATACCGGGCGAACTTGAACAAGATATCCTCAATGCTGAAAATATCGCCACGGATCAGTTTAAAAAAGCAAAACTCGAAGGGACAAGGCGCCCCGCTCAGATTTATTTATCGGATTTATCCATAACGCCGCACAAAGACGGTTTGTATTTTGAGTTCACTTTACCAAAAGGTTCATATGCGACAGTACTTATGAGGGAATTCACTAAATCGGAACATGAGGAGTTGAACGAAGATTAATTACTCAAAATAATACCACAGAGATTTTGTTATGCATATTGTTACTATATACGCTGTGAGCAACCCTAAAATCCATAGGAATGATAAAGGAAGGCCCGCAATAGCAAGCGCGACAATCCCGAGAATACTAACGGCAAGAACATAAAAACCCCATTTCCACCAGTACCATATTGCCATCAGGCTCATAAGGTTAACCAGAGACAAAACGCCGGTGGAAATCAGCAATATCGTTTCTTTATTGAATTTGCCCGCGAAAGAACTTGTTATGCAATATACCGCAAGCACTGCCTGGGAAAGTATAAAAATACTTATCCATAAAACAACATAAATTGTTCTGTATTTTTCCGGTCGACGTTCCAACATATTGCTCTCTAAATTTTGATATTTTGTCAAAATGTTAAATTTAATTTATAATAGTATATATATCAAGATAAAACTATTTTTTAATAAAAAAATTTTTTACATTTATCAAATTTTATCTATAATTATATTTTTCCGATCGGTATAATATTTTCTATTTATCGGAATTTGAAGGATATAATTTATTTTCATAAAAAAAAGGATTATCAATAATGACACAATCTTTCGATTTTAAATTACTGGCAAAACTTAGGAAAAAGAAACGGCTGACAATAGAGAAGTTGGCTTCAAGATCAGGTATCTCCTATTCGACTATCGCTGACATAGAGCGAAATAAGGTTACACCAAATCTGGAGACACTGAACAAAATCGCTACCGCGATGGAATTAAGAACGTCCGACCTGTTGTCGATGGTTGAAGGCAACCAGACGGAAATATTCAAAAGAGGCGAATATGTCAGAGTAAGCGGATTCAATATGGAAGTATTTACTATGCCCTCTATGCGTTTTATTTATGCTACCTCGCCACAAGCTCATTCCTCTGACGGTAGACTCAGCTCTCACCCAAACTTTACAGAGCTGATGTATATAATATCCGGATCGTGCAAACTGGTACTGGACGGTGTTGAAAATATCCTGTCAAAAGGGGAGATGATACGGTTTGAAGGGTTTCAACAACATTATTACGAAGCGATTGAAGACGATACATCACTTATATTGATTCACCAGAGCAAATGATATATTAAGTCATTAATAAAAGTTAATATTCGGCGATATTTTAAAAAAGGTGTTTTTCTTTAGAATCGTTCATGCTTATTATTTTGGCGATAAAATCTTTTAAAACTCTGGATGGAAAATAACGAACCTTTTTATTTCCGCTAAAATATAATGATAATCCATAATAAATATCATAGAACAATTTTTTTGTAATAAATGGAATTATTATTTGTAAATATCATTATATAAACTATACACGAATGTATGAAAGCAGTAATTATATAAAGAATCCCCCCATGCTTCTATGCCATGAAGAATAAATACTTAACTGACGATATTTATTTGATAAAATTATTTAATTCTTTACCGATAAAAGAATACAATAAAAATTAAAAATTGCATCAATGCGAGGTTTTTTGTATGCCGGATTCCGATAAATCAAATCTGAAATTCCTGAATATAAACCCAATTGATAAATCCGACAGGCCGATACATGTTTTCGCTACCCTTTTGGGTTTATTTTCGGTCCTTTGCGCGTTGATTATTGGTTTTGTCTCATATAAATATTCTATTCAAATTACCGATACCCAATTTAAAGTTTTTTATCTAAATAAAGTAACGATGATTCTACATGCGGCGAAATCAAGTACCTTTGATTCAACGCGATCAGAATTTATAAATAATGTAAAGACATATTATCTATCATTGAAAAATAATCCCCCGGATGAATATATAAGCATAACTGACAGTGATGGAAACATCTTATTCCATAGTATGATTGCTGGCGCGGTTGGTAAAAATGTAGGGGAAAGCATTGTATATGATATCGATAATGAGCAAAATACTAAACTGAAAGATGTTATCACCCAAAATAAAAGTTTTGTAGGTGATTATATATCAATAGCCGGTCAACCCCAGATAGCGGCATTTGTTCCTGTTCAACAATATGATTTGTTGTTTGGAATCCACAGAGCTAAATCATCCATAAAAAAGAATCTTTATGCCGGGATAAATTTGATGATGTGGGTTTTCATTTTTATATGCGGAGGGATGATGCCCGCGGCGCTTTTGATTTTATTTCATACTGTCAAAATTAGTGACAGGAGAAATAAAGAAATCGACAAAATGCGGGCATTTATGGAATTTTGTATTGATCATGCCACCATTGCCGCTTTTATTATATCTTCCGATTCAACAATAATATATGCCAATGAGGCCGCAAGCAGGTTGTTGGGATATCCGAAAGAAAAAATCATCTCAAAGAAAGTCTTGGATTTAATCACGATTTATAATGAAGATACATGGAAACCGCATTTTGATCAACTGCGTGAAAAGAAAGTTATTGTATATGAATCAGAATTCCCGGACAAAAAATATAATAAAATACCGGTCGAGGTTCACGCGAATTATCTCATGTTCGGCGGGCAGGAATTTGATATCGCTTTTGCGCAAAATATATCGGAACGAAAAAAGAAAGATATGGAGATAATGCGTATACAGAAACAGCAGAAAGCGATTCTCGACAATATCCCTGATATCACCTGGCTTAAAGATACCCAGGGACGATATCTGACAGTAAACGAGAGTTTCGCCAAAACCTGCGGGTTATCTGTTGAAGAGATTATCGGGAAAACGGATTTCGACATTTTCCCTGAGCAGATAGCAAGAATGAATATATGCGACGATGAAGAAGTTGTTCGCCTGAAAATAAGAAAATTCATTGACCAGCCAATAATAACCAAAGATGGCGAAGAGAAGTTTATGACCTCATTTAAAACACCAGTATATAACGAATCCGGTGAAATTATAGCAACAACAGGCAGTGCAAGGGATATAACCGATCGGAAAAAAATGGAGAAAGCTCTTATCTGGGAACGCGATTATTCCGCAAGCATAATCAGGCAGACACCGGCTATAATATGTAGCTTGAAAATTGACGGCACGATTAATTTTATCAATCCTGCAGGCGAAGAAATTACCGGATACCGGTCGGAAGAATTAGTCGGCAAAAACTGGTGGGAAATATTTTATCCGCAGGATGCGAAAGAGAAAATAGAGTTTTACCGTAATCAACTTATTTCTAAAGATATAAGAGATACTGAAATGTCTATTGAAGCAAAAGACGGCCTGAAAAAAACCATTTTGTGGAACTTTATTCGAAGAGTCGAGTCTTCAGGCGAGATATCCGAAATTATCGGGTTCGGAAACGATATTACCAACAGGATTCAAATGGAAAGCGAATTGTTTAAGGCTAAAAAACTTGATTCGCTCTCGATTCTCGCCGGAGGGATAGCTCATGATTTTAATAATCTGCTCACAACCATACTTGGCAATATATCTCTGGCAAGAATGGACGCGGACAGCGATATACTCCAGCGAGCCGAGCAAGGAGCGTTGCGTGCAAAAGAACTCAGCAGGCAGCTTCTGACTTTTTCAAAAGGTGGTGCTCCTGTAAAAAAGACGTTATCTATCGTTGATTTGGTTAAAGAAACCGCTAATTTTGTTCTCAGGGGCTCAAAAATAAAATCTGCTTTTTCCAATACCGGTGGCGTATGTTCATCTGAAATAGACGAAGGGCAGATATGTCAGGTAATCAATAATCTCATTATCAACAGTATGCAGTCAATGCCCGATGGAGGAACAATCAACATAGCCGTTGAAGACGTTATTCTCGACCAGACAAGATTACACGGTATTACGCAAAAAGATTTTGTCAGAATTGTTATACAAGATCAGGGAATCGGTATTCCGGAAGAAAACCTTCATAAAATTTTCGATCCGTTTTTTACAACAAAAGAAGAGGGAAGCGGGTTGGGGTTATCTATTTGTTATTCAATAATAAAGAAACATAATGGATTTATCAAAGTTGAGTCGGAATCCAATAAAGGCACAAAATTCGAAATTTATTTACCGAGTTCCAGTAATTTGAAATCCGACTCAAATCTGTGTCCGAATCAAATCAATGAATCTCTTTCAAATACAAACAAATCATCAAAAAAGAAAAAAATTCTAATTATGGATGACGACGAATCTGTGCGGATATTACTTTCAAAAGCTCTGGATAAACTCGGTTACGAAACCGACATAGCCAATGACGGGGATGAAGTAATTAAAAAGTATAAAAGAGCTCTTGAATTAAACAATATCTATGATGCGGTTATCATGGATCTCACTGTTCCCGGAGGAATGGGAGGGAAAGACGCGATGGAGCAACTCATTAAAATCAACCCATCCATAATCGCGATAGTATCCAGCGGATATTCCAATGATCCGGTTATTGCCGAATACGAAAAATACGGTTTTAAAAGCGTTATTCCAAAACCGTATGAAATGAGCTTGCTCAACGAAGTGGTTACAAAAGTTGTAGGTTAAACTCTCCTTTTATCAATTGAAAAATAACCAAAACCGATATGTAAAAAAAATTTTTTTGCACTAATTCAATAAATTTTAAGGCTAAATGAAATTTTTGTTGCAAAACTTTTTATTTATTATGATAACATTTGTATGAAAAGGTGTTATAATAGTATAAAACGACTATTTTAGAAAATGAGGTGTGTGATTATGAAAAAATATATGGTTTTTATCGCATTGATTTTGATGAGTTCACCTGTTTATTCCGCGGTAAAATGGTGGGAATACACATTCAGCGGGGAAGATATAATGAATTACACCATATTTGACGGCCCTGACTGGAGCAAAGCCGCTGATCTCGGTATATACAGCGGAGCAAGAGTTTATGTACCGTTTGACCCTCAAACGCAAACCAATGGATCGCCCATTAGAAGTTATTATGCCTCAACGAATGACGCCTTTGAAAGCTGGGCAAACACAACCGACAGCAGGGTATATCGCATAAACCTCTGGGGCTATGACGGAATGGCAACGGAGTTCGGTGAATTCTATAAAGTCTGGGCATGGAACGCACCCGGTTCTACTGTACCAGGTTGGTCTTCGGACTCAAACTGGTCTGGAGAAATCGGAAACTGGTCCTGGGGAACACCTCCAGATAATAATAACGGGAAAATTATCAGATGGTTCAACTTTACAGGATACGATAACCTGTTCGGTTTCGGGGATAGTGCGTATCCAACATTTACGTTTCGATTGGGATTGGACGAAAACGATCCGTTTTTCAATGGAGGCGGATGGTATGAGGGGCAGGAAGGGAAACTGGTTTTCTGGTTCGGATCCCAAATGATTAACTCTTCCGAACAATATGTCGGTAGTTATCAGGGCAATTTTGTACTCCAGGGTGTTCCGACGAACCCCGTACCTGAACCGGCTTCAATTATGCTGTATTTATTCGGTTTTTTTATTACATCAAGGTTTGTCAGGAAAGTAAAAAAATAACGAATTGATTATATCGTTCCTATTCAGAACCTTTAATTACACGTATCTTCATTGACAGGGATGGTCTTTGTTTTTTTTGCCTCAAAAGTTAACATTAATTTCATTTGTCTAATATTTAAAAACACAATTAAATGCAGAAAAATAATTGTTGCTTTATGTATTTAAACCTCAAATTATTACTTAAATATTTATTCCGGAATATAAAAATATCTGAACCTGGCGCGGCATTTGCTTTCTTATGATTATCCACTTTTATGATCATGAAAGGAGAAATAAATGTCTGAAATATTTAAAAGATGCGATTGCGCTTCTACGGGAAACGATGCTCAATTAATTGAAGAATTTAACGAAATACTTGAAACATACCGCAATAAACCGGGCGGAGTTATTCCGGTTATGCAGATAGCCCAAAATATGTTCGGATACCTGCCTGAAAATGTGCTCAAACAGATTTGCAGGGTCATGAATAAATCCTACAGTGAAATCGCTGGTATCGCCGGATTTTATTCGTTTTTTTCCACAACACCCCGTGGCAAACATATTGTAAGAGTTTGTCTTGGAACAGCATGCTATGTACGAGGTGGTAAACAGATTCTCGAGGCATTGAGACAAGAACTTTCAATAGACGTCGGGGAAACAACGGAAGACCGGTTGTTCTCTCTCGAAGTAGCACGCTGTTTTGGCGCATGCGGGCTTGCTCCTGTAATTACTGTGGATGAAGATATACATCAGCGTGTAAAAGTAACTAAATTGCGCGAGATTCTAAGTAAATATAGAAAACCAGCTCCTGATGAAAAGGAGATATGATTATGGCTCACAAAATACAATCGCTTGCCGAATTAACTAATCTACGAAACGAATTCGCCGCCAGAGGACAGGGGAAAATAGACATTCTTGTATGTGCCGGAGGCGGATGCCTCGCTTCGGGATCTCTAAACGTAAGCGAAGCTTTTCGTCAAGCCTGCGCGAATCATAAACTCAATGACAGAGTAAGAGTTATAGAAACCGGATGCCAGGGATTATGCGCCGCAGGCCCTGTAGTAACTATCTCTCCGGATAATGTATTTTATCAAAATGTCAAACCCGAAGACGCTATTGTGATTGTCGAAGAACATGTCATGAACAATAGGATTGTTACGAGACTTCTTTATTCGGATAGAAACACAGGTACGAAAATCGCTAAAAAAGAAGATATCGATTTTTTCAGTAAACAGAAAAAAATCGTTTTGCGAAATTGCGGGATAATTAATCCGCTCAGTATAGAGGATTATATTGCCAGAGAAGGTTATCAGGGATTTGCGAAAGCTATTTTTAACATGAATCCCGACCAGATAATAGAAGAACTTCACGCATCGGGTTTACGCGGGCGTGGAGGCGCAGGGTTTCCGACAGGTTTGAAATGGAAATTTACCCGCCAAACTGTAGGTGAAACAAAATATGTTTTATGTAATGCCGACGAAGGCGATCCGGGCGCGTTTATGGATCGCAGTGTTCTTGAGGGTGATCCGCACAGCGTAATTGAGGGAATGGCAATCGCCGGATTCGCCATAGGCGCTTCGCAAGGATATATATATGTGCGCGCAGAATACCCTCTGGCAGTTGAACGATTAAATTGTGCTATAACTCAGGCGAAGGAATGGGGATTACTCGGTAATAATATTCTCGGATCAAATTTTAATTTCGATCTGGATATCAGGATGGGGTCCGGCGCTTTTGTATGCGGAGAAGAAACCGCTCTGATCTCATCCATAGAAGGCAATAGAGGCGAACCGCGCCCAAGGCCGCCGTTCCCGGCAGATAAAGGGTTGTGGCAATGCCCAAGTTTGCTGAATAACGTTGAGACCTTCGCAAACGTTCCCGCGATATTTCTTAATGGGGCACAATGGTATGCTTCGCTTGGAACAGAAAAAAGCAAAGGGACAAAAGTATTCGCTCTGGCTGGCGCAGTAAATAATACCGGGCTTGTGGAAATCCCTATTGGAACACCGCTTGGTGACCTGATATACGATATAGGAGGCGGAATATGCGACGGCGGATCGTTCAAAGCCGCACAAGTCGGAGGCCCCTCAGGTGGATGCGTACCTCGACAACATTTAAATGTACCTCTTGACTATGAGTCTCTCAGCGAACTCGGCGCGATCATGGGATCGGGCGGATTGATTGTAATGAATTCCGAAAGTTGTATGGTTGATGTAGCGCGGTTTTTCCTTGAGTTTGTGCAGGAAGAATCGTGCGGGAAATGTACTCCATGCAGAGTTGGCACTAAAAGGATGCTTGAAATACTTACCGGAATCTGCGAAGGAGCCGGCAAACAACAGGATATAGATACTTTGATCGAACTGGGCAATATGATTAAAGATACCGCCTTATGCGGATTAGGACAAACTGCTCCGAATCCTGTATTATCCACATTGAAACATTTTATGGCGGAATATATCGAGCATATACGCGACAAACGGTGTGAAGCAAGCGTATGCCCGACTCTTGTTAGGGCATCTTGCCAGAACGCATGTCCGGCGAAAGTGGATATTCCGGGATTTGTGTCACTGATTAAAGAAAAACGGTATGCCGAAGCTCTCAGGCTTCACCGTGAGCGGAATCCGTTCGCGGCTATTTGCGCGAGAGTATGTTTTCATACGTGTGAAGACAGGTGCAGGAGATCAACTATTGATGAACCTGTGTCGGTCAGGGCGCTGAAACGATTCCTTGTCGAACAGGAAGTTATTATTCAAGTCCCTGAGATAAGAGAAAACGAACGCAACGCCAAACGCAAAATCGCCATTGTCGGCGCAGGGCCGGCGGGGTTGTCGTGCGCCTATTTCCTTGCCAGGATCGGATATCGCCCTGTAGTATTTGAGGCGGAACAACGTCCGGGCGGAATGCTTGTGCAAATGATACCGGCTTACAGGTTGCCGAGAGAACAAGTTGCCAGAGAAGTCAGGATGATTGAAAATATGGGTGTATCCATTGAAACAGGTGTCAGTCTTGGTAAAGATTTTACCCTGAAAGGACTGCGCAACGATGGGTATGAAGCGGTATTTATAGGTATCGGCGCACCGGTTGGCACAACACTCGGTATACCCGGTGAAGATGCTCGAGGTGTAATCGACGCGATGCGCTTTTTGCGTGAATATAATATTCGCGGATCTGTCAAAGTAGGATCCAAAGTTGTGATTATCGGAGGCGGCAACGCGGCGGTTGATGCTTCACGGACAGCGTTAAGGTTAGGGGCGGAATCAGTTACCGTCTTTTATCGCAGGACGCGAAGCGAAATGACAGCTTATGCCGAAGAAGTCCAATGCGCTGAAGAAGAAGGTGTTAAATTCGTGTTTCTTGCGGCTCCCATTGAGATTATCAACGAATATGGAGCCGTTCTCGGAGTTAAATATAAGAGAATGTCTCTCGGCGAGTTCGATCGTTCGGGCAGAAGAAAACCAAAAGCCTGTGGATCTGAAGATTCATATATTGAAGCCGATCAGGTGATTACAGCAATCGGGCAGGAAATGAACAGCAATGGGATTTTTGATGAGGATATTAAGTTTACTGAAAAAGGGTTTATATCCGTAAATCCTGTTAACGGACAAACATCGGTAGATTGGATTTTCGCCGGAGGCGATAGCGAATCCGGCGCGTCGTCTGTTGTTGAGGCTGTCGCAGGCGGTGAAAGAGCGGCTGTGGGTATAGATATGTTCCTTACAGGTAATAATCACGCTTTCTGGAGAGAAGAAAAAGAATCGGATTCATTCTTCGATCCGGAATCCGATCCTGTTGACTATCCAAGGGCGAAAATTCAGGTTATTCCGGTGATAAAGCGCAGAAACAATTTTGATGAAGTAGAATTGCCATGGCGGGAAAATGTGGCTGTATCTGAATCAAAAAGATGTTTACGGTGCGATTATAGAAGCAATAAAGCCAATAGGAGATAAATCATGCCCACTTTAACAATAAATGGTGTCAATGTTGATGTAGAACACGGTACAACAATTCTACAGGCGGCTCGAAAAGCTGGGTTTAATATACCAACATTATGCGCTCTGGAAGATCTGCAGGCTGTAGGCGCGTGCAGAATATGTGTTGTGGAAGTAGAGGGAGCAAAAACACCGGTACCCTCATGCGTTACTCCGGTAAGAGATGGAATGAAGGTATCCACAAATACACATAAAGTAAGAAAATATAGACGGATGATGGTTCAGTTACTATTATCCGAACATGACGGTAATTGCCAGACCTGCAACAGGTTTGACGATTGTCAGCTTAGAAAACTCGCCAACGAATTAAGTGTTCAGGATATTTTCTATTCCGGCGAGAAAAAAACACGCAACACTGATTATAGTACTCCTGGCCTGCATAGAGATAACTCAAAATGTATTTTATGCAGGCGATGCGTTACTGTATGCAACCAGATACAAGGTGTCGCGGCTTTATTTCCGCAAAAAAGAGGGTTCGATACAATGATCGGCCCGGCTTTCGGCAATGATTTGAGCAATGTGTTCTGTGTACAGTGCGGACAGTGCGCGGCGGTTTGCCCTGTTGGGGCAATATCAGAAAAGAACGAAATCGACCGGGTCTGGAATGCTCTCGATGATCCTGATAAATTCGTTATAGTGCAGACAGCTCCGGCTATAAGAGCATCGCTTGGAGAGTGTTTCGGATACGAACCGGGTACTATTGTTACGGGAAAAATGGTCGCTTTGTTCCGCAGGCTCGGGTTCAACGCAGTTTTCGATACGAATTTTGCCGCTGATCTGACCATTATGGAAGAAGGTACAGAATTACTTATGAGACTGCAGAAAACTTTTGCCGATAAACATAACGCGCATCTGCCGATGTTCACAAGCTGTTGCCCGGCATGGATAAAATACGCTGAATTCAATTATCCGGATCTTCTCCCAAATATATCTTCGTGCAAATCACCTCAACAAATGTTTGGGGCAATCGCCAAGTCTTTTTACGCCGATAAACTCGGCAAGAAAAAAGAAGATATATTTGTCGTATCCGTAATGCCGTGTATAGCAAAAAAATCTGAATCACAAAGGCCGGAAATGGGCAAAGACGGTATTCCCGATGTCGATGTGGTGTTGACCACTCGTGAAATCGGCCTTATGGTTAAAGAATCGGGTATTGATTTCATGGATCTTCCCGAAGATAAAGCGGATAGCACTCTCGGTACATCATCCGGCGCGGCGGATATTTTCGCGAATACAGGCGGAGTGATGGAAGCGGCGTTGCGAACCGCATATGAGATTGTCACAGGTAGGGAACTGCCGTTCAATAATTTGCATGTTGAGCCGATTAGCGGGCTTGATGGAATAAAAAAAGCGTCAATTGAAATAGAAGGTGTGCTTCCGCAATGGTCTTTTCTTGAGGGAATAACCTTGAAAGTGGCTGTAGTTCATGGTCTTGGCAGAGCACGGGATTTTATTGAAAAACTGAAAAACGGTGAGGAAGAATGCCATTTTATCGAAGTGATGACTTGTCAGGGCGGTTGTATTGGTGGAGGCGGCCAGCCCAGGTTGACTACCGATGAAGTTAGAAGAAAACGCATGAGCGTTATTTATGTGGAAGATGAACAAAAAAGATTGCGAAAATCGCATGAGAACGAAGAAGTAAAAAAACTATACGAAGAGTTTCTCGAAAAACCGCTTGGAGAAATGTCACATAAACTTCTTCATACCAAATATACACCGGGTGATAAATTCGACTTGAAGTAATCTGTTGCGCTACAATTAAATAAGAAAAGCGGCTGTCTTTATGACAGCCGCTTTTCTCTTATCCCTGAATTAAAGGCAATTATACTTAATGTTATATAAATATGATCCGAGTTATCGTAATATATGTCCAGTCAATTAATTATGGTTAATTTTGACCTATTATGCTATAATAAATAATATAAAATGGTTTGATTATTAAATATATATGCAAATTTCCAAAACATATTTCAGTTATTAAATAGGTTGCTTTTACATATGGTTCATATGAGCAAAAAATTTCAAAAATATATCACAATAGTTAATTTATTTATTTTATTAGCGGTTATTTGCGTTCCGGTCTACTCGATAAATACCGTTGCAGATACGAAAAACGAGGCTAAAAAATCAATCAATTTGCCTGAATCGGTATGCAGGCAAGTAGAAAGTTTCAGGGGAAACACAAACCGGACAATATATCTGATTCAGGATTGCCACACAGATCCCGATGCCCAGTTCAATATCGCGAAAATTATCGATTATTTCGTGCGTAATAAAGGAATAAATCTTGTCTGTCTCGAAGGAGCTTCCAAGGAAATTGACACATCTTTCTACGATCAGTTCCCTGATATTGAAGCTAAAAAGCGAGTTGCGGAATTTTTTGTAAAAAAAGGGTATTTTACCGGATCTGAGTTTTTTAAAATAGCTAATAATCTAAAAAATGTTACCGTTACCGGAGTTGAAAAAAGAAATATTTATTTTGATGACCTGAAATATTACAAAAATCTCGAATCGTATTCGGATCTTGTTAATATACTTGCCGATATCGAAAATGACCTTCACTCAATAAAATCTGAGTTTTTTCCGAAAGACCTTGGCTCATTTGATAAAATTCGCGAGCAGTACAATCTCGATAAAATCGATTTAAGCATTTATCTGAACTTTATAAAAAAATACGCTGATAAAACCGCAATTAGATTGTCTGATTACCCGAACCTTGAAATATTTTTTGATCTTACCAAGTACGAATCCAAATGTGAAAACAAAAAAATCGAGTTACAGAGAGCCGATCTTGTAAAGGAGCTTTCCAATAAACTCAATCAGAATGATTTAAATAAACTGATCAATAATAATATCAGGTTTTCGCAAAAAAAAATATCTGAACAGGATTATTACCTGTATCTGAACGGAGTAATAAATACAGCGCGGATTGATCTTAATAAATATCCTGAACTGAAATTGAAACTGAAAATAAGCTGTGATTCCGACAACCTCGATTTTTCGATAGTCGCTGATGAAATCGAACAAATTGAATACGATATTTGCGCCCGTCTGGCTGGTAATGAATCGGCTTTAAGAATAATAAAGGGTTTGCATAGCTCAAAATTGCTCAAAGAAGCTTTCCGGATGAACCTGACTCACCGTCAGCTTCAGGTTCTGAACAATGATCCGCAACTGTGGAATATTCAAAATACTATTGATTTTTTAAATTCACGAAATATTGTGAAGAAATATAATTTATCCGATTTTGACAGGGCAATGGAGAATACAAGGCGATTCTATGAACTGGCGCTGGAACGAGATAAAATCTTACTTGATAATACTCTAAATAAAAACGACTGTGATAGTTCCTCAGACGCGATTCTTATTGCCGGAGGGTTTCATACACGCGGTATAACTTCTTTATTGCGTGAAAAAAATATCTCGTACAGTGTGATTCAGCCTAAAGTAAGTTTGAACACAAAAAACTCATTTTACACAAGCAAACTAACCGGTGATTTGCCGGAAGTAAGCCAGCTTGCGGAATTTTTCTCAAGCAAGATCAACGCGCCTATTGTAACCGGAGATACGGCTTTGGATCAGATCAAGGTTTACGCCAATATCGCGTTTTATATTTTGTACGAATCCGCAGTTGATGCGCTTCCCTCACCGGCGCCGCTCAATGACGCGGAAATTCAAAAAATCATGCATTACGCGATGGAAGAACTGGAAACAAAGAACTCTTTCGGTCTCGATACCGTAAAGGAGCTGGTCAGAACAGTATTGCGTAACAGGGAAAGAGACAGTATAGCCGAAACTCTTATGACTTTCTTAGCAGATAAAGACCCATACACCGCCGATCATTGCAGAAGAGTAAGCCGGCTCGCCGAAATGATCGGAGAAGAAATGAGATTGCCTCTAAGCCAGAGAGAAAATTTAAGGTATGCCGGGTTGCTCCATGATTTCGGCAAACTTTTAATGCCGGTAGATATTCTTACATCAACTGCTCGTTTAACCGACGCACAATATTTGATTGTTAAACGCCATTCCATAGAAGGCGAAGACATCATAAAAAAATACTCGTATTTCAAAGATGTTCTCCCGGGCATCAGGAACCATCACGAACATTTAAATGGAACCGGCTATCCAGATGGGCTTACGGGTGAAAACATACCGCTTATGGCGAGGATAGTCAGTGTCGCTGACGCTTATGACGCAATCACCTCCGATAGACCATATCATATAAGTGATTCAGTTAATTTCGCAATCAGGGAAATTCAGTCCGATGCTGGATCGCAATTTGACCCTGTTGTTGTAGAGGCATTTGTCAAATGTTATGAGAAACACAGGAATATTCCCGGCAGTATGTTCTTTGAAGAAACAGAAATCAGTAACGCTAAACATGATGACGAGTTTGATAGATCACAGCTTACGATTTCAGCCGCATACACGTTCAATTTCGACCATGAAGATTTTCTGGGAGAAGTAAAACGCAGATCCGATCGGATTTCCGCGCAAGTTTATTCTCAGGAACAGGAAGATCAAAAGAAAAAAGCCGATACAGCCATATCCAATGCTTTCAGAGCGTATTCCCTTATCGATTCCAGTATGTAATTGTTTACAAGATGCCTTGTTTGTTTTTTATCTTAGAATATCAATTATTTAACTAATAAATGTAAAATATTGATAAATTATGTAAAATAATGAAGTTTAAGATTGACATTTTTTTGCCGAAATATTATTATATATCGTTTTTTGAGTTAAACAGGATAAAAGTTAGGATTGTTTCGCATGAAAAAAAGAGATAATATTCGGAATATCGCGATAATTGCTCACGTAGACCATGGAAAAACAACTCTGGTAGACGCTATGCTTCGCCAGTCGAAAGTTCAACGCAATCTCGACGATCTCGGGGAACGTATTCTCGATTCAATGGACCTTGAGCGCGAACGGGGAATCACCATAAGGGCAAAAAACGCCAGTATATCATATAAAGGTGTAAAAATTAATATCGTGGATACGCCGGGCCACGCTGATTTCGGAGGCGAAGTTGAACGGACTTTGCGAATGGTTGACGGTGTTCTTCTGCTTGTTGATGCAAAAGAAGGACCTATGCCCCAGACAAGGTTTGTGCTGAAAAAAGCTCTTGAACTCGGGCTGAAAGCGGTGGTGGTTATAAACAAAATCGACCGCCCTGATTCACGAATCAGCGATGTCGAAAACCGCACGTTCGATTTGTTCTGCGAACTGAACGCCACATCTGAACAGCTCGATTTTCCGATAGTATATACTTCCGCGGTAAAAGGTTATGCAATAAAAAACCTCAATGATAAATCGGATAACATTTTCGCTCTGCTCGATACGATTATAGAAACAGTACCCGCACCATCAATAGAAGACGATAAACCGTTGCAGATACTGATTCTCGCGGTTATGGTGGATTATTACAAAGGAAAAATGGGGATCGGAAAAATTACATCGGGAAAAATCGAAAAGGGGATTGATGCCGCTTTGGTTCACCCAAATAGAAACGCACAGGTGTCGCGGGTAACAAGTTTGTTGAGTTATGAAGGTTTAAAACAGGTTGAAGTCGATTCTGCTTTATGCGGTGATATTGTTGCCGTTGCGGGATTTGATGATATATCCATAGGCGATACCATAGCCGATAGTGAATCGCCCATACCGCTTACACCGCCGGATATAGATGAACCTACGGTTCAGATGAAATTCAGTGTAAATACAAGCCCTTTTGCCGGAAAAGAAGGCAAATTCGTTACTTCGAGAGTACTGAGAGACAGGTTATTCAAAGAACTTGAGCATAACGTCTCATTGAGAGTTGAAGAGACAGACACAGCCAATGTATTTCTGGTATCCGGCAGGGGAGAACTGCACCTTGCGGTTCTGGTGGAAACAATGCGCAGGGAAGGGTTTGAGCTTGAATTGTCTCAGCTTGAGGTGATTTTTCATGTGAATGATGGTGTGAAACATGAGCCTTATGAATATTTGACTATCGAAGTGCCGTCGGATTATTACGGCGCTGTGGTTGAAGAAATCGGGCGCAGAAAAGGGTCGCTGATCAATATGGCGCAAGGCGCTACCGGTGAATATAATCTTGAGTACCAGATAACCACCAGAGGAGTAATCGGTTTAAAAGGTGCACTGATGACTAAAACTCGCGGAACAGCGATTATGCATCATATCTTCGATGAGTATAAACCTGTTGAAAAAGATAATCTGGCACTTTCGTCAAGGGGATCGCTTGTATCTTCCGAAACGGGGTTATCTAATGCTTACGGTTTGAATAACGCTCAGCTTCGGGGCAGAATGTTTATCGGACCAAACGTTGAGGTTTATCAGGGGATGATCATTGGCGAGAACTCGCGCGACGAGGATCTTGATTTAAGCCCGTGCAAACTGAAGAAACTCACCAATATGCGTGCCGCCGGAGCGGATGATGCGATAAAATTGACTCCGCCTGTTGAGTTGACTTTAGATTTCGCTATGGAATATATCGGGCCTGACGAGTTGGTTGAGGTTACACCGAAATCCATTAGGCTTCGCAAAAAGATACTTGACCCGACAATGCGCAAACGCGCGCGCCAAAAAAGCAACGTCGCCTGATTTTTTTAGATTATTTTGTTTTTAAAGCGGATATCAATGTGAATATCCGCTTTTTTTATAAATATCTCAATACCATTAGAATTATAAATTTTCTTAAAATAGGGTAATCCATTCTTTTAACACGAAATGAATCAAGGTTTAGTGATCATGGCATCAAATTAATAATGCCATTAACCTAAAATTGGGTTGGTGTGGCATCAGACCGATAAAAAACAAGGTAATCTGTTATAACTGTCATATTTTGACTCACATTATGGAATTTTGAGCTCACAGATAATTTGTGATAATATCCGGTAAGAATCGTTTAAATAGGCATAAATAAAGAATACGCCCGGCGGGAGTCGAACCCACGACCCCAGGATTAGGAATCCTGTGCTCTATCCTGCTGAGCTACGGGCGCACTTGATTTCATTTTTTAATAAAAAGTTTTTACTATTATATAAAAATTTTTCTCTCACGCAACAAATTTAAAAAA
>CAYVGJ010000017.1:78745-81264 GCA_964451165.1 uncultured bacterium
GCTATAGCAAAACGGCAATACGCTTTTTTTGTGTATCAGGATGCTGAACCAAACGCATTTGTCAATACTGAAGGCAAAGCCATAAAAATTTCGGTTTCCGATTCCATGCTGGATAAACTTCAGGGCAACGATATTTATTGCCTTATCGCCCACGAGAGCGCGCATATCGAATACAACCACGGTATCAAACAGGCGATTTTATCCGATTTGATAAATACCGGTATGTCGGTTGCCGACGCGGCGGCGCCGGGAGTAGGGCTTTTAAATATTGTGGTTAATCCTCTACTTACAAAAGCTTACAGCAGAAGTGACGAAGTACAGGCGGATTGTCGCGCTCTGGATTACCTTGATTCAATGGATATTTCTTATACTGATTATGTGAAAATGCTTATGATGGTCAAATCAATATCGTCGCCAAAATCGCGTGGCGGCGGGATTCTGGATACGCATCCGAATTTTGAGCAGCGTATCAAAGCCGTCGAGAAAAAAGGCAAAGAGCTCGAAAAGAAAAAATCCGGACCGCCCGTATGAATATTCCAATATAATCTTATCTCCTTTCTCCGGTAAAATTGACATATTTTACCGCAAATGATATAATTAAAATAGTTAGAGGAGAGGTTAATAGTTTGAAAAGATTATGCTATCTTATTACACTGATTGTACCTTTAATTATATTAAACACCGCTTATTCTTCATCTATATGGAAATATTCCGAAAGAACCGGATGGGGTGATGGGAATATGCCCGATGGTGATAAATACGGGAATACAAATATTTGGAAATATTTATATACAACCAAGGGAGCCTCGTTTAATCCATCCACATACAGCAATATGCCGTATTTTTTACAATTGCCTGATTTTTATAATGGCGGGCGCGGATGGCATTTGAGCTCGAATATGCAAGCGGATGAACGGTATTGTTTTGTAGGGCATTATTGGAGTGATTCCACAGAAGTAATTTCGCCATCATTTAATTACGATGCCATTATTCAGTTCCGGGTTCCATATACCGGTTTGTTCAGCGTACATCTGGAAATTTTGAATTCATGGAGCAACGATGGAGTTAATATATACCTTCAAAAAAATTCGACGGTTTTATCCAGCTCACTAGTAAATGGACAAAAAATAGTCGATACAACCCTTAATCTCAATTCAGGCGACCTGATACTCCTGAGAATAAATTCAGTAAATAACGGCTGGGCGGATATTACCACAATAAATGATTTTACAGTTTCCGAGATTATCCCTGAACCGGCAACACTTTTTCTTATCGGATTATCTGCGCTGACAGTATGTTGCCGAAAACGGAAAAACTAATTTTGTTTTCATCTTTTTTAAGTTAATATGAATTTATAAAATTCATTTCAATATTTTCCGGATAGTTTTATCCGGCAGTCGATTGAATTCAGAAGATCTATCAAATAAACGCGAGATATCCCATGTGCTTTTCATTATTCGCGAGTCAACCGATGTTATAACTGACGGCGGTTAGATTCGATATCCGGGGGTTGCGAATCATTCTTTTCCAGCATCATGCGGAGCACGGATTTTATAATCCGCGCTTAGCCTTTTTTATTCGATGCGATGATATCGTCGAATATATTTAAAATTGTTTTTTAAAAGCAAAGCCAAGCAATCCGCTTAAAATTAAAATAGCGGTATATGGTTCAGGAATTGGATTATTATTAAATTCAATCGTAGCATTATAAACGACATTCTGCGATGATTCAGGTACGGTTAAGTTATATTTTATTTCATACATATCAAATGGATCTGTTCTTAAATAATAGTCATAGGAGTATTTCTTTGGATTAGCAACACTTGATTCAGGTACAGTATATGATATATTCAGATCGATCCAGTCTTCCCAACCTTCTGTACCATAATAACGTATTTCAACAGAATTAAATACGATATTTTCAGTTCCCGAAGACTGCCAACTTCCCATATTGAGTGTCAGATAATCTTCCTGTACGGGAGAATCGAAATCGACTACTTTGATTTCTGATGAATAGTTGCCTAAAAATGTTGTTATATTATTTTCAGCGATATTTCTGCGAAAAATAATATCTCCGTCTCTAAAATCGGTACCTTTCCAGTATTGCAGATTATAATAGGTACCATTAACCGCGTCAATGCCCGGCCCGCGGACTAAATAATCACCTGTTTGTTGGGTTGGGTTTTCATTTCGCCATGCTATAAAATCTTTATCTAAAGCATAGGTGAAACAGGCCTGCAATAAAACAACAACGCATATTATTTTTTTGATCATAATATCCCCGCGCAATTTATTTTTATATGTTGTTTGTACATATATATAGTATAGCATTATTAATAATGTTAATCAAGGGACGCACGGACAAATATAGTGGTTTACCATGGATAAAAAAAGGGGATAGCTGTCCTCTTTATCTAATTCGCCGCTATTTTCTTTTTCTTGCCAGAGCAAATAATGCTATGGCTAAAAGAGCAACAGATGCCGGTTTGGGAATTTGGGAATCAGGAGTCTGAACAGCA
>CAYVGJ010000018.1:0-31115 GCA_964451165.1 uncultured bacterium
TATTAAGTTGTGTCCTCAAAAACTCATCCGGGCATAAAAATGCTGATTTTTTTGATATTATGACTTTAGATTTTTGTTCTTTGAAAATTTTTATAAGTGAAAATAGTGGCTTAAAAATCGACGAAAAAGCGAATTTTCTGTTGGATTTTCTGGAAATGGACAGAGATTTACTGGTAGCGATAGAACTACCAAACTTTTGATTCATTTACATAGCGCGAAGATACTTATGATGTAATCTGCCGAGAATGTAACTGCTGACAATTTGTCCATAACTTTGAATCGGTCAGTGTATGGGCGAATCCTTTTCAAGTGATATATTGCAATAAAGACATAGATGGTTTTTAAGTAAATGGTTCGTTCAACCAGCAGGTCGATACCAACTATATATTTCGTGTGGTTTCTCAGGAAATTCAGCCAGTTTTGTCGTTTGGAATTATCAGGATTGTTCTTTCTCATTATCTCGGTACAGTGTTATCACAGATATCGTATCCCAGTTTGACCAATTCACCTTGAATTCTTTGAGCTGACCAAAGCGGATTTTCTTTATTCATTCTGCGGATAAGTTTTATAAGTTCCCAGTCGATATTTGGTCTGCCGGTTTTGCGAGATTTCCATCGCCAGTACATCTTGAATCCTTTGCGGTGCCATCTAATGACAGTTTCCGGTTTGACAATAACCAAAGCAGATTTCCAGTTATTCCAGACTTTTGAAGCTAAAAACCCATAAGATGCGATCCGGATTCTTGAATATGGGATTTTTAGTTCGTTGATAGACATTAAGTTGATGACGCAACAAAGTAATTTCAAGAGTTAACGCATATTTTGTTTTTATAAATGATTTAATAACGAGTAATAACAGTTTAAAAAACTCAATCACAATTAATCTCCACGAAATTTACATTTTTTTATCGACGGGTTCATTATACATAACTCATTGCTATAAAATAATGACTAGTTTTTGAGGTACACCGGGCATATTAAAACAAATTATTTTAAATATTTTTTCTTGAATCATTCTAACTAATTTATTATTATTTGTAAAATCATTATTATATATTTTAGTTACTAACTCTATGACTATTGAGGAGAGATATGATGAAAATAAATGTTCTGATTATTTTTATCTTCGGATTAATTTTTGCCTATCTTGTCATTGTAATACCAGCAAGTTCAACAGAATTCAGGGTTAATACCTATACTACTTTGGACCAGACCAATCCTGCAGTTGCGTATGATGGGAGCAATTATTTTGCTACATGGCAAAGTTATCAGGATGGGAGTAGTTATGGTATATATGGGCAACTGGTCACTACTTCAGGAACTTTGACCGGGGCGGAGTTTCGAGTCAATACTTATACAACAAATCTCCAAGCTTATCCCTCTGTCGCTTATGGCGGAGAGAACTATCTGGTTACATGGTATAGCCTTCAGGATGGCGGAACAGGAGGATATGGAGTCTATGGTCAGATGGTTGACAAGTCAGGTGTGTTATCAGGTTCCGAGTTTCGGGTCAACACATATACTACAAATTCCCAGGCAAATTCTGCAGTAGCATCCAGCGGAAGCAATTTTCTGGTCACATGGACTAGTTATGGACAGGATGGAAGCGGCGATGGCATATATGGACAGTTGGTCAATTCCTCTGGTGCGTTGTCAGGTCCAGAGTTCCGGGTTAACACCACTATTCCTGGTGCCCAGTCAAATTCCGCCGTAGCGTATGGCGCTGGAAAGTATCTGGTTACATGGCAGTCTCAAGATGGTAATCTTGATGGCATATACGGTCAGTTTATCGATTCATCTACCGGTGCATTATCAGGTTCCGAGTTTCGGGTCAACACATATACTCCAGCTGCCCAGACAATTCCTGCAGTTGCATCCAACGGAAGTAATTTTCTGGTTACCTGGACGAGCAATTTGCAGGATGGAAGTGACACAGGTGTCTTTGGACAAATCCTGGATCCTTCAGGTGCGTTGATCGGCTCGGGGTTTCAGATTAACACCTTTACTGCCAATGATCAGAATAATTCTGCGCTAACATCTTACGGAACCAATTACGTGGTCGTATGGCAAAGTGAACAAGATGGAAGTAACTATGGCATATATGGACAAACTGTCACTTCAACAGGATCACTAGTCGGTCCGGAAACTCAGATTAACACATATACTTCCAATGCGCAGATGTATCCTGTAGCCGCGTCTGACGGTACCAATGTTATGGTTGCATGGAGCAGTAGTTTGCAGGATGGGTACAATACCGGAGTTTATGCTGATTCTGTTCATCCTGTACCTGAACCCTCAGCAATGGTTCTTTTTGGATTACTGGGAGTTCCTTTCTTACTTGGAAAAAGAAAAAAGATTTCTTAAAAAAACTTGTCCTGTGTAAAAACTCATCCGAGGTTATTAAACTACACCCTCCCCGGGCAAGTCGGTAAGGCGAATTTTTTTCCGAAAACCGAATAAGCCACTGTTTTGTTTTATCTATAAAATAATTGCAAAAAAACATTAATTTTATACGACCACGATACACACAAAATATTCATCATCACTGCTATCCGCAACTTGTTTACCCGCATTCCTCCCCGTCATAGGAAGGTCCCGCAGGGATATATAATATTTTTTGATTGGAACAATATGAGTCTATCCGGATTACGGACCGTTGAAAGGATAACCTATTTTATCTTGTGTCAGATTTTATCAAAACTATTTCATACCATTGAATCAAATAAACTTTCTTTTCTAAACTTCATCTTCTCACTCATTTTCAAAGCGCCATGGGGCATAAACTCATTGATAATTCGAATCATGTCAATAATATCCACACCGAAGAAATCAGCTAATCCGTTTATATCGATCGAATCATAATCAATCTCATTATTTTTAAGTTTCTCCAGAAATTCTTTTATATCTTCTCTTTTCACGAGTTCCCCAAATTTAGCGGACGACTTGATTCTTGTAGCCAGCTGGTAAACCACCGTATCAAATAAGTCCGGATGTTTTTGTATAATCACGCCGAAAATCTCTAATAATTTTATATCCGATCTCTTATTTTTTAAGAATTCAGCAGTTTTTATAATCATTTCCTCATTATTCATACCTTTAACGGAATTAATTAGCTCCGCGCTCATAATTGATTCAATAAGATGATTTTCCTGAGCGGAAGCGATATTCGCATCTTTTAAAACCTGAGCGGAACTTCTTGTATCAGACCCGAATTTTTCGCGATACTTTTTGCGATTAAGTTCTATCTCAAATAAAACCAGTAAACTTTCCGGATCATTTTTAAGCAGGTATTTAAGCAAACCTTCCCCGATAAAAATTGCAGGCCCTTGTTTTTCTCCGTAATGAGCGTAACTTGAACCCTTTTCATTTTCCGCTAAAGATATTTTATTGCCTAATACGGTTATCCTTACTCCATCAAGTTTATTTTTCAGATCATTATTATACCGCAGAAATTCAGCCATCAAACCATTCACTTCGGTATCTTTTGTGTTACGCATATCAACAGTAACAGCATCTATTTTTATTATATTTTTTATCGATTCGGTCGCATTCATAAAAGTTTCAATGGATTGATTTACTTCCATATTTGTAATACCATTATCTGCGGCAATATAACCTTCAGGAGTCAAAGAAAAGCTATTTTTAACCAACGGTTTCATTTGAGATACGCCTTCTTTGCCTATATTAAAAAATTTCGTCACGTTTCCATCAGGCACAACCCCAAGCCCTCGCGCCCTTGCTTCCATAATTTTAGCTATCGCCTCTGGTACATCATAAGGCCGATCTTCACGGATAGTTATATAATGTTGCCTTTGACCGTAAAATGCTGTTACAGGTTTCGCGCCGTCTCCAAACCCTATAGCGAAAATTTCTACTCCCGCGTCTCTATATTTTTTTAATAACATATTTAAATCCGCTGATGGCTGGTACCCTTTTGATCCCATTACAATGGCATCATCCTTCCCGTCGGTAAACAAAATCAAAGTTTTCTTTTTAGCCCGACGCACTTCGGAAGGCATCTCAGAGCCGACAAAATTCTCAAACTGATCTTTTAGCGCCTTAAGCATGTCATTACCACCTTCACCTATCATTTTTCCCATAGCGGCGCATTGTCGTTTCCATTCATCTTCTGAATACAAACGGCTCATTTCAACAAATGTTTTTGGACGTTTCTCCGTATATAGTGTCATATTGTAATAAAAATGTTTGGGCGCGATATTTTTCAGGTTCCAGAAATTATCACCGATAGAACGTATCGCGTAACCGATCTGTTTTTTGAGGCCTTCTAAACTGCCGCTTGCGTCAAATAATACAACTGTAGCCTGTGTGCTCATTGTATATATCCTGAGACGTCTGGTGAACTTATCTTTCAATTTCAACATCACCGCTAAGGGATCGACCTCCAAACCTGATCGCATTTTTAAAACAACATTTTTCCAGCCGGTACGTAAAGAACGAAGTAGCCTGTCGAATATTACCTGCGATTGACTACTCCCTTCAAGAATCATCTTTCCATAATAATCCTCAGCATCAGCGATACTTTTATCTATTTCGTCCTGAATACCCGCGGTTAATGACGCCTGCTTTTCCAGATCATCGTCACGCCTTTTTTGTATATCCCGGGGTAATTCTTCAGCGGTTTGATCACTGATCTCATCATTACCCATGGGTTGATCTATTCCGATTTCGGCGGTACTTCCTTCAACTGTTTCGATCTCAAATTCAATTTGACCGTCAACACCCTGGCTGACTTCTTCGATTCCTGATTGGGCATCACCGGTTCTCCCGACGGCTTTTTGTTTATATTTGCCTTTATTACCGCTTTCCATATACTGGGGATGATCGTATAAATAAAGGGCTAATTCCTCGATAGTCTCCTGGGAAAATCCGGCTAATATTTTGTCAACCGCTTGAATATCTTGTTCCAGAAAATCATCGGTAATCTCATATTTTTCTCCTCCATACAATTCGCTGTATCGCAAAACAAGCCCGTTCAGTATACCTTTAGCCGCCTGGGTATAATAGCTAGCTTTATCGCAATATAGCCACATAAAAAGCTCGTTTCTCAAATAATCGCTTTTAGCCCGGCTATGTATCAGTGGTGACAACATCGCGTTTAACTCAATATTTTTCGGTACAAACCTACCGGGTGTGGAGTCATTAACGTGAGCCAGTTCATGATGCGCTGTCCATTCGGTTTGTTCGCTTTCAGGACCATCGGTTTTTGATGCGTCAACCAACGCGAACTCTCCGTCAAAATACCCGAGTTTACCTCCTTTTTCCAAACCGTGCCCTTCGATAACCAACGCTTCGCCGGAATTTTCCCAACTGCGTTTATTTGCTAAACTTATTCTCTTTAGAATTCTATTCGGATAAATATGCAGAAACGGAACTTCTCTGTTATATGGACTGCTCATATATACCACAAGATGACGGTCAAAATAATTGAAAAACGAGCGCAGTTCAAGTATAGCGTATCGCAAACGTGTTTTATCGGGATATACCTGGGCATATTCTTTCTGTATAAATGCCATCATTTCTCTTATTTTTCCTTCTTTCCCTTTTCCCTTGAGAATAGAATCCAGTTCTTGTGTTATATCAAGCATATCCCGGTTATATAAGGATCCATCCCGATTAGCCAGCGCATTCATATAATGGGTCAATGCATTTAGGAAAATGTCAACTTTTGAACTTATATCTTTTGTTTCATGAAATGCCTTTATACTATCGCCGATTTTTTTGTGGTCATAGTTTATATTCGTAATTTTAGCCGTAACTTCACTTGGCGGAACAAAAGGTATTGTTTTTTTCTTCGGTTGTTTCTGTTTGATATCAACAGCCGTGCCCTCTTTTGCCCAAACTCCATAGAATGTCTCGATTATTTCGGGTTGTTCTTTTTCATTGGGCAGATCCATCCACGCTACGATCATATTATCCGTAAGGCGCCTGTCTATCTGTTCGCGCCCATTAAAATAATCGGGATTATACGATAATACAAGTTGTACACGTGGGCCGATTCTAAACGGTTCCATTTCAGGGAAAATGGGATGTACCCATTGCTCGCCTCGAATCACAGGTTCAAGCACCCATAATATTTCCGGCTGGATATTTGCTTCGTCAATATCAATAACCACACCTTTGCCACTATCGATCCATTTGCCTGGATTGGAAGGATCGGGAATTTTTCCCTGAAGGTACATATATAAATCCATAACACGTTTTTTAAAATTACCGTCTTCTTTTTGTTCTATGGTAACGGTCAAATCGTCGCGCCTGCTCTTTTTGTGAACCTGATATTTATAATACGCCCTGCCGGTAATCTGGGCGTAATGGGCAGTCAAAGTGGTTTTTACCGATCCGGGTTCGCCAATAAACGCCACAGTTGTGCCAAGTATGGATGCCCTTGCAAGTATGCTCAACCCTTTTTTTGTTGATTCATTATACCAGACCGCGTTATTTTCAGCCACATCAACAGGAGCGACCGCTCCATCACGCGCAAACAGGGGTACATCACCGACAAATTTCACAATCCCCTGAAGGTTACCTGTAGTTGTATATATGTTGGTATCCAGTTTAGGGGTAGTATTTAACGACAATGTTTTCCTGATCAACTCGCTTAATATATCCAGATCTCGCCCCTTAAACCTGACTCCGATTACAGCCAGTGTTTCCTGCGCGATACGTTGCAGGATAAGATCATGATATTGGTTATACAAATTCAGCGTTTGAGCTTCTATACCCTCTGGCACACCGCCAACCATATAATCGTTATATTTGTCGCCAAACCTGCGACGGAGCTCCATTTCCATGTTCAGTAATTCTGTATTGAAATTCTTATAAAGCTGGACACAATGAGCCACCATATAAAACAATGATGTGCTGATATTGTAACTCATATTTTCATACCATCTGCTTCGGGCACCGCCTGAATCTATCTCTTTAATTGAAATGAATAGTTTTGACAGGTAACTTGCCTCCATCATGTTAAGCCCGAATCTCTTAACAAGCGCCGTTTCAAATTCCGATAATTTCGCGCTTTCTTTTACATAATCAGCGATATGCCTGTACAGTTTATCTCTTTTAACTTCTTCGGAAACAGCAGATAGATCGGATTTTGGATTAAATAAATACCATCTTCCTTTTTTATCTACGGGCATAAGTATTTGATTTTCAAAGAGATCTATTAACTTTTCCTGTTTATTTTCGCCCAGCAACCTTAAAATTTCTTCTCTGCGGTAAAGCCCTTTTGCAGGCGGTTGTTCTGATGGAAAACCGACCTTGACCCACCGGTTATAGAACGCGCTGGAGAAATCCTCAACAGCCGCGGTTCCCATATCGGCGATAATATTTACATGGGGTAACGAATAATATTTACGATCGCCTACCCTCAAAACACCGTCTTCCAGAAAACCGTTTAGAGCGGTGCGCAAATCCTCGTTCCACAGATCGATGTTGCGTATCCATAAAGTAACAGGTTTACCGTCTTTGGATGCTTTATCCAGAACCGCTGTTATTTTACCGAGAACCTGTTTGACTTTTTTTGTTTCTCCTTTGCTCACGTCCGGGAATGGTCCGCCGAGTATTTCCGCATCGGTTTGATCGGGATCAGCATCGATAATAACCAGCTCGGTTTTGAGTTCATTTACCACATTCCAGACAACATCGCTCCCGCGATTGTGCGGTTCATTTGTCATAATTACCGGTTCATTGGCGGCAAAACTCATTTTTACTATAAACGCCGCTTCGAGTTCGGAATCGGTTAATATCATCTTTTTTATTTTATCGCTGAACGATTCGCGCTTTGTTTTCTCATATTTTTCGACAAGGCGTGAAACCACATCGGGTTCAAGTTTTTCCAGATACTTTTCACAAATATAGCGAACTTCGTCTTTTTCCCATTTGTGCGTAAACATCGATTCATAAGCAACACGTAAACCGACATAAAAACTGAAATATGGATCGCCTTTGCCGATTCCGCTATTTGCCCAGCGGATTATATTAGCCAGACGCCTAAGTTCGCGTTTGGATATATAATGCCGGTCTTTATCGTCCATGCCGAGATCCGTTCCGATACGGCTTTTCAGTTCGCGATGAAACTTTTTCACCTGATCGGCTATTTTATCTTTGGTATCCGCATCGATATCGACATCGCGAAGGAAATGCAGAAACAGTTTTTTTAGCGTCTCCGGGCCTTCGTCTTCATCAACATATACTGTAAAAATGTTACTGCCGACTTCGCTTTTTATGATCTCGCGTGCCTGTGTGTGTTCAGGCAGATTGGTTGTGATAATCAAATGAAAATCAGGATGTATCCTGAGCGGTATTTCCAGTCCGGGGAACTCGTTCAAAACCAGTTCACCACCCCTTGTGCGCCGCCTGAGTATTTGGGACAGCCAGTTGAGCATGGCTCTGGCTTTTTCTCCAACAGCACCTTCATCGACGATAAAAACGCCTCCGTTTACGAGAGCATTAAGAAATTGCTGTTTAAACCGCCCATTTTCATCAGGGTTATTGTCCCGCTGGACATTACCGTACCCGTCTTCGCTGTAGCCACCGATCCAGTCGGATAAATTGCGCCTGCCGTGCATCTGGAACACGTATTTCGGCAACCCTAAAAGCAGAGCTATTTCTTTGCCGATACTTGTTTTCCCACCGCCCGGATCACCTTCAAGGCTAACCGCCCAACCTTCGTTTAATGCCCTGAGTGTTGTTGACTCAACACCTTTTACAACATCGGTTTCAAGCAAAAAGTCGTCGCGGTTCAGGTTTTTGCCCGTCCACGGGTAGATTATATCTTTTAAATCCAATACCTTTACGGAACGAGTGGAATCAGTGCCCGCAACACCGTCAAAAAATGAAACCGATTTGGATTTTACCGGATAACTTGCGTAGTTTCCGGTAGTTTTATGATTTGTTCTATACCATGTGCCCTGATAATTAAGGTATACTAATCCGTCTTCGCCCAAAGCGTAATAAAACGGCAACCCTTCGTATTCGGCTGAAAACGTTTCTTCTTTAACTTCGGTTTTTTCTTCGATTTTTGCGTAAAGGATCATTACCGTTCCGGGTAAATTTTCTTTACTGACGAATTGACCGCTATCGGTTACAAGCTGTTTGTCATCAATCATTATCCCCATACCACCAGTTAAATCATATAAACCCAGTTTGCCTTTATTCCCCCCGACAATAATATTGCCGTTACCCAACAGGGATATTGAGAATATCAATTGCCCAAAATTCTGAAAATCGGTGTATTTCCACATATTGTCTTCCATATAATACCTGCCGATTCTGCCGCCATCCCTCACGACAACAATACTTCCGTCATTTATCACTACCATTGGTTTTGTCAGATTCCCGAAATTCGGTAAATCGGTATATTTCCACACATTTCCTTCTAAATAATACCTGCCGATTTTGCCTTCAGCGCCTCCGACAAGAATACTGCCGTCACTTAACACAACCATTGATTTTGCCAGATTCCCGAAATTCGGTAAATCCGCATATTTCCATACATTTCCTTCTAAATAATACCTGCCGATTTTGCCGTCAGCACCTCCGACAACGATACTGCCATCATTTAACCCGACTATTGCGTATATTGTTTTTCTAAAATCCGGTAAACCGGATGATTTACACTCGTTGCCCTCTTTATAATACCTTTTAATTCCACCGTAATACCCACCGACAACAATACTGCCGTCACCCAATTTAACAGTTAAATTGACTGAATCGTCAAAATCCGCAAATACATCATCGCATTTTATCTCATTGTCTTCGATATAATATTTTATGATTTTGCCATCTATTCCACCGATAATAATGCTTCCATCGCCTAAGTCGTTCATTGATTCTATTATGTCTCCAAGAGGAGGCAAATCGGCGATTTTCCACTCGTTGTTTTCCATATAATACCTTTTGAGTTTACCATAATACTCACCGGCAATAATGGAGCCGTCACCTAACACAGCCAAGTCCCGTATAGGGTTCCCAAAGGGCGGCAATTCAACATATTTCCACTCGTTGCCTTCCAAATAAACCTTTCTGATTATGCCGTTTCCACCCCCGACAATAATACTGCCGTCACCCGACACGGCTGTTGAGATTATACCTTCCTCAAAAATTTTCAAATCAGTTAAAGTACTTTGAAAAGAAAATATTTTACCAAACCATAACTGATCTGATTGTAATTCCTGTTGTTCTAATTTAGATATATCAGGCCGGTTGGTTCTGAGGAAATCCTTAAGTTTTAAAACAAGCGTTTGTTTAGCTTCATCTGTTTGCGCTCCAAGTATTTCAGACAGAAGCATGCTTGCCCCGGTATACCAATCTCCGGCGGTTTGTTCAGCAACAGGAGTAAAGAGCGTTACCTGATCCGGTAAATCGTCTTTACCGATAAGTTTGCCGTTGTCCGTCATAAATTTTTCTTCATCAATCATTATCACCATATGTTCAGTTAAATCGCATAAAAATATTTTGCCACTACCTCCCACAACAATAATGCTATTGTCTCCTAATGCGGACATTGAGACTATCGCTTCCCCTAAATACATTATTTCTTTAAATTTCCATTCATTATCCTCTAAATAATATCTCCCTATTTTGCCGGGGTTTACTCCTCCGGCAACAATACTGCCGTCACTTAATGCCGCCATTTTTGTTATCCACCCGCCAAACTCCGGTAACTCATTATATTTCCATTCATTATCTTCTAAATAATACCTGATTACTTTACCGTCATTCATCCCGATAACGAAACTGCCGTCACCTAACGCTGTAACTGCGCATATATTTTTCTTCATATTCCTTAAAAGCGGTAAATCCTTATATTTCCATACATTATCTTCAAAATAATATCTGCCGATTTCTCCGTAATGTTCATTATATACAATAAAACTACCATCCGCTAATCCGGTCATTGAGTCTGGAGTTTCCACCCAGCGAGGCAATTCAGTGTATTTCCATTCATAACCGTCAAGATAGTATCTCCTTAGATCTCCGGAAAATCCCCCGGTAACAAAACTACCATCATTTAATGCGGTTATTGAATATATCGTTTTCAAAAAAAGTTCTATAAAAAGCGGAAATTCATTGTATTTCAGCTCATTGCCTTCTACAAAATATCTCCGGGTATAGCCTCTATCGTAGGCAACTATAACACTGCCGTCATTTAATTCCGTCATGCAGGTTATTCTGGCTTCAGGCTCCGATAACATTAGAGAATGCCTTGGCAAATTTAATTTCCATTCATTGCCTTCTTTATAATATCTATTGACAGTTTTTCCGGATTTCTCCACGACAATAATACTGCCGTCACCTAAGACGGAACACATTACTCCAAAGGTCTTCCAATCCGCTATCGTTTTACGCAGGCTTTTAACGGAAAACATATCTGGAAAATACAATTGATTTGATGGCAATTCCTGTTGTTTTAACTTCGATACACCAGGCCGGCCGGATATTAGTAAATCCTTAATTTCCAGGAATAGTTTTTGCCTGTCCTCATCGGTTTGCGATCCCGTAATTCTGGAAATATGGGTATTTAGCTCATCAAACAATGTCTGGCTTTGAGCTGACGCGGTTTGTCGTTTATTTAACATTTCAATTCTTACAGGTGTTACCATAAGATTAAAAGAATCCTGAGCTTGTTTTTTTATAGATGTTAACTTTTCATTAAAATATTCCGGAGCAAGGCTTCTAAAATAAAAATAATCTATTTCGTCCATGATTTTCTCAAAAAAGGCATTGTATTCTTCCAGCTCGTATTTCGCGGCGATTGATACAATTTTCTCAAGGAACGCCTTAAACCGTTTTTTCGATTGTTTTGACACAAGCGTTGCCTGGTCGGCTAAAAATTCGTTATATTGTTCGTCCAACTTCTCAAGAGAGATGCCAATATTGGATATAATCGGTTTCCATTGGGGAGCTTGAGATTTCATCCGGGAGATAAAATCGTAGGTGTACAAAGAGCTGTTCGGATCGTATCCCATGCTTACTGCCCGCGATTTTTCAGCCGGCGACCAATTCAGTTCGCTATCGCGCCGGCTGACAAAAAGGATGTGTGCTCTCAGTGGAATCGAGGCCGCGTCTTTGCCCCTGACTTTAACCATGCGGTCCTGCAAAGTTTCGTTAAGGGCGATAATTTCGTCGGCAGGTATATTGTGAGCGTTTTCTATAATATACAGTATCTGTTCATCTTCTTTGAGTTTGGCAAGTTCGTCTTCTATTCCGGCAAACACTCCTTTAGCGAGTTCTATTTTGCCGGATTCGCCTTGAATATATCCTCCTTCAAGCATAAACCTGTTGGTTTCGTCGGTTGCGGATACGGTTTTTATTTTTAGATCGGGATATTTTTGGGAAATAGCGTCTACCTCATCGGTAAGGTATGTATCTATAGACACGTTTACATGCGCGAACCGGTGTTTTTTGAACATCTGGTCTTCGATAAACTCTGATAAATTCAAATCCCTGATAAATATATCTTTTCCTAAAAATTCCCGGACTATTTTACGGGCTTTTTCGCGGTCTTCTTTGTTATTCCACCGAACGACAAGGTTAAGGTTGGCGGCATAGGCTATGGCCTGGTTGTTGTTTTTGATTTTAAGGGTATTTTTCGCGTAAAGTATATCTTCGGCAAACCGTTTCAGTTCGCGTTTTGTAAAAACGATATTTTCCTGTCTGCCGATTTTTCCATTAATGTATGCCTGCACAATAATATCAAATAATTCCGATGCCTTTCCGGTTATATTATTCCTGGCAGTGGTATTGGAAATCGATTCGGCGATGACTTTATTTTCGATAACCCAGTCATATTTTAAAAACATCCGGAGATGTTGTTTGATATTATTTAAATTTGACTGTTTTATTTGCACCGCATTGATACCGTCTTCTTTGCCGATAAAATCGGATATTGTTATTTTTTCGGTATACTCATTGAATATTCGGGGGAAATCACCGCGTGCCTGATACTTATCCGACGGATTGGTATCAATTACCACTACGGCTTTTGGATGAACTCTGATTTTGTCCAGATCATTCCTTCTATATTTCCCGGCAGCAGTAGGTATTTCGGTAATCCAGACAGTCTTATAGCCATTTTCGTCAGGTTTGGCTTCCGCCAGCTGTTGAAGCCACCATGAAATACTTACTTTATCGTTATCGTCAACCAGAGCGTTAAGTTCGCTTAACGCTATAACCCCGCCGTTTTCCAATATCTGCCTTATTTTTGTTGCCCTGTTGAAATAGAATTTGTTCTCATCATCCTGTTCATATCCGCCGATAAACTCCGATATGTCGGTTCCACGGCTTGCCGGATGCGACCGGAACTCCCTGCCGGTCAACAGGGCGTATTTGCCGGCAGTAAATGTTTTACCTACTCCTGAACTTCCCTCAATTTGAAGTATTGTGGAACCGGAACCGCTTATAATTTCCATCGCCATTAGCATCCGGACAGTGTCCTCATCCAGTATCAGCCCTATTCGTTTGTATAACTCGTTATGAAGGTTGGCATTAGTTAAACTCTTAAATTCATCGCTCAATTTGATTTTAATTTCACCCCTTGTTTTTTCGGGCAAAACAAGATAACCTGACTTTATTTTAATATTATCTAAATTCCCCGGCTTTAAATCTTTTAATATGTGTTCATCGGCAATATGATCAGTAGACACATTTTTCACGAAAACCCTATCTAAGAAAGAGTCGTCTTCGAGTTCGGCAACCTGATCCATAGTTATCAGGATTTGAACGTTATCCGGAAGTTTCCGTTTGCCGAAACCGGGTATATTAACTTCCCGAATCCTGAGCACTTCCTGCAAAACAGACCGTATACCGGGTTGCATAGCCTCGATATTTTTGATAATCCAGATGTGTTTTGTACCGGGATTTTCATCCGCCGATTCCACAACCCGTAGGAGTTCGCCGTAACCCGGTTCAAGCCGATCTGTGCCTTCCCGTGGTATTTTTCTGCCAATAATCTGCGATTCATCACTGAATGGATGTACGTATGTTACGTTCTGTTTACCGGTTAGCGCGAATTTGCTTATTGCGTCCATAAGTTTGCGGTCTGCTCCAATCCCTTCACCGAAAAGAACAGGATCATTTCCCATTAACGCGCGCGCCGTTTTTTTCTCTATCTGAGTGAACTCAAAGTTTTCAGGCAGGTTATACCACCGGCACAACATTGATTTTTCCACACGAGCCGGATTCAAACCGTTTAAAAAATCTTTTAAATTTTCTTCAAAAAGATTTGTCAACTGTTTAAGTGAGTCCTCCGAATCCGTAATGTCGGCATAGTTATTGTAAAACGCATATATCAAAGCCATGGGAAAAGCGTTTTTCATTTTCATCTTTTTGAATTTCTTCGTCATGTCATGGACATTTTTGGCGAACCTCCACTGGGTACGCATCGATATCAAATATCTTGAAATCTGAAAAAGGTCCGCATCTTTTCGTACAGCCGTCTCAAACTTGGCTATGGCATCGGCGTAAATTTTGAACCGAGCGTAATCCAATCCGAACAAATCAAGGGTGTTCTGTCCTCTGTAAAGAAGTTTTGATTCTCCAGGTTCATTCAGGAGTTTTTCAAAATAAAGTTCCGTTAACCTGACCAGTCCCGTACCTATACCCGAAGTTTTTATAGTTGCGATGACAACTTCGGCTATTTCTCCGGGATAAACGGAACCTGAGTTTTCAATTTTGTTGCGCAGTTTCGGTAAATCAAGGAACACACCTTCGCGAACCGATTCGAACAAAATATTCAGGTCATTTATCGATAAGTTTTTTAGTTTTTTCTCATTAACCGGATTTTTAAACCAATCGTCAAGAAGCATGTTTACATTGTTCCATCCTTTATTGTCTCCGGGAGCGTTTTTTACCATTTCTTCGAGCATCGCAACTTTTTGTGAAAATATCTGGTTCCGGTTGGATTCAATAGACTTTAAAATATCGCCCAATAAGATAGGCGCCGCCAACATCCTCAGCGTTTCATTCGATCTCATTCGCCAGGCATACCGTTTTTCGGTAAACATGTTTTTCGATAAATCATAGCGGGTTTCAAACATTCGCCGTTCATATATTTTCATATCCGCCGATGTTTTTATTTCCGGCGAATACGTTATATATGAGATATTTTTTTCCTCAAGGATTTTTCGGATACCTTCATAATGAAATCCTCCAACTACAAGAATGGCGGTTTCGTTATCGGATATACTTTTCAATGAGCGATTTGCCATAATAACATCGCGCTCTCCGGCATACTTGTAAAACATACCGGCGGAGCGGGTTATATCGTATAAAACCGCCTCGCGTTTGGGTACATCTTTGATATTATTATTACCGGCTATATCATTTATCTTATCAAAGATACCCCGCAATTCCTTGTCCATATCAAATTGTTTTACGATTTGGAGTTCTTCCCTGGTTAATTTCAACGTCATTAACTTTTCCAGCATCATCCATGTATAATCAATTTTCCGGATTTCTTCCGCGCCTTCTTTTTTCGCGTAATTTTTGAGTTTCGTTTCAACCAGATTTTTAAGTTTTTCAGTAAAAGACGGGCTAAAAATTTCTTCTTTCATCCTGTTGAACGCGCTTAATGTTTTCAGGTTGGGAAAAACATCATAAAATGATCTACCGTTTTGAGAATAAGCCTCGTATAGTTTCTCAAGATAATCCAAATATCCGGTTGCGGGTATCCGGTTAAACTGGTATTGGCAAAACTTTTGTTTTAAATCGCGAAAATCCTTTGCAGGAACCATTATTTCCATTTCGGATAATGATTCGCTCAATTCTGAATCAACAGTGTTCTCATTAAGTTGTGCATCAAGCTGGATCAGAGCATGAAGCTTTTTAAACTCCACACACCCTGAAAACGGATTGCCCGCCGATCCTGAAAAAGCCATATCGATCGCTCTAACTTTATCCAACAGGTTACCATCATAACGGCCCTGTAATATTTGATATAAATCATCGATAGATTGCAGACGATTTGAAAAAGATGTTTTCTTGACTTTTTTTAAAAACAGGTTTACCTGATTTATTGAATTCCCGCACTGGACAAAAAGGCGGCGGGTTTCATTAAAAGAATCGTAATTTTTGACATAAACACTCGCGTCTTCTATTCCGTATAATGTGGTTCTGTTATTAGGCCCCATCTGTATTGCAGCGTATTCAGCCCCGCTCAAATATCCTTCGTGGAGAAAATTTTTACCTATATTACACCTTATTTTTTCCGATGGAAATGTTTCAAAAAGAAGGGTATCTACCCTCCCATCCGCACCTTCAAGAAATATCTTATCAACATTCAGTTTTCGGCTGATTTCAGAAATCGAGCAGGCTATATGGCATTGCGCTTCCTCATGGCAATGAATATCACGGAACAAAATCAATCGTTTATTCGATAACCCGTTAAACCGTTTTTCTTCTTTCATCCCTTTTATGTCTAATTTATCTATATCGTCCCAGATCAGAGAATTGGCATTGTTTGTTCCTGCCTGAATATAAGAAATGACAGTCGGAACAATTAATGAGCATATTTGCGCTGATAATAATAACCTTAAATAAAAACGTTTTTTTAAAATATTCACATACATTGCCGATCTTTTTAATCTAAAATATCCCACAATATCTCAAATATTTCTAAAGAATATATTGTTCCATAATACCGATATATAGTGTATCATATTTGCACATTATATTTTAACATACTTTTCCGTTTATTGTAATCCTTTATTGCCAGATGTTTGTTGATATATTTTTTGAATTTAATCTGTTTTTAAACCAGCATATCCTTGAATTTCACTACATGATTAAACTTCAGCTAAAAATATCTTTCAGTTACAAATCAATGAAATCAGTTTATAGCTCTGAAGTCCGGTAGTTTTATAGATTTCATGCTATAGCCAGACAGTTGGAATATATTTAGTCGAAAATCAATTTGGAAAGAAACAAAGTTTAAAAAGAGTTTTAGTTATTTATGAGTTCGATAATAATTTTGCCGTTATATTCGCCGTACGCTTTATATTTGTCGTAATCATACTGAACCTGATCAATCCCCACGAAAGCGGCGAAATATAGTTTCAAGGTATGGTCGCCGGCTCCTTTTATATCATCGGCGAGAATCCGCCATGTTTCTCTGTCGTTTGGATCCATAACAACCGCGGAACTATGGGCATTACCCGACTCGGGTTTCATAAGCGGTACAAAAAGCCATGACGGTTCTTCGGAAATAACCGTGCGTCCATCCGATGTGTTAAAGAAATCATCGCCTTGCGTAAATCCGTCGCCGTCTATATCGAACGGGTACTCTCCGGGATTGTTGCCTTCCACAAAAGGACCGTCATCCGGTAAAAGTATGCCGAGTTGTTTATCGCCGTTAAAATCGTAACCGCGGAAAAAGTATCGGTTTTCTATCGGCGGGTATCCAAGCGCGCGATATTCGGCATTGACAATAATGCCTGTTGTTTTGTCAAAAAATCCGGGCGGGGCATAGGTTTTACACCATATTTTTATTGGCATTGTGTAATCGGTAAAGAAATAGTCGTTGTCATGCTCATATCGTACTAAACCGTCTTTTTTCACAGTAAATGTTATATCGGAATTATTTTTTATCTCAGGTAAAGTATAAACCCTTAATGTCCATGGGGGAAGCATATTGCCGAATGTCAGTGTAACAGGGGTTGCCGGGTTTAAAACCATGCCGGATACGTCGCCCTGATTGTAAACCGGGGTAGATGTGGCGTCGATTATGCTGTTTTCAAGTGAAATAAACGGGATATTGTTTAGTTTTATTTCATCTATTAATATCACTATTTTTCCCTTGCCGACAAAAGCAAGGTTTAACTGGGCAATGTCGTCCTTATCGAGTTTTGCTTCGGTTTCGCCTCCAATGTTATCGAGGAAAAAGTGCCTGTCATGCCATACACCATCGTTTGATAACTCCGTGTATATCGCTTGCCCGACGGGATAATATTCCTCCGTAGTTTTCTCAACCAGCGACAATTCCACTCGAGGCGCAATCCCACTAACCTTTTCCAGACTCAATATTTTGAATTTGAGGTCAATGCTTCCGTACCTTAAAAAATCCATTGTAACAGGGAATTTGAACCGAACTATTGCAAACTTGCTGTCATTATCCGGATTTTCATAGCGTATTTTGTATACCTGGTTACTGTCGTTATCAGCATCGTTATCGGCGTATTTAATATAATTATTTACATCAGAGTTATCTATATACACCCCTGATTGCAGGTTCCCCTGTGAATCCGTATCGAAATATTCCAGAGGAAGGTATAACCCTTTTTTAATCGCGTTTGAGGGTATTGAAACCGGCGAACTTATACCGGTAACTTTATAAGCTATTTTATACCGGTAATATGTATTGTCCGCAAGAGCAGTTCTGTCGATGTAGTTTAACGCAAGGATAGGATTACCGCTATTCAAAGCTATTATCGAAGAAGTATCGTTATTCGCCATTCTGTAAAGATAGTATCCTGATGGCGCGTAAGGTGTATTAGGAACATTCCATTTTAATTTTATGCCGTCGTTGTCGTTAAAATCGGCAAACGGCGCATCCATTGTATTCAGCATAAGCAAATTTCTGATTTTGTATTTTTTTGGGGGATTTTCAACATTTGTTCCACCTTCATACCAATTGGTTACAGATATACCATGCGATTCGGTTACTATAAAAGGGTATGAATAATAATGAATGGCTTGATACCAGCTATAGCTCTTATTCAAATAAGGAATTCGCACACCATCAGCAGTTCCGCTTCCGTTAACCAGATATTGCGGGCTCGACCAAGTATCTCCCTGATCAGTGCTTTCTCTATAAATCAAATCACCGGTAAAACTGGACCCAAAACTGGTAAAATTATTACTGTAAACCAACTGAAAAACCGTTTGTGATCCATTTTTCCATATACTCATATAAGGAGCGTATCCATTACCCGAACCTGTAACTGGCAAAGAATTGTTTCCTTTAATCCACGTCGGAATTGCATCGGCAGTATTTATCCTGGCAAACCACACTTGCGATTGGAGGGGCAATAAATCGTTTATACCGAGCGAACCCATAATAGTATGTTGCCATACTACATACAGCATGTTGTTATCATACGAGAGTTTTGGGAAATATACCGGATAACATTTAAAATCATTTGTCCCTTTTCTCTGATTCACACTATAAGTTATATACGATACGTTCTTTTCGGTTATTGTATTCCACGAATCTGTTTCGGAATTTTTGGTCTTGGATTTTATATAAACGTAATATGTATCAAAGTTTTTGTATTCGCTCCACACAACATGGATTTTCCCATTAGCTGTTTTACAAACAGCTGGTGTATTAAGCGCGATTCGCTCAAATTCTCGATTTGAAGTATACATATATTTTTTTACAGTTTCCACACTTAAAGGTGCCCAACTGCTGGAGGAACTATTGTAAGAATATTTTCGATATCTTATGGCGGTTTTCCACAATTCACCGCCAGCTTCCGAATCATATTCTTTTCTAATTTCTCTCCATGTAAAATATACGTTTCCGGTAAAATCGACAAATACTTCAGGAAAATCCGGAAGTACAGATACAACATCATTTACGCTTACCTCGGAAGGCGACGCTGAACCGCCTCCTCCATGCCAGGATTGCCCATTATCGTTACTCATGAACATAAATATTTTGTCGTTGCTTAATGTGTCTATTTCTTCCTGTTCTCTCCATGAAACCTGAACAGCACATTCAACCCATGCGACAGCCATAAAATTACCGTTTTTATAAAACACATGTTTTCTCGGCCATGTACTTAAAACTTTACCGCCAACGAAAATGTTTCTATCAGCGGTAAAGTTTACCGATGTCCATGTTGAACCGTTATCTGTAGATTTACAGTACCATATACCGGGATTTCCCACGGCAACATCATTTATTGAATAATATACAGCATGCAGGGTACCTTCGTTATCCGGTATTATCTTAAGACCAAGAGTTTCGCCGGAAATATTCGCATTCGATGCCGCGCTCCATTCGGTCGGCACAACCGGTGTTTCGTTTGCAGCCACACCGGAATCGGTGAAATCCGATGTCTCTGTCTGATCGGCGGGAGCCACTCCGGCGTACGATATATCCGCCCGGATGATGATCCTGTCCGCAGATGTTGTGGATAAGGCCGATACATCGAACTGACGCGTCAGCGATTTTGTCGTGTACGGCACATTGGTAAACTCATGTATTGTGTGCCAGTCGTTATCGGGTTCCGATTCTTTTTTCCACCTTAATTTCAGGTTATAGTTAACCGCTATTGACGGATCAATGAAAGCGGATACATTTATATCAATGCTGGTTGTGAACGCGATTCCGTCTGATTTCACACCATTCGGATAATTTATAATTACCGCCGGCGCTTTGTTTAATGAATCTGCCTCAAGATCCTGATACCCCACTTCTCCATCGGAATGATCGGCGTATGAGTGAATACCCATACCGGAATATGCTGTACTTGATGCGAAATGCGTGTCGACTTTGGCTATTTCCGTTTCCATAACGGTATTCCCCTCGTTCTCAAACCCGATTAATTCGCGAACCGTTGGATTGAGGCTTTCATCCTGAATCGGCATAGTCTCAACGGTAAGGAGACAATCGATACCGTGGTTTTGTGCTTTCGTCATTTCATCCTGAGAAATATCTATTATCCCGCCTTCGCCCTGGGCGTAATTGCGGTAAGATTGAATTGTGTAAAAAGCAAAATCGTAGTTATCGAACTCACTCATCATTTCCTCGGCAAGATCTTCCGGTATACTGTCGCCATTGAGGTCGCCCGGATCGTCGTACCAGAAAGCTACCGCATCGGAGAATTTCATATCCGGATCGTAAATGAGGTTATATTTTTTGATTTCTTCCATAGCAAATTTCAGATCGCTCATATAAGTTTGCCATATTACCGGAAAATCAGCGGGATCGTTCCAATCATAAGGTATATATACGTTCTGCCGGCGCAAAAGGTGCGGTTCAATATCGAGCATTATTCCAGCGAACCGTTCATTTTTTGCTCCTTTTTCCTGGAAATACATGATAGTTTTGATTTTTCCCTGAAAATCGGCTGCTTTATCCGGCATAGCAAACTCGGGAGCGGCTAAAACAACATAAATTCTGTAACCGCGGCTTTGCATATCGGCGACAAACTTTCTTGTTCTTTGAGGATAGTATAATATTGAGTCATAGACAGCCATATACAGATCGGTAACTTTTTTTGTAGTATCTCCGTGAGGGGCCTCAATAAAACTGATAAAGCGTTCCCACATCAGGTTGGATTCATTATCAGGGTACGAGTAATCCTCAACGATTTTATCCGCCGCGCTCCAGACCCACAATCCCCTGTCATTCGCGCCCGAATCGGATACGGCGAACAGTATCATTGTCAGAATCATAAGTATTTCGGCTTTAATTTTCATTATATCTCATACCCTGCGAATTTTAGTGGAACGGTTTATTTTTTTATAATTCTTCTCAATAAAAACAATCCATATGCAAACAGCAGAATCGCTCCGGGTTCAGGTACCATCGACAACCCGATATTGTCAATGAGAACGGAAAAACCTGATTCCCCGGGCTGAAACTCAAGTTCAAATGAATTGGATGGATCGTCATAATAATCCCAAACCACGGGTTTCCCGTAAAAATCGGGATGAGCGCCGAGTTTAAAAACAAACGTACCTGTATCACCGGGTGATATTACCCTTTCGTTATTAACTGTAAAAACCGAATTGTATGCGTAATACATGGAAGAACCCGAGTATAGGCCGTTGGGCCCTATGCGCGATATTACGGATACATCCGTAGTTCCTACATTCTGTATATCAAAAACAAGAAACGTAAATTTAGAAAAACCTGAGTCAAAAAAATAATCGCCTCCGAAAAATGAGTTCATTACCATTTTTCCCGGCGAATCTCCGGAATACGCGAGCGATTTAATAGAATTGTTATTTAAATAATTCGTCGCTCCACCGTTAATACCCGCACCGGTAACTGTGTAAACATAATTGGCGAAAACATTGTGCGAAATAAAGTTGATATTATTTAAATCCGTGTCCGATTCGAAAAAATTTATTTCTGGAGGAAGTTTAGCCGGATTGATACTAAGCGATTGAGCCGGTTCCGGATTTTCCTGTGTAATATCCGCAAACCCGAAATAGAAATAGTCGTGATTCGCCATCACGTAACTCGCAAAAACCAACAAAAACAAAATTGCAAAAGCCCCTCTTCGCAATACTTTCATTTTGATTCCTCCCTTCTATTGGGTAAATCCATTATCATGATATCTTTATTTATTACAACAAAAAGTTTGTTTTTAATTAGCTTCATATCAAGTATATAAGCGTTTGAATCCAAACTATACGCCAGACTGAACGGCAAATCCGCCGGATAATCGTTCCAGCGGTTTGAATCGTAAATGTTCAGGCTGAAAATATTGGTGTCTCTTTTTCCTCCAAACACCAGGTATTCATTATCAGCGGAAAAATAATATGAAGTAAGCCCATGTTGGATTATCCGTTGCACAAAAGAAGGGTTGAAACCAAACACATAAATATCTTTCGAACACAAACACGAGGCGAACATAAAATCGAGGTTGGAAAATAAGCGGTACACTGCTGATTTTAGTGGAAACGCTATTCTATGCGCCTCTGTAATCTCGCTCGCGTCAAGCGATGGATCAAACACGCTGATATAATCAAACCCTGTTGACGATGAAACAAATGCGAGTTTAGATTCCTGATCGATATATAATTCAACGGGGCAAAACACTGCCAGTTTCGAGCACGCCTTCACAAGTCCGGTATCCAGATCAAGCTGGAACACGGATTGCCCCATGGATGTACAGAGGCTGTTTATGATATACACATACTTTTTCCCATTCGGGCTTGAGAATCCGGTTATGGCCGATGGAGTAAAGGGCAACCTGAGACATGTGTTTACCGGCGCGTCACCTATGGAATCCCAGGCATTTACATCAAACCAGTAACATTTTTTGTCCGTCATTGAGAACGCAACAATATAGTTATCAACTTTGCATATTCCGATCGGGACGGATATCTGCATCTTTGAAGGAAGAGTGCGCCTGAGTACAGATATTCTGTTATCGTTATCGAACTCGATATGAAGCCTGAGTATGGATAAGTTTCCTGTTTTCAGTTTATCGAACGTGTATAGATCGGATTTCTCCGCGTCATAAAATAAACCTGTCGGCGAAAATGAACTTAACCCGCCGCGCTGGTCTTGCGGGATATAATCTATCAGCCTTGCTTTGTTTATTATATCGCATTTACCGCTCGGATACCCCTGTGTTTTCACATAAACTTTATCCGACGAATCGCAATCGGGCGTAAGTATCGTAAAAGTATAGTTATCCTGATTTGCCGACACCAACCCTGCCTGAATTGGGTCTTTGCCTGAGTTTAGATAAACCGCAACATTTTCAACCACGTTTCCGGCGTTACCTGCTTTAACCTGGACAGTATTATTCCTCCCCGCAAATTCAGGATCGACAGAAACGCGAGGGTAAATGTCGGAAGGTTTAACAACAGCCAACCAGTTGGATGCTGAAGCATACATGTATTCGCCATCCCAATCAATCGCGGGCACTGAATCGAACCTGAACCAGAACGGAAGCCCGCAATCGGCGATTTTATCCGCTAAATTATCGCAGGAATATATCGCGAACCGGTCGGAACTGGTTGTAAAAGAATAGATCACATCTCTGTATATATCGAATAACGCTATATCAAAACCTGTCGAGTTGCTGGCAATTTCTTTGCCGTTTCGGTTAAACACCGCACTCGATGAGCTGGAATACATCATCCATTTGTATCCGTTATAGTTTACTGCTAAACTCAATGTATCCATCGCTCCGGTAACCGGTTCAATGTCAACAGGCGATAAGTTGTCTGTTTTTGAGTCGAAATAATAAACCTTTGCTATCTGGACGGTGTAGTTTTTGCATAATATGTAAGCTCCGGCCATATTGGAACACGGATACACCTTCACTTCATCGAACTCAACCGAAGACTCGGTACCTATTTTGAAACCGAATACAAGGTCAATTTCAAGATCAATCAGGAACAGATCCGCTCCCGCTCCGGATGTGCCGGCAATCAGTTTGTTGTTCATAAGATATGCCAGCGATTCAGGATAAATCGCGGTTCCGTCGTTATCATAAAGAGTTACAGTTTTTACAAAATTCCCGTCTTGGTTGTACACGTCAATGATATTGCTGTTCTCATACAATACGAAAACATTATCGCCGTATTTGGACACCTCAACCGATTTTCCCGCACCGTTAGGCAGACTGAAACTTTTTATTTTCGTGACGGTTGTTGAGTTATCGGCTTTCAGGTAAATATCAACCTGATTTTTGTTTGCTCCGAGCAAATACAGTTTTCGGTAACTGTTATTGTACTTAATATTTTTCACCGCAAAATCATTCAGATAAATAACTTCGCCGGGGATTACCCTGTAAGCATCCAATACTTTATCCGATCCGGCGTAATTGCCTAACTCGATATCCCAGTATTTAGATTCCGCCGATTCAGGCATCAAAATGCTGAAAGATGTTTTCCCGCTATCAAAATTTACCCGATTCATCGGTATAGATTGCCCGCCAAAACTTAAACTGTCCATGTACTTCAAATTCGTTCCGAACACTTTGACATAGTTGTTGCCTTTGAAAGTGCCGAGTTTCGGTTCGACTCTCAATATCTCAGGAGGCGCCGCCGGATAAATCCGGACCCGCACTTTCTCCGATACGGTTATAAGCCCGAAAGAATCTTGCGCTTCGGCATAAATGTCATACGATCCGTCATACATATTATTTGTAAACGTGACCGTCGCGCTGTTATTTTCCAATTCTTCCGCGAGTTTTGTATATTGCTGAATCACATTGCCCTGCGAATCCGCAAGGTAAATACGCACCTGCGCCAGTTTCGCCCCGATACTTTCCACAGTATCGGTATCTTTAGCGTAAACCGATACGTCAAAAGTATTTGAATATATGTTTGTATTCTGGTCTTTCGGAGCGGTTATCGAACATATGGGAGGCCTGTTTATAAATATTTGCTGTTGAGGCAAATTTATTCGATGATCCGGATCGTTTGAGGCGTTGAGGTACCCGTCGTCCACCTCTATGTAAAGATCATAAAACCCGCCCGCCGATGGCGATGGTGTCCACTCAACAGTGAACCCGGATTTGTAATCCGCCCCCCAGTAAGGAATTTCGGTATTTATTGAATGCGCGTACCTTGTAATTAAAGTACCAGCAGTTTGATAAACTGATTCGGATTGCGGTTTCAGTAACATTTTTATAGATAAATCCGAATCGTCAAACGCCCACCCTTTCAGCTTCAGTTTCGGGTTCAGCGACGATATAATTTTTATATTGCCTGATTCCAAAAGGTAACCTTCGACAGTAAGAAAATGCGCCAGCGGTTTGTCATCCAATATTACATTAAACGGATTTTGAATTTCAGATGAATTAAGCTGTATGGTTTTCCCCGAACTGGTATTGAACAGATTTATTTTCAAAGGCAAACTCCGGGCAGATCTATTGATTTTCCCGGCGAAAAACTCCAGTGTTTGCGCCGAACCGGACGTTACCGGAACCGCATTGCCCGGCACAATTGTATTTACCGGATCCGGTGCCACCTGAATCTGCAGAGCGCCGGACGCCATGTTTTGCGTCATATCTGCCGGTAAAATAGTTGTGTTTATAGTTACATTCAAAGTACCTTTTTCAAGAGGCTGGAGAACATTGTCATGGTTATTCGATACCGTGAACCCATCGGTTGTCGTAAATGTATACTGAGCCAAATCTTTAAGATAAGTAACCGCGTAAAAAGCCGACGATTGGCCGAAATTGATATAAAACCCGATATTGGCTCCCGCGTAAACTTTATAATATGGTTTATATGCGTCATCCTGTACACCATCGGAATTGTAATCGAGCGCTGTTTCTTTGGATTGAGATTCCGATTCAACCACAATCTCTTCCGGTACGGGGATATTCTGAAACCCGCCGGATAACTCGTAACCATCTATGTCAATACCGGAAAAATATTTGTTATCCGGATACGACTCAAGTATCCCCTTCTGGAAAGGCGAAGTTTCGTTTTGTTTTGTAAACCCATAATAAACAACATTATAGAAATATGCCAGCGATCCATTGTAAAAAGATGCGTCAGGCATCGGTTTATACTCTTTTGCCAGAAGCGATATCGAAACCGGTTTCCCGGAGTTTTCCGCGTAATTTATTTCGGCTTCGCAATTCTGTTTTATTTCATTTAATATTTTTGAGCGCGGATAAACCGTAATCTGATCAGCAATATCAACTACCTGTCGGAAATCCGTAAAATCGAACTTGTCAGTATCGTAACTTGCAGGCATGGAAACAGCCAGCTTAACCGGATACTTTGCGTCAATGTTGTTTTTCGTTATCTCATCTTTTATTTTCGTAAGTAAAATTATGTATTGCTGCCAGATTATAGCGTATTGTTCGGGGATATCATCGGAATCCTCGATTCTCTCAAGAAGAACCTCGAATTGAGCCGATACCACAATCGAATCAACCGACTGCGAAATATCCGCTGACGAATTATTGAAACTCAATATTTGATTCAGATAGTTTACCGCGCCGTCATGTTGCTGTATAATAAATTCAGTAATATCAAAGACAAACGCGGTTTTTACATTCTTTTTGCCGAACCCGGTTATGATTTCACGCAAATTAACATCATCAGGCTGAATCGCATATATAAAATCTGATGAATTTAGTAACCAGAGTATTCTGCTGAAATTCAATTTTTCAGTATTATCGAACGGAGACTCAACAAACTCAAAAAAATCCTGTTTCGATTGATCGGAAGACAAAATATCCTGCCCTGCCCTGGCGCCGACATACAACCCTGTTTCTCCCGCTCGCGCCTGTGCGCATATTACTACGGTGAAACAGATTATGTTCAGAACCGCTTTTTTAATATTCTTTATATCTATTACAGGGCACATTTTATTTTCCTGCTTTTTTTGTTATTTTAGTAAACTCGCTTTGGTTCCCTGCACCGTAAACCTGAATTCTTTCGATTGTTTGACGATATTATCTTCCTCGCCCGCCTCAATAGAAAGGCTGGCGGTATACTGCCCGTCGGTGAACTTTTTATCTTTTGGGAGTTTGGTTATGTAATCGTTCTGTTCGCCTTCGATTATTCCCCATTTGATATCGTTAAACGGAAGTTCGAACGATTCGTCGGACCCTTCTTTTTTTATCATTATTTTACCTTCGGGCCGAATATGGATGTTGCCTGTATTTCTAAGTATAACTTTGACCATGGGCATATTACCGTTGGCAACGGTTATATCGCCTATCTCAAAAGAATATTTCTCGGTTCCCCGCACAGCTATATAAACCGGAACCGATGTTCGTAACGCAACCGATGCTCCCATTACGTTGCCGACAGGTTTACCGTCTTCCACAGTAAAATATGCGTTATATTCGCCCTGCGCCCCCTCGGGAATATCTATTTTATATTTAACTTTAACCGTACCTCCGGCGGGTATTTTTGCTTCCTTAGTCAGGATCTGGAACCAGTTTTTATCGGACGGTTTTTTTGTGCGGTCTGTCCACATGAATTTCGCCATATTTGTCTGGCTGTCGGTATTGGTTATGGTAAACTCGTTCTCATAACTTTTTCCCGGCGGTATTTTCCCTTCTATGCGCGACGGCATTATCGACAACGCCCCGAACGACGGGTTAACCAACACCGCAAACAGCGTTATTCCAGTTAGTTTTATTAATCTGTCTATCTTGCGATTCATTATCCGGCTCCGTTCTTATGGTTAAAGTTAAGGGGAAGCATGTTCCGGAGGGGGTCCTCACACGCCTCCCCCCACAGGGATTAGTTTTTAATTCCCTCTCAATTCGTAATATATTGTGCCTGTATATGTTTCATCGCCAGCCAAAGCTTCGTAAATACCATATCTTACTTGTACACGACCTGTTTTTGAAAGATCAGTGGTTCCCAATTTAGCTACTTTAGTCAACGGTTGATCAACTGTTAATTCATCTTCAAGAGCTTTATCTGGAATATAGCTAAACACAGCAAGTTCATCATGGCTATAATCATTATCAGTAATTACACTTCCTATTGCATATGGCACATTAGAAGGATCTAAGTCTTCCCCACCATGAATACCTTCTGATCTAACCTTCATTGGAAGTATTGAATCTGGTGTACCATCATTATCTACATCTTTAGCTACCTTCAAACCTGTACGAGGATCAATCCATTTTAACTTATCAGCATCTGATAAAGACCCCCAATTTGCTGGTTTTGTATAATCCTTAATATTATCCATATATGTAACAACTTCCCATGTACCGGAGACAGCTATCTCAAGATAATTTGTTCCAACTCTTATTTTTCGAGTGCCTGCGGCATCCAGTTGTCCAGACCAACCTTCTTTGTTTATTTCACTAGCTGGTGTTGAAGTTGTTGCATCTGCATAAACCCCTAAAACCCAGTCATCTCCCGCAGTAAATGTTAATGACGCTTCAACACTTTGTTTGCCATGCTCTGTGAAGCCAAAAGAAACGGAACTCCAGCCAAATGCGATTAATAATGCGATTAATACTGTTAAATTTTTCATTGGTAAAAACCCCCATTTTTTGTTTTGTACTACCCGGTTTGTTGTTGGTTGATAATGTTTTCGTTACACCTCCTTTTTTTTATCATTAACCGTTTGTTTTACAAATTTTTACGGAACCTCAATTTCCGATTAAGTTTAAATAAACGGTACCTATATATTCCGATACTCCAATATAAGTGTGATTGTAATAGATATTCGGATCGTTTATATTCATGGCGAAAGTCAGTTCCATGCCGTCGGGAAACAAATCTCCGGTTTTTGCGATAACTTTTTTATAACTGCCGGGCAAACTTGTTGTAGTCAAATACGCAAACTTTTCCGGAACATACGAGAAAAAGGCATCCCAGTTTGCCTGTGTTATGCTTGCGTCGGGATTCACCGGAGCGGTTTCACCACCTCCAATACCTGGATACCAGAATTTCAGCGACAAATTTTTCGGCATAAAGGATCCATTCCAATAAGAATCAGGCACCCTCAATCCTGCGAACCTTTCCATTACAGCTTTGGATTGTGCAGGACGTGAACCTTCAGGAATGGAACCATAGTTGTCGGTATATATTATTATTTCGTATGTTCCTTTTGCCTGCCATGTTATATAAGTTGTACCGATTTTTTTATATTTGGGATCATCGTTTGCAGCCGGGATCACAAAACCGTCTGCCTGAGTTCTTACAAAATAATTCGGCCCTGCAACGGTAATGTATGCCGGTTCAGGATTTATCGAGAATTTCAGTTCCACGTTCACCGGTTTCGCGTCGCCTTTTCTAACCATCTGGTCCTGCGCAGAAGAATATAATGACGAGAAAACAATGCATATTATCGCTATACATATTGATTTTTTTTTGCTATATATTTGAGCTGGAAGATGTTTTAATCGTTTCATATACACATTTTTCTTTTATTGGTGTATTTTATTTATTATATTACACTTTTTCACATTTATCAGATAATATACAGCTTTTTCATTTCCTTAATTAATAGAGACAAATAAAAGTATATTTTTGTTACATAAAATAAATATTTTTATAAAAATATTTTTATCGAATTACAGAGAGGGTTAAGGGGTTTTCCACTCTTATTGCACGGAGATTAATACCTCAAATATGTTATATCTAAAATTTTAGAGAATTTTATATATTCACATATTACTGCTTTTTTATAATTCGCACAAATAAAGTTACATATATTTTCCACACATTATTTATACGACTTTATAAATATATGATGTTTGTATTAATAATATAATATATTTTAATTATGTCAATATATTTTTTACAATTATGTTTTTTATATTTGGCATTTATTTCATTAATTATATACACATATATATTTATATGCATTTTATGAAATTTATTTCTTTTATGCTCAACAAAAAAATACCGGTAACAGATTACCATTACCGGTATTTTTTCTATTGTTCGGTTAGCCGGGATTAATTTCCTCGCAGCTCATAATATATTGTACCTGTATATAATCCGTCTCCAGCCCAACCTTCAAATATTCCGTACCGTATTTGAATACGGCCTGTTGCGCTCAGATCGGTATCCATTATTCTGGCGACTCTGCGTAAAGGCAATCCCAGAACTGACTCGACGGCTTTTTCAGGAACATAATAAAACCCTTCGTATTCGCCTGTCCACTTATCGTTGTCGATTTCGGATCCGATGGGGTATGGATTCATATCGTTATCGACATCTTCAAGTCCATGAACACCCTCAGACCTGATTTTGATCGGCATGCACAAATCGGGACGGCAATCATTATCGAAATCAACATCGCAGAACAGACCGCCATGGGATTCTATCCATGCCTGTTTCTGCCGATCGTTCAATTCACTGAAGTAAGACGGAAACCCCATTTGACCGATAGAATCGGTATACGCCACAACTTCCCATGTACCTCCGGGAATGATTTCGAGATAGTTTGTGCCGATCCTGATTTTTCGGGTACCCGCGGCATACAAAGGCCCCATCCATCCTTCATTATTCATCTCATTTGTTTCAATCGCGGATACAGCGTCAGGGTAAACCTTTAGTCCCCATTGGCCTGGATGTTGCTGAAACCTGACATTTATATATACTTGTTTTACCTTTTTCGCTATCTGAGGTTGCGCCCAAACGCAAAAAGATTCCATATTAAGCGCGAAAATCAATATAAATACGGTTATTTTTTTCATATGCCGTTCTCCTTTTATTTTTAATTGAATCAGTTTCCTCTTAACTCATAATATATTGTACCTGTATATATTTCGTTTCCCGCCCAACCTTCGTATATCGCGTACCGTATTTGTATCCTTTCCATCACATTCAGATCGGTTAAACCGATTCTCGCGATTCTGGTAAGGGGATACCCCAATAACGTTTCCATCGCTTTTTCGCCCACATAAGAAAATTGCGCGGTATCGCCCTGCCAGTCTCTATCGGAGATTTCTG
>CAYVGJ010000018.1:31215-75988 GCA_964451165.1 uncultured bacterium
CCCACATAAGAAAATTGCGCGGTATCGCCCTGCCAGTCTCTATCGGAGATTTCTGATCCTATCGGATAAGGTATTCCCTCGTTATTTATATCCTCTATACCACAAATACCTTCCGATCTGACTTTTATTGGTAAATACATGTCCGGCATACCATTGTTATCATTATCTTGCGAATGAAGCCCTGAAAATGATTCAATATAGGCCATGTTCCTGTATCTGGGCCAATATTCCCAACCGATGAAATTCGGATCAGTCGGATACCCATACAATCCGAAGTTATCGGTATAAGCCACAAATTCCCATGTACCAGCGACTCGAATCTCAAGATAATTCGTGCCGATCCTGATTTTACGTGTACCTGTGGCCATTAAAGGACCTATCCAACCTTCGTTATTCACCTCATTTGTTTCCATAAATGATGTCGCGTCAGGGTATATGCCTAAATCCCATGCAGCAGCGGGTGACTGCTGAAACTTTACATGAATGTTCACATCTTTAACCTCGATAACGGTTTTTATCTGGGCGTAGATGGAAACCGAATCAATACTAAGTACGAAAATCAATAAAATTACCGCTATTTTTTTCATCTGATATTCTCCTTATATTTAATTGAATCAGTTTCCTCTTAACTCATAATATATCTTGCCCGTATACAATTCATCGCCGGCTAAACCTTCGTAAATCCCGTATCTGATCTGAACCCTCCCCAGGTATCGCAGATCAGTTACGCCGATTTTCGCGACTCGTGTGAGAGGATAGCCGAATTCCGTCTCCATTATTTTTTCACCTACATAACTGAATTGCGCTGAATCACCCTGCCAGTCTTCATCTGATATTTCACTGCCAACTGTAGCGGGAAAACCCCAACCAATACCATCCTCAAATCCGTGTATCCCTTCAGATCTGATTTTTATCGGCATATTCAAATCGGGTCGTCCATCATTATCCAAATCAACATCGGAAAAAAGCCCGCTATGGGATTCTATCCACCCGATTTTTTGGTTTGGCGACATTTCATACCAATTATATGGCAACTCGATTTGGCTTATATTATCGGTATACGCCACAACTTCCCATGTTCCTCCGGGTGTAATCTTGAGGTAATTCGTGCCGATTCTGATTTTGCGTCCGCCAGCGGCATAAAGAGGCCCCATCCATCCTTCATTGTTCATCTCATTTGTTTCAGTTAATGATTCGTTATCGGGATACACATCTAACCCCCAGCAACCGGAGCAGGATTGAAACGCTATCCTGAGATTCACATCTTTTACTATTTTTGTGGTTAGTTGCCGGGCGTGAGCAGAAAAAGAGTCAAGAACAACCGCAAGAACCATTAAAATCAGTACAATTTTTTTCATCGTTTGTTCTCCTTTGTTTTTACATGTATCAATGAAACTTAAATACATATGAATGTTTTATGTACATAAAATATAAATTAATTAACTCGAATTTTCCGCCCGGCATTATAAACTCCACGAAATTATGGCAATCCCATTAGCAAAGAGATTTCGACCGGAACACAGCTTTTAGTATTAATATTATTTCGCGTAATTATAAAGACAATACAATCGCATATTTTGTTACACTTATTTACTATTTTGTTTATTTTAGTTAATAGATGGAAATGAAGAATAATTGTTATCAGTATTTATTTCTGCGAAACATAAACCTGATCAGGAAAGAACCGAATATAAACAGAAGAACCGCCGATGGTTCAGGCACAGCGGCATTTGGATTGATCGCTGAAACATTGTAAGATTTTTTTGAATAGTTGCCCATGGTCATGGCGGTTTCCATAGCAATATCAGGAACTTCAACGAGGGCGCCGCCTTCTAAATTCACAGTTCCGTCATTTGTTAAATTTTTGTAATAGATTTTTTTGCCGTTCAGGTTTAGAGTACTGTTTACGCCAAGGATAAGAGTATTTACGTACAGCGCCTCTGCTCCGGCAAACGCAGATTGATTATCCACAATATCGTACAATATCAATGACGCCGGATCTACTGCTCCAATGATGAGGCTATCGAGAGCGAAGTTGAGTTCAAACCCCGCCGGATCTGCTCCGATATCCGCTCCGGCAATCTCCATAGAGCAGTTGCCGTTTATGATTACGTCGAGGTTATTTAACCCTTGCAGGTTCTGGGGATCAATGGATTGAATATCGAAACTAGCGTTATTGAGTACGATTGAGCTTCCCTGGACTGCATCGAAATGGCTTTTTATTCCGAACTCGATTTTTTGGTTAATCACAATTGACGCGGATGAATTTGTAATATTGAGTGTTCCTGTGCCGTCTTTTCCAATATAGATATTCGACGCAGTAATGTTACCTTTCTCAATGTTGTAAATACCTGTTGAATCCGGGTTACAGCCAATTATTATATCGGTTGCCGTATTGGAACCTTCTTTATGGTTAAAAATGCCACCTCCCGCAAATCCGATATATTCTTTGTCTGCTGAAACCGATCCGTTTTCCAGAGTATAGGTTCCGGTTATATTTTTGTTATATCCGAGATAAAAATTTTTGGCGGTGTTTGTGCCATGGTTTTGTGTAAAACCAGCGGTTTTATTAAATCCATAAAATTGTTCATTCACATTAATATTTCCCGCAACATTCAGCGCGCCGCCATCGTAAATTAGCGTGCTCAACCCGGCTCCTGAAGTCAGGTTGCCTCCAACCGAAAGTTCGCCGCCGGAAATTTCATATAACCCCGAGCTGTCTGAATCTTCAGACAGAATTAAGTCTCCATTTACAGAAACATCTCCGCCCGTTTGAATTAGAGACCCATCTGTGGAAGAATGCCCTACAGTCATTTTATTGGCGATTATCGTTCCTCCGCTCAGATTATAGGTTCCTTTAGATGTCTCATCCAACAGGTTTACGCGATAAACACCGCTCTGTGAAACACTATCTCCAGCGGCGCCGGGAATAAGATCATACAAATAATAGACATCATCACCCAATTGAGTAAAAGCCATCCCATAATTAAATAAATCGTTTTCAGGGATATAGTCGCTGATATCCATTTTATCCCAGGTGTTATTAACCAAATCGTAAGTATATATATAATCACCACGCTCATATTCATTTCTCGGATAACCATAGAATACGGAAACGAACAAATATACCTTATCCTGACAGATAGCGGATCCAAACTGGTAAGACGGACTTGAAGAACTGCTGGTATAAACTTCATCAGGTAAAGGGGCACCAAACGACCAGGTATCTGTAAGCGGATCATATATCTGAACCTCTTTCCTGTATAAGTGAGTTGAGGATGCAGCCACAAGCCCACCTCCAAAAACATATATTTTACCGTCATAAACCTGATGGGTTCCCCATTCAACCGGTAATGGCATAGCGGTTTTCAGAGCCCATGAATCGTTTACAGGATTATACTCATAAGTATACTTAAGATATGAAGGCGAGTACGATCCGTATACTATATAGGCTTTATCATTAACCACAGCGCATTTAGGCGAAATTAAACGAGACGGTACATTGTTCATTATACTCCATGTATTATTGTCAGGATTGTATCTCAATAAACTGTCAGTCAGATTACCCTGGCAAATCTGGCCACCGACAAAATACAGTTTTCCGTCCAAGACAAAAGAACCTGCATGGGAACGTGTTGATGTATCTTGCTGATAATATCCGCCTGAAGATGGAAGAGATGGTATTTCCGCGAGTTCCGAAAAAATACCGGTTGATGGATCGTAGACCTCAAGTTTATCCGCTCCATTTATCCTTCTGCCGGAATAAGTGTAAGAACCATAAGTGCCACCCGAATACCAGGTGTAACCTCCAAAGAAATAAACTTTTCCATCATAGGAAACCATCTCACCGGAACCATGGTTAAAAATTGTCGATGATATTTTTTCACCATAAGCGTTAAATGCCGAACCGATATTAATTATATCGCTATTATTTGTGCCGCCCGTCTGGTTGAATTCTCCGCTACCGCTTTTCCCGACATACAGATTGGTAACATTCAGTTCACCTCCGGAAAGATTATATTTGCCGGAACAACCCTCGATATCATTAAATCCAAGATAAATATCCGAAACAGTGGTATTTCCGCCTGTCTGGTTGAATATTCCTTTCCCTGAATTTCCGACATAAATATCTTTAGCGGATAATGTACCCGCATTTATGTTATATATCCCTTCAGAATCAGTTAATGATCCCGCGTAAACAGAACCCGTACAATTAAAGCTCCCGCCATTTTGATTAAATGTCCCCATGCTTCCTGCGTTTTTCCCGAATGTTGAATTACCGTTAACACTTAATGAACCGTTATTTAGAGTATAGGTTCCTACAGCGCCCGAATTTATCCCAACACTCAAATCGGCTGTATTGTGTATAGATTCCACAATAGGATCAATCTTGTTTTGTATAAATTGCCCGGTTCCGTTTTCCCCAACCAATGTTGAACCGGAATTTGTGTTTAACGTTCCGCCGGATAAGGTGTATAATCCCCTACCACTGGAATTTGTTCCGATAGATAGCGCGGGAGTCGTATTTGTGCCTCCGGTCTGAGTAAATGATCCATTGCCGTTGTATCCGACATACTCCATATCGGCATTCAGATTACCTCCGGCAAGCATATAACTGCCTGTTGCGCCGGATTCGTATCCCAGATACAACCTGTGAACAGTATTTGTCCCGCCGGATTGACTGAAACTGCCTGTTCCACTCCGTCCGATGACTTCATAAGTGGAGTTAACAACAGCATTTCCCTGCAAATTATATCTGCCGGTAGATCCGCTGTTATACCCCACGAAAAGACAGAAAACAGAGTTCGTTCCGCCGGTCTGGTTTAAAGTTCCGGTACCGTTATATCCAATATGCTGTATCCCCTTTATAAAATTTAAATCACTTGAATCACCGTTTCCGCCGGAATACTCTGTTTTTAAAATACCGTTAGTTTTCAGTTCATATGTACCGTCAGCCTCTTTATTATAGCCGATATAAAATTTCTCGGCAGTATTTGTGCCGTGATCCTGTGAAAAAACAGCAGTATTGTCATAACCGAAATATTGTTCTTTAACGTTAATATCTCCAGCGACATTCAGAGCGCCACCATCATATATTAATGTACTTAATCCGGACCCACTCGTTAATTTTCCGCTGATATTTGCTATACCACCGGATATTTTGAATGATCCTTTACTTCCTGAATTCGCAGCAAGAGTTACATCCGATGTGAATGTAGAAGTTCCGCCTGTTTGATTAAACACACCGGAACTGCTTGAATATTTCCCGATAGTCATCGATGTCGCGTTAAGCGTGCCGTCTTGCAGATCATACGATCCTTTTGAACCGCTATTAAAACCTATCACCAAAGTAGATGTATTCAAAATAGAATCAATTGAAGGATTTATCTTATTCTGAACAAAACTGCCTGTGCCATATTCACCGACTGTTGTTTGTCCGCTGATAACATCGAGTGTTCCGCCGGATAATGTGTATGTGCCAACGCTTGTACCCGAATTTGTCGCAATCGATAAAGCCGTCGTTTTATTGGTTCCGCCTGTCTGTAAAAAATTCCCTGTTCCATAAACTCCGATAAGTTCGCCTGTTGTTGTTAAGGTGCCCCCCGACAACGTATAATTTCCGATTCCATCGGATTCGTGCCCGAGATAAAACCTGTAAGTTGTATTTGTTCCGTTTTCCTGAATAAAATTGCCTGTCCCGTGACGCCCGATAACTTCATAAACACCGTTCAATGTGGAATTATCTTTTTGTGTATAGGTTCCTGTAGAACCATTGAGATACCCCAGAGTAAGTTCAAACACCGTATTTGACGAATTACCTGATTGTATAAAATTACCGTTGCCTTCATAACCTATATACTGCATACCTTTTATGAAATCAATCAAATGGGTATCTCTATCGCCACCGGGATAATCGGTTTTTAAAAACGAGTTACCTGTAAGTTCATAAGTTGCGTCGGAATAATATCCAAGATAAAAATTGTCAGCTATATTTGAACCGTGATCCCGTATAAAACTTACTGAATTGTCATAACCGAAATACTGTTCTTTCACGTTAATATCGCCGGCAACATTCAGAGAACCGCCATCATAGATTAATGTACTCGATCCCATGCCGGATGTTAAATTTCCGTTGATATCAGCTATTCCGCCTGTTATTTTATACGCACCTGTACTTCCGGAATTCACGGCTATTTTCATATCACCTGTTACATCCAGTTCCCCACCGTATTGAATCAGTTCCGCAAAACCGCTTGTTCCAAGTTCAATCCCTCTTCTGCCATATATATCCGGTCCTGCTTGGCCTGCATTCAGAATACCGCCATAAAGGTTATATTTCGCGTATGCATTGGTTCCTTCAGCTAATTTTAAAATCGCCAAGGCGTTATTTGTACCGCCATACTGGTCAAACATGCCGGAACTACCGGATCGGGCGGCTATAGTTTCTTCCCCGGTATTTATCGTGCCACCATATAAATAAAAAACACCGGATGAATAGAATCCTTCCGCTACATTCAGGCCCCGGGATCTAATTATTCCATCGTACTGATAAAATTTGCCTATTGAATTATATCCGCCGACATTGACATAATCAGCATCGAGTAAACCTGTTTTTCCTAAAACATATTTGCCGTAACCGCCATTATTGCCTATATACAATATTCCTTCGCCATATTCGGTCCGTATCCTGTGAATACCTCCGCTTTGAACAAAAAGCCCATCCGCTCCGGAATCGTCTCCGACATAAGTTGATGAAGTTTCCAGAATACCACCGTTCATAAAATATTTGCCCGTACCTTTGTATCCAACATGCAGGTACTCTTCGATATCGACTTTAGTAGTTGATAATAGGTAATAATCACCGTATCCAGCATACGGGTATTGGTTAATATCGACAGTTGCGCCGTTCTGGAAAAAATAGCCTGTAGCGTTATAACCGATATATAACGCATAACCATCCACCATTCCAAAACTTAAATCGTTTTGCGTCATATTCTGCATCGATTCGAAAAACGACGTTACGTAATCGGAACTTGTATCAGTCAAATAAGCGACAGAATTCTGGAACTCTTCCCCGCCAAGGAAATACGATCCGTTACCGCCTGCTATGCCGACGCTCATCCATTCGAATCCGATTTCTTCTCCGGCACCGTTAATGTTTCCAACGGTACCGCCGTAATGATGGAACTCGCCGGATCCGTTCAGATCTCCGATATTAATGTCTCTGGTATACAGTTTCGCTCCGTCATATATGCTGTAATTACCGTTTCCACCGTTATACCCAAGATATACAACAGTAGATTTATGTACACCGCCATTTTGTTCGAATGTACCTGTACCATTATTGATACCCAGATGGAACGTATTTGAAGTGAGATTTCCTTTTTCCATGAGATACCTGCCTGTACCGCCAGTGTAACCAAAACTCATCCATGACGAGGAAACCACGTTTCCGCCTTTTTGTGTAAACTCGCCGTATCCGCCATTTACGCCAAGATTTATATCATATGCCGATAGATTGCCATCCCACATTTCATAATATCCTTTTGATCCCTTCAGATACCCCACGTTCAGATACATTGCCGTATGGGTTCCGCCTTTTTGAGTAAACGTTCCCATACCGCCATACCCGACAATACTGTCAACAGCGCCTAAACTACCATCGTATAAATTATATGTGCCTCTACCGGTAGATTCGACACCAATATAGAGCATGCTGTAAGAACCTTTTCCAATAAAATTTGATCCTCCGGTTTGCTCAAACAATCCCTCACCAGAAACACCAACCAGCAACTGTCCGCAACCGAATTTCCCTCCATTAAAATAATATTCACCCGAAGAAGCGTTTTCAAACCCGAGATAAGTTATATCAGTAACTTCCATTTCACCATCTAATTGTGTAAATTTACCTTTGCCAGTGTTTCCGACATACAATAGATTGGAATACATATAACCATTTTGCAGAACAGGCGATGAATTTTCGTCATAAGAATAATCAAAAGATATATCTTTCCAGAGAGCATCATTAATTTCACCGATATTTTCAACATAATCTTTGAAAGAATGTGACGACGGGTTCACATCCCATATTTCAAATAACTGGTCTTCTTTTCGTATAGGATTATAGAATACAGGCGGTGGCGCTACGCGTTGCCATGACGGTATATATCCATACATCAGGCCTGCTTTTGAAAAACTCGGTTCCAGTTTGCTAATATCGTCATCGTCATCGTCATCGTCGTCAATAACAGGTTTCGGTTTTTTAGTTCCTTTTCCCCCCTTACCTTCTGTGGGACTGATGGGAGTACGAGTGTTGTTGTATTTATACAAACTGGGAACAAAATAATTGTGTTTATACTCATCATCCAAGAAATTTTTATCTTCACCAAAAGGGTTAATTCCACCACCTGGTCCGCCACCATGGGGCAATCCGTCATTGCCGCTTTCACTTATTTCAGGCAGTACGGGTTCTTCAGGAATATCATCCGAAGGCAACTCATCTTCGTGTTTTAACAATTCATCGCCATCCTTTTTCCCTGTTCTTATCTCCGGTGTAAATTTCAATTCTTCAGGAGATGTCGTTATCCCTTTACCCCAGTCAGTAGTGGTATTCCCAATACTTAACGTATTTTGTTTTATAATTTGATCAATATCGATTATATTATTTGATCCGGTATCGATTATAGCGCCTGCCGCATTGCCATTAGTCAACTGAGCGTATTGTTTTTCAGGCTGAAAAGGAGTGTCTTTCGATGAAGAATCAATGTTTTCTTCAGATTCTGGTACTGAGCTTAGCTGTGGTGTAACTTTTATAGAGGATAAAACCGGTATCGTAAAAATAAGAAGGTATGAAAAAAGGAGTGATTTGGCAACAACCTTGCCTGCTTCGCGCAGAAATTTCCCAGTATTAATATTTCTCTTTACCGAACAGTTTATTAAGGGTGAAATTCTTGGTATTTTTCTCATAAATACCTTACTAATAAAAATACAGTGTTGTATAGCTTACTATCTATAATCAAATAACTGTATACTATAATATATTTTGTTTTATATGAAATATCATTGAAAAAAACCAGCCACCCCCTTTGGCTAATTTTCAATGCTAATTATAACACAATCTAATGGCATTATGAAATATTTTTTTTAGAAAAGATGCTCGCATGTCAGGTGTTTGTTTTATATATGACAAAATTTTATTAAATATGTTACATCAAAACATTTAGTAATATGATTATTACGCAGGCACCGAAATAAACCGGTAACGTTTTTAAAAGCGGGAATCACAATAATTTAATCTTATAGCACCTATCAAGAAAGGGATGCGAAGCATCTTTACAAAAAGTTTTTGTTTCTTTTTTCAAAAAGAAAAAGTCTTTTGTCTTTATTATTACAGAATCAATTAACTTAAATTCCTATATCAGGCACATATTATTATTAGCTTCACAAACAATATTATCCGGCATAAAAACCTGTTCTATAGAAATGTATTATATACTTATTTAATTTGCCGGGTGGATCAAGATAAATGGTTTATTTTGGAGTCAAGATTTTTTATTTTATTTCGCAGGTCGTTTATGCGCTCAGTGTTTGTGTGCGGAGTGTTTTTTAAACAATTTTTATAATTTATTAATGCCGGTTTTAATTTTCGCGTATTCTCATAGATTGACGCTATTCTATAATACGAATCCGATGCGTATTCGGGATTTGAGACAACTTTAGTGTATTCCCTGATAGCTGTTTCAAATTCCCTCATTTCTTCATTCACAACCGCCAGCCCGAAATGAAACCGTGGTTCTTTTGGATCCAGTTCGATAGCTTTTTGGTACGCGCTTTTTGCAAAACTAAGATCCCTGTTTTTATAATATGCAATAGCCTGTCTTTCACGTACATCAGGTTGATGAGGATTAACTGAGAGAGAGTTCTTATAACTACTTATGGCGTTGCTATATTTTTCTTTACGCATCCATATATCTCCAATTGTTGTATGGATTGAGAAATCGTTCGGGTTTAATTTTATTGCCTTTTGAAAATCCTCAGCCGCTTTTTCCAGCAAATCCGCGTAAAGATAAGCTATAGCGCGATTTAAATACACAGTTGTACCGGCGTGGTTCAATTCGATTACCCGTGTATAATCTATGGCGCTGAGCCTGTATTTTTTTTCTTTCATATAAAATTCCGCTCGTTTAAGATACGGTTTGTAGGAATCTGGATTTATTTTAATCGCGTTTGTACAGTCGGCAATAGCGTTTTTAAAATCGGATTGTTTCTCATACAGTTTCGCTCGAACAAGGTAGATATTATAGTCATTTGGATTCATCTCCAGATATTGAGAAAATGCCTGAATCGCAAGTAGTTCCTGCCCATTGCGGCAATGTATGACACCTTTTTTATAATACACTTCGCATAAATCGGATTTAAGTTTTAATAACATATTGTAATCATCGATGGCTCGCTTGTCGTTTTTTTTGCGGTAAAAGATATTTCCTCTTTCAAAATAAGCCTCAGCCAGTTTTGGGTTGATGGATAACGCCCGTGTGAAATCCGATTGCGCAAGGTCGAATTTATCCATATCCGTGTATATTTTTCCTCTTATCAGATATGCGTACTCGTTCTCGCTATTCAGCTCTATTGAGTCGGTTAAGTCAGTGAGGCATTTATCTGTTTTATTCATTTCCTTATAGACAATAGCTCTTTTGAAATAGAATTTCGATTTTTTCGGTTCAAGACCGATAGATTTTGTATATTGCTCAATCGCCATATCTTTTTTATCCAATTTAAAATAACAATACCCTTTTTTTGAATACAATTCAGCGAATAAACAATTTGGAGTCGAAAGTTTATCGAAATCGGAGAGCGCTTTAATATAGTCTCCATTATATAAATAAGCGTTACCGCGTAAAAAATAAGCCTGGTCGTTATTGGGATTATCTTTTAATACGGCATCGCATTCGGTTATGGCATCAGCGAATTTCCCGGCGCGTATAAGAACGCTTGCCCTGTTAAGATGTAAATATATATTTGAGGAATCATGAATTATCGCTTTGGAAAACCAGTCGGCTGATTCAGGGTAATTACCTTGTTCACATTCTATTATTCCGGAAATTTCATATTGGACAGGACTGTTTTCTTTTACTCTAACTTCTTTCTTATTACATCCCGAAAGAGCTGTTATAAGAATTATCACAGAGATTGCCCGCGCCCCTCGGAAACTACTTTGAAAAGCGCGAATCTTAAACATGGCTGGCCTCTTTTAATTTGAAGAAAGATCCAGATTGATCTTTATTTTCACAAACCCGTCTTTATTGTTATCATAATCCGTTTGAGACGAGTCGGTTTCTATTATATCCGGCCCGCTGATTATATTTTCATCGCTAAGACCGATGGCATTTTTAAATTTATTTAGGTTTTCAGATGGAATTTGCACCAAAATATAGGTTTTTGTATCTCGTAACATATTTCCCACCATACCGCCATTTTTTTCTGCCTCGGTTCTTATTTTTTCAGCCATATAATTTTCTATATGGTCAGGTATAAACGGTATATTTTCTCCCTTGGATTCGCCAGCAGGTTGATATATTACCTTTCCGTTACCAAGATGAACCTTATCGAAATTGACTTTATTGTCGCTGATTGAAGCGAATTCAGGAGATTTGGGGTCATATTTCATATTGTATGTCAATTCATAGTAATTATCCGGGGTAACAGCGGGTTTTTTCGCTATTTCGGTTTCACCCTCCGGTTTTTTGGCAATATCCATCTTAACAGGCATATTATTTTCTGATTCCGCGGGTTTTGTTTCAGACAAAACGGCGGCATTTTCCACCGGCAATTCCTGTTCAGCAGGCTTTCCAGCGATTGTTTTCGGCTGGCCCGCAGTTACCGGAGGTTCTGTTTGCATTCCGCTTTTCTCCGGCGATTTCTCTTCAGTACGCATAACGATAATATTTTCACATTCAGGTTTAAAGACGGAAAACTGCTCGATAGCGTACCATATATATATTCCTATAAACACTGATGCGGCAATAGCAATAAGCCCTAAAGGCAACTTGAACCTGTCAAACACGGACACAGGTTCTACTGCCGCACCGCCTTCGGACTCGCGTTTCTTAACCTCTTCCATAATTTTATCGAAAGAGTATTTCGGCTCGGGCAATTTCACGGCATTTATAGCTTTGTAAAAAGTCTTTACCGATTTCAGTTCCGCCTGGCATTTGGGACAGCCATAAATGTGTTTTTTTATCTCTTCAGATTCCTGTAAAGACAGATTTCCTTCCACATAATCATAAAGCGAATTCTTAATCTTCGAGCAATTCATCTATACCCAACTCCTTTAGAATTTTTCCCAGCTTTTTTCGAGCCCTGTTTAGCCTTCCTTTTACCGTGTTGAGTTTCATTTCCAATATTTCAGAGATTTCGTTATATGAATAATTCTCAAAATGATACATAACTATCAATATCCTGTATTTCTCCGGCAACATGCTTATCGCTCTTTCCATCATTTCGCTCAACTCTCCGTCAGGAGGCTTTTTACCCGGATACTGTGTCTTCTTTTCATCTTCTCCCGGCATTGGTTTCGGATCGATTGATACTGTTTTTAACCAATTTCTATATTCCTTCGATTTTTTTTTATTTATACATTCGTTTTTAAGTATTCTGTATGCCCATGTCGCGAATTTCGACCTTCCATCAAACGTTTTTATTTTTTCAAATATTTTAATAAGCGTGTCGGTAGCGCACAGGCTCGCCCAGTAATCATTATTAAAGTAATTCAAATACGCGTGAATATAAAATTTTTCATAATATTTTTTATATAATTCATCACACGCACTTTTATCGCCGTTTTTAATTCGTTCGACAAGCGATTCATCGTCATCCACGGGATTTTGCTGATTCCCGGAACCCTCAGAATTTTCATCTTCGTAATTTTCTTCTTGCCTTTCATCATCCATTAGACAGAAACTCTCCAAAAAAGTTACATTCCGATTTATTTTAGACATTACCTGATTAGAAAATACCAATATAATTAAACACAAATAAAAACGCAAGAAAACTTTATAATTGGCATACAGTTTTAGAATGTTTATGAAACAAATTTCAGATGGGCAACCTGCATTCCTGTAAATCCTCGATAATATCAGCAGGTTCTATTTTTTCTTTAAGTGGGAGTGTAAATTTAAAAGTACACCCTTTTCCGGATCCTTCCGATTCGAGCCATATTTTGCCTCCGTGCATTTCTACGATTCTTTTTGCCAGAGCCAACCCGAGGCCGGTGCCATCGCTTGTGGGATTAAGTTTTTCGAACAGGTTGAATATTTTTTCGCCGTATGAATCGTCTATCCCCATTCCGTTATCCTGAATATAAAATACCACCTTATATTCGTCTATGGAATCGTATCCGATTTTAATCAGCGGGTTTGGCTGGTCCCCCATATATTTTACGGCGTTATCAATGAGGTTTTGAACCAGCGAGGACAGGCGGAATTTATCGCCGTAAACATCGGGTAAATCAGGCGATACCTCCACTGTAACATTAGCGCTGTTTATCTCTCCGCCAAGAAGGTCTATTACATCTTTAACAAGACTATAAAACGATATTTGCTTAAAAGGATTGGTAATTTTGGTTATCTTTGAGAATTCGAGCAATTGTTCAAGCATTACTATCATATTTCCCGAGGCATTAGCCATGCGCGATATATAAAAGGGCACATTTTTCATATTATTGCCTGAAATATCTTTTTCCAGAAGTTTTAGAAATTCTCTTATAGTAACCAGAGGGCTTTTCAGGTCATGAGTGACGGAATAATTAAACCGTTCCTGTTCCTTATTCTTTTCCATTAGAAGTTTAACAAATTTTTCCCGTTCGTGTTCAGCGTTTTTCCGCTCGGTTATATCCATTATTGTTCCTGTCATGCGGGATGGTTTTCTCATTTTATCGAATTCTACAATTTTGCCCTGGTTCAGCACCCATTTCCATTTACCCCATTTTGTTTTTAGCCTGTGTTCGGAGATAAACATATTTGTCCTGCCTTCGATATGGTTGTTCATAGCCTCGATGACAGCCGGCAGGTCGTCCGGATGAATAAGTGATTCCCAAGTTTTAAAACTGGGGATTATCTCATAAAGCGAGTATCCAAGCATAGCGATCCATCTGTGATCCAATATTACATCGCCGGTATCTATTCTCCAATCCCACAAACCGAGATTAGTACCATGAAGAGCGAGTTCCAATCGCTGTTGGCTTATTTTAAGCGCTTCCTGAGTTTCTTTTCTCGTTTTGATTTCATCCATCAGTTTTAAATTTTTAACCGCAAGAACGGATAGAAAATTCACAAAACTGCTAAAAAAACTCAATATCGCCTTGACTTTCTCTTTATTGAAAATCGATACTTTGTCGAGTGCGCACATGTATGATTCCGTATTGAATCCAAGTTCAAACGCCTGATTTAGAAAATAATCCCTGTTAATAAAAGTGTCCTCGTAAAAAAACGGGCCGAGCCACAAAACCCCGACCTGATTATTCTCTAAAGATATAGGAACACCTATATGATACAATCCATTTGAGCATTTAAAATCAAAATTTTTCCTGAATATATCCGAATGTTCTTTCACATACCCATTATTAAGGATACAACGCTGTAAAGATACCGGATGAACCCTGTGGAATTTTGTGCAGATATCTTGCCCGCCCACAACTATAAGGACTCTTCCGTCCTGAGAAATTATTCCCGCCGGAATCCCGGTAGCTTTATAAAACAAACTCAACAACCTTTGAATTTGCGCTATATCTATAAGTTGATCGAAAGAATAATCAATCATAAACCGAACCGCCTTTAATATTATTATAATACCATATTCTTTATTTTATATTACTTTATTTATTATTTTTGTAAAGTTTTTTAAGAAATTATTTTTATTTTATTTGTCAATCATTAATTCTATTTTTGTACTCACTTCTGTATTATTAACTTATATTAATTCTATTTTTCACATCTTCATCGAAACCATTTTATTATCATATTATCATATATTTGATAATATTTTTACGACATTGACTATCCATTTATTATATATTTATATATCTTTTTATAGTTTATCGTATTCCATTCATAGCCAGTTGAATTAACAGGTAATTGCTTAATCCTTCAAGAGAAACCATACCTTTTATTCCGCCGTTTTCCACAACCACCGTTACACTTCGCTGTGACCGCGCGAGTTGCCGGTATACCTCATCGGCGGGTGTACTGGGGCTGACAGGGTCGAATTGTTTTTCCATCAGTTGCGATACCTCAACATTTGTTCCTTTCTCGTGAATTCCCGAAAGAATATTTTTTCTGGTCAGCAGGCCTTCTACGTGATTATTTTTGATTACCGGAAAATCTTCCTGATAACCGTGATATATATGCTCTATCGGTTTTGATACCGGATCGGATGGGTCAAGGGCGAAAAAATCGGTAACCATGACTTCCGATACAGGTATAGGTTCGAGAACCGATTTTATGATTACCTGTTGGCGCTCGGTTCCCGCTCCTACATACAGGAAAAAACCGATAAGCGCGAGCCACCAGTTGAAAAAGATCCCGTAAAAAATGAAAAAGACCGATAATCCCTGCCCGATAGCCACAGCCAGTTCTGTTGCCCTGATATAATCCATAACCATCCCGAACAATCCCCTGAGCACCCTGCCCCCGTCCATTGGGAACGCGGGTATCATGTTAAATATGGCTAAAATAATGTTTACATTTATCATAGATACGAAATATGAATTTACCGACATAGGATACAATTCGGGAGTTCGTAATCCATTCCATCCGGTTACAAAAGGATAAATCAACAAAGCTATTGCCAGATTGATAAAAGGGCCCACAATAGCGACCGCTATCTCCTGATAAGGTTTTTCTGGCATCTCGTCCAGCGATGAAACGCCTCCTATGGGAAGAATGATAATGCTTTTGGCGATTTTGCCGAACTTCCTTGCTATCAGGCTGTGAGCTACCTCATGGATCAGCACGCATACAAATATTCCGCTTATAAAAAGTGTAACCGATATTGCCTGTGCCATACCTTTAGCCAGATATGAGGATACAAAAATAAACACCAGAAACATGACGAATGTAATATGTATCCTGAAATTGATACCGCATATTTTCCCGAATTTCAGCGACCAACTCATATATACCTCTTAAATAATCTTTGTGTTGCAACAACTTATCATAACGCGATATAAAGAATAAGAAAACTTAGTTGCAAAAGATCGAAACAACCGGATAAATTAAGTACATATAATATGACAATATAAAAAGATATTTGGATACAAATTTTCAGGATTTTATCGCAACAGGAGAGAATTTTTCTTTAATAAGAAACAGCGACAATATACCCGCGAATACGTTTGCAATTGTTATTCCTATAAAGACACCGTCCAATCCAAAAACCATAGAACCCAGATAGGCTAAAGGAATATACAGGCAGAACATTCTTATTAAATTTAGTAACGCAGACAAAACAGGCATATTTATAGAGTTAAATATTGTGGTGGTGATCATGCTTATTCCCTGAAGTCCGTAACCGGCGGGAACAATCCACAGATATTTGACAATTTTGCTGATAACGAGTGTATCTTTGCTAAAAATATGCCCGATGCGGACCGCGAAAACAAAAAATAAAACAACCGTCACGATACCCCATACAACAGAAAAGGCGCTACTGTATTTATGTGCGAGATTAACTCTGTCGTACCTTTTTGCGCCCCAGTTCTGTCCTACGAAAGGAACAAGCGACATCCTTAATGCCATAATTACTATCAGCGCCACCGCCTCGATCCGTATTCCGGCACCCATAGCGGCTACCGCCTCCATCCCGAAACGGGCGGCAACATGGGTAACCACACCCATTGAAAAAGGGATAAGCATATTGGTTGCCGTAGAGGGTATACCGATATACAATATTTTGCGCCATGACTCAAAAACATCGGACAGGGACGGTATTGAGAAATCAATCATTTTTTCTTTATAGTGTATGATATACAGCACGCATACAAAAGTGGTAAACCTCGCAATTACCGTAGATATCGCCGCTCCCGCCAGCCCCAGTTTCGGAAACCCGCCCAATCCGAAAATCAGAATCGGATCAAGCAATACATTAATTCCGGCGGCCACCATCATCATCAGGCTCGGATAAAATGTGTCTCCCGATGCCCTCATGGTATTATTGCAAACAATCGGAACGATCATAAACAATATGCCGGCATATAAATAAACCATATATTGCCTGATAAGGGAAATTATATCGGCGCTGGCGCCAAGAAGCCGGAACAGAGGGTTTATCGTTAAAATACCAATTACCGAAATAAAAAAAGAGACAACAAACGCCAGAATTAAGATATCTGTGGTTAACCTGCGTACTTTTGGCATGTTACCTTCACCTATGGTTATCGATATCACTGCTCCCGCGCCTGTGCCAAGCCCTATTGCCACTCCGATTAAAACCATAATCACAGGAAACGTAAAACTCATTGCCGCAAGTTCTCTTGTCCCGATTTTGGCTACAAAATAAGTATCGACAAAATTAAACATTACCGATGAGAAAGTGCCCAGAACAAGAGGCAATGTAAGCATGAGCAACCTTTTGCCCACAGACCCTTCAGTAAGGTTACCATTATTTACCATAACAAACCGATTTCTCTTTTATATAATAGTCTGGATCCGAATAAATTCTATCTTTTTATATCTTGCTTCACCGAATCATAATCAATTCAGCGAAAGTATAAAGAACCTCCTTATAATACATGATTTGATAAAATTAATCAATAAATGGTTCGAATATATGAATCCTAAAACATACATATTGTTGCACAGCTATTTTTTGTATTTTATTTTACACTATCCGACAATATAAATTATCAAATTTATAAAATGTTAATAAACCGAAACGCAATATAATTTTATAATATTATATCTGTTAAATAATCAATCAAGCATAGGAGGACGGCGGCATGAAAAAACTTCTGCATATAATAGCATCACCGCGTGAAGATGAATCCCGGACACATAAAGTATCCGTTTTTTTTCTCGATTCATTTAAACAATCTCACGCAGATTGGATTGTAGAGGAAATAAACGTATTCAAGGAAAACCTTCCATCGCTTTCGGTAAAAAAAATCGATGGTAAATATATGTTACTAAACGGAATAGAATTATACGGCGAATACAGGCAGGCATGGGAAGAAGTTATTGTTCAGATTAACCGTTTTTTATCCGCCGATGGTTACCTTATCAGCACTCCTATGTGGAATTTTTCCATACCTTATCCTTTAAAGCATTATATTGATGTTATTATCCAGCCAAAATTTCTTTTCAATTATACAACCGAAGGTAAACCAGAAGGATTGGTCAAAAACAAAAAGATGGTTATCATCGCGACTCGCGGAGGCGACTACAGTTCACAATCCGCCAAAGAAACCTATGATTTTCAAATACCGTATCTGCGTACCATATTCGGTTTTGTGGGATTGACCGATATAAAATGCATTATTGCTGAACCGATGGATGCTCTCGGCCCGGATACTGCATCCACAAAGATCATCCAGGCGCAACAGATTGCCGGTGAAATCGCTAAAAATTATTTCTGATTTGAAGGTTGCGAATAACTCCGCGGATTTGTTTACAAAGACTGATCAATCAGATAAGAATATTGTACTTTTTTGTGGAATTTTTCCGGAATATTGGTGATTCGCGGCGCGACAATAACAATTCCCCGCAAATCCCTGTAATTTATAGATCCGTCATTGATAAAATGTTGGAGAGGAATCAATTTACCGGAAGAATCAGCTCCAATTTTTTCATAAAAAGGATTATTCTCGCCAACACTGGAAACCATCAATGTCGGATCGATTTTGTCCTGCAATAATGTCAGGTCCAGGAATCCGATTACGCCAATAACTTCTTCGACGAATACGCCGCCTTTAACAAGGGTAGACGTGTCTATAACAATTGCTCTTGAGTTGGCGGATTCATTTATCCGTTTATGAGATGCTGTCAGCATAATGACATTAGTCAGAGGGTTATTGACAATATTAATGATTTTTTCCATAGCGATGGAAAACGTGGGTTCAGCCGAGAACAAATTTTCGCTTTCTATATCTTCCCTGCCAAGCATTATAAACATGTCCTGTTCGTCTTCACGGCGCAACATCAGCAAATCTCGCATTTCCCTGGCGGTTTTCTCGGTAGATAAAAACGCGAACCTGACCGGGATATTTTGTTGGGCATAAGTTCGCTGTTTTTGTTTAATTACAGCTATGGATAAAGCTAAATCCCAATTTCCAGAATATTTAAGAATATCATCAAAATCCAGAGCTATAACCATAGGCCTTTTTTCCTGTGCTTTGATAAGATCTCCGTTGAGTACATCCACAGGCTTCATATCTTCAATTGTGTTATTGGATTGTTTTTCAGATTTATTTTTTTTGCGCAGAAACACACCTGCCGCCCCGTCGAGATTAGCCACTTGAGAATATCCATTGGATAAAATCTGGAGTTCAATCGAATCGTCCATATTTTCCTTCATAAACAGTTCATGCAGATCAAAAGGAGCGAGCAGTATAACACCGTCGTCTTTGGTTATTTTTATGAAGGCGTTTATTGTAGCGGATAATGAATTACTGTAAAGAGGATTTTCCGAATTCAAAACCTGTGATCCTTTGCTGATATAAACCAGATCGAACTTTTCAGATACCCACAGATTCTCCAGTTGATCGGTGCCTCCCCAGATTACTCTTATCGATCCGCCGGAATTTTTTATTCGCATTTCATCTTCAACACTCAATCCGATATCCTGTTTTTTATTAGTTATCACGGTAACGTGCATACCCATCTGAGCGAGCGAGATTACTTCCGAATTATGAACCGGTTCAAAGAAAGCCACTCGTTTGCCCACTGTTTTATCGTAAAAGACGTGTTTTATAGTTTGCAGATCAACCTGCAATATTTTTTTCACAGGAGTTGCCAACCCTTTGATATTTTGTACAATCACTGCAGGATCCCATATTCTTTTGGTCCGTTCGCTGTTTCCGTTTATGCTTACATTGACTACAATATCCGATAATGTCCTCTGGCTATCGAGGCCGGATTCCGTTATTGTTTTACCCGGTTCAGGGTTTAATCTGCCCCAGTGAGATAATATATTCTCAAGCCTCATTTTGCCGACTCGTTTTTCTTTACCGGACGCAATCAATTTTTTCGCGCGTTCTATCTCATCAGATTCAACAAATATATTATAATCGAATTTGAGCCTGGAGGTTACTTCAGGCAAAATCAATGCTTCATTGCCATAAATAATAAGATATTGTTTATTCTGTAATTTTTCTATTCTTTGCTCTAATTTTTTGATATCCAATAAACCGCTTGGCATTCTCACTTCAGCAATATTTATTATTCCAATCATATTCGGGGAAGCCAGCGCGCCATCAGTTACTAATCTACGCATGAATACTTCTTTTCCGCCAAACGGACGTCCGGTTACAGATATAACAACTTGCTTTCCGGATTTATCTTCGATTTTTTTCTTAAGAGCTGAATTGATGAGTTTGAAGGAATCTTCCATTCCAAGTTCACCGATATGACTTGCCGGCAATTGAAATGGATTAGCGTAGGGATGAATTTCATAAGTAACTCCTCCATCGGATACATTTGTATAATCTTTTTCCGCTTTCAGCCCTACAATAACCTCAAGCTCCTCGATTTTGCCGATAATCTCTTTTAAACTATCGTCATCGGCGTTGCGCAACTCTACCATACGCAACTCTACTATGGTTTCTTTAAGTTCTTTCATGGGATTGTAACCGAAACTCTGGAATATTCTCATCATATCATCGCCAAGCAATTTTTCATCCGTCAGGCCGCCTTTGGATTTTGCTATTACGTAACTGACGGTATCTTTCCATAACTTATAGTCAAGGGTAGTCTGTTGAGTATTGATTATGAATTTTTCGAGCCAGAATAAAGCATTATTCAGATACTTTGATTTTTTATTTTCAATACCTGTTAACCGCAACAATTGGATTAATTGAGCTAATTCCTTATAATTTAATCCAGAATCGGATTTTATTTGTTCCTCAAGATGAGCCCTTCGTTTTTTCAAATAAGAATTCAGCTCTCTGGCAACAAAATCCTTTTGTTTGCCGTAATTTAGAAATTGAGAATAAGCGTGCATGAGGAAATTATAACCACCGTTTTCCCCTTCTGTATCGAATTTTCTGAAATACTCAACTATACTGTTTGGAATCAGTTCATCCTGATTATATTGCTGGTATCCTTTATAAAGCCTGTCGAGGATTTCAGCGGGTGTTACATTTGAATCAAGCATTTCAAGATTCCGGATATCGTTTCCAGCACTGATATTTACCGGATACGGGCATTTTGGAAACATACTCTGTTTTCTTCCCATTACATCCCACACCCGCATATAGCTTATGATATCTTTAATCACTATATCCTGGATCTCATGATCAAGCCGTTCTCCCCACAAATTTTGTTTGGCCTGTGATATAAGTTTATTTGAATTCAGGGTAGTAACTTCCCGGTTCATCAATACACGATATTTATCGCCATCAGGAGATTTGAACTCATAATATCCGCCTACCTTATCCACCAATTTCGGATCGGTTTTATGCAGTTGATCCATTACTCCAACATAATTAAACATGGAAGACGATGTAAAATATTTTCTATACTGGTCAGGTTGTATTTTATCAATTCCATTAATTATATTCATAATCAATCCGGAAATTACAGAACCGTCTGACTTTTCAATAGAGATTTTAAAATTATCGAAAATATTGGTTTTTCCGGACATCTCGATTTTTATATTTTCTATTTCTCCGAGATCAAGTTTGTTGCCTGTCATTTTATAAACTGAATCCTCAAGTATTCTGCTGCCGATTAAGATATCGGTGATTCGTTTCTGATCATTTTGGTCAACATCATTCCAAGTAAACATTAATGAAACTTTGCTTTTTACTTTATCGTACGCGAAATCATATCCTTTGGAGATTTTGTCCGAGTCGATGAGAAACATTGAATCCATAATAAAATTATGCCGTTGATCCAGGGATTCGGATTCAAGAATACGCCCGCTGTAAAACAATTCGCGGTATTGTTTTGCCAGAGGCAACGATTTGGCTTTGATAGTAATCAGATCATTCAATTCAGGAATTGATAATGTTTTCATTTCGGACAAAAGGTCTTCCCTGCGTAAATCGATGAGCGATTTAATCCAGTCCTGAATACTGACCGGCGGATTGGATAGCCAGTTATCTTGTATTTTCCCGCTTACCGGGTTATTCGCGACTCTACTTATCGCTTGCATAAATGCGGATATGGTGTCAAAAGATTTGTCATGGTCATTGAGAACTTTTATATAAAGGTCTATTGCCGGAACCCATAAATCTTTGTTATTGCTGATAAAAATTTGTTCCAGAACATTTACAATCAAATCTCGTCGTTCGTTGCGGTTGAGTGAGTACACATCAATTAAGCGTTCCAGCAAAGCCAAACGCTGATTATAGTCAAGCATATTCTGGGAAACAAAATATATTTCAGCTAATACATAAATATCGTTTGCCTCGAGTTTTATATTTTTATTCAGAAAATAGTCAAGCCGTCGTGTGATTTTATCTTTGGGTTCCTCAAGAATGAATCTGGCGACCATTATATCCCAGTTTGATGGTTTTATATCGCGCAAAGAGAGCATCTCCCGTTTGTTTCCCGAGAATTTATTGGGGCTTTCCCTCAAGGTATAATCGGATCTTACTTCTCCATCATGGAGAATCTGAAACAGTTTTACCGATGCTTTCGCTTCTTCGCCTATGCTATCGGCTCTTCGTTCGATAATGGAAATATCTCTATTCAGGTATTCGGTATCGATTTTTCTTGTATCGATATCGATATAGCCACCGCTAACCACCGGTCTTGATTTAACGATAACGGCAAGTTTGCCGTCTTTTACCACCAGTTTATCCCGCATCATTTTGACTCTCTGGAATTCCCGTTCGCTCAGCGTAATTATCGGAGCGGTCAAAATATATCTGAACCCGTAATCCTGTTTTATTGACAACTCGATATCGCCATACCCTTTAACAGGTATTTTTATTGGCGTGTTGTTCTCTATATCATTCTGGCTGATTACGGTTTTTGCAGGTACCCGCGGATTGCGGGATTCAAAAATGACACCTCCGGTTTTGTCACGTACAACCACGAAATCAACCACATCCTCACCGGCAAGCAATGTTATCGGCATTGCGTTATCTTTGTCGGCAAAAAAAGGTAACGCGGATACATCGAATTTCTGTTCGGCTTTCTGGATCAACAACGGCACATTTATATCCGGGAATTTCACCAGTAAATATGTCCCGTCTTTTTTTCGCACTATTACCGCCGAATTATTTTTTGTGAAATCATAAAACGTTCCATTTTGTTTTATCAGGTTGTAGTTATCCTCATCCAGCAAGAAACTGTTCACCAACTTGAACTGCAGGTCTTTCACCTCGTTTTCGCTTAACTTTAATCCGCGTTCTCCCATATCGTTAAAGAAATCGGTAATGTTCTTATGCAGTTGCGACATATCGCTCGTTTCTGAGATTATTCTCAGAGACTCATCGATCAATTTGTCGCCGATTTCTTTGCCCCACAACATATTTGTTGTACCGACATTGTTTCCGTCTAATCTGTAAATACGCATATTTTTCGTTTTTGGATTCCAGTCGATCTTGCCGTACTCGTCACCGCCCAGACGGAATGTCCGTGAAATTTCGTAATCAGGCTGACGGTTTACGATATAGTTTATCGCCCGCTTGAAATTATCCGATCCCTGGTAAATGTATTCTTCGTGTAAGAATCTGGATTTATATAGAAGAACTGTCTCCAGTATTCTGTCTTTCAATTCGCTAAGCACTTCGTATCCGACTTTCTTCTCTATGCTCGCCAGATAGTTCACGGATAGGATATCTATGCTGTTATACCATGTATATGTTTCCGCCAAAGACTGTTGGAAAAACTCGTAATCATTAGCCATTCCGATTTTTATGTTCATTGATACTTCTTTTGCTACTGTGGGAGTATACAGCATTATTCCTGTTCGGGGTTCTTTCTGGGCTAATTTCAGCATTTGCTCCAGAGATGACCTGTCGTTTTCGTTGAGAGGCGATTTCAGTTTCGCAAGATTCGCGCGGACATCATTATACGTCGGGCTGAACTGTATCTGCTGATGTTTAGCCGCCTGGAAGGCGTGAGCATATAACCTGTCGGCGATAATAACCGCTCTACTCACTTTTTCCGAGAAAGGAATTGTTTCTTTCTGCAAATTCTTTTCGTGTTCGGAAACACCCGCGTAAAAATTGAGTTTAGACGGTTTAAATTCGCTTTCTACCAGATCGCTTATTTTCGAGTACGCGGCGGCGCCGATCTGATCTTTCAGCGACACTTTTATTTCCCTGATCACGTCTTCTTTAAATGACGAATCCGGGCTGGCAAATATATCGCTTAACACCCGAACCACATCAACATTTTTTAAATTGGAAAAAGTGATAAAATATTCTCCGCCTGCATTACCCATGTTTACTTTTATTCCTGAATGAGCGAGGCGTTTTTCGAGGGTTTCCTGCAGATATCGCCCTATGACAAAAATTCCGAGATCTCCGAACGAATGGCCTACTCCTATGTCTGTGCCGAAAGTGTTGAATACATCTTTAAAATTTTGAACTTTCAGGTAAACTACCTGAACATCATCTGATTGAACAATCTGTTTTACTGTTTTTTCTTTCTGGGCACGCAGATTTAAATTGGATATGCATGTAGGCGATATAGTAACGCTTCTTTTTATGTATCGGTAATCATACAGTTCCATTATTCTGTTCAATTCCTCAACCAACGCCGCCGGATTTATTTTTTCCAGTTCGGAACTTACGGATTCCGGATAGATCTTGAATCCTTTGAACTCACCTCTCTCGGTTATCAGGTCTATGAGAATATTTTTAATCAGCCAGGCGCTTTTTATATTATGTTCGTTCACATACCGCAAAAGATAAAACATCGGCCTCTCTTCAGAACCGAATCCCCGATCGAGCATCTGAAGGATGCGAGCCTGTTTGCTTTTTCCGCTGTATGTATCCGGATCTTTCTCGCGGATATCAATAAAATTCTGTACGTAATTTAAAAGGAGATATAATTCAATTACGCCTTGATTGATGCTTCTTATTTCTTTCTCGGAACCGATTTGCTGAAGTTCAAGGCGCATTAATCCCTGTTTTATTTCCAGTAAAAGAATATCAAGGCTGGAAACCCCTTTTACAAATAACTTATAATCAAGAACAATAGTGTTTCCATCGATTTCTGACGGAAGTATCTGTGTTTTCGCGTTATCAATTATTTTAAAATTTATTGCCTTAAAGTATCCTTCGCTCACAATACGTTCATCGACGAGAAGTTCCTCTATCTGCGTAAGTTTTTGCCTGATCATGGTCATTTCGTCATCCTGTTCAATACCGGTTTCGCTCTTTAAACCTGATCGCAATGAACCTGCGGCGACAACTCGAAACGATGGTTTGGTTTTCCTGCCCGTCAGGATAATATTTTTTCCATCCTCACTGAGTTTAACTTCCAATTTCTCGTAACCGGCGTTAATATAGTCGTCAATAGGCGGTAATTCGGATACCATAAGAAGGTTTTTATTCATTTGCGCCAATATTTCCGGATTTTGCATCATGATGAACAGTTCTTTTAGCAGTGGAGCGGCAAATTTGTTTATTTCCTCAACCCTTTTGGAAACGTTGTAGCCTTCTCTTTGTTTTTTATCGATCAACTCCTGGAGTTTTTGTATCCTGATTAAAAGGGAATCGAATTCTGTTCTTTTTTCAGCGGGTATTGTGCTAAACAATGCAGTTACTATATCATAATTTAGGTCGGTATTGACATGAATACTGCTTTGATCAGGAAATAGCTGGTAAATATAACTTAAAACACGATTTTTGAATCCGATATCCCGCATATCTTTAATTAAACCGTTAAAATTTACTGAATCGAGCGTAATCTTGTCTATATTGAGATCCTGCATGGCTAAATCGACGCTTGCAGTCATCACCGGCAATAGAGAAACCCTGTCCGGCGCTGACAAATAGAATTCAAGGTATAATTTGCCGTCTACAGATTTCGATATCGAATCTCTTGTAAAATCGGTTGATAAAACAACGGCTCCGTCTCCGCGTTCAATTTTCATCTTTGGAATGACAGTTACTTTATAAACCTGATTCTCTGATTGTGAAGCGAGTGAAATTTCCGCGGCATTTAGTTTGGCGACCAAATCGAACACGTCTTTAGCCGGTTTAGATATTTTTTTCTCATTGATAATTCGCGGCAAATCTTTCTTTTGCGATTGCAGAACAGCGGAAGAGTTTTTGTACTTGTTTTTCTTTAAAACATAGTATTGTTTCGGAAACACTTTGGTATTAAAGAAACTCTCAACATTGCCTGTTTCAAGCACTTCAAATCCGATTTCCTCAAAATCCTCAGCTTTAAGTGTCAGGAAATCGTTTCCCGCAACAAGAAGCAATCCGTTATTAGGCATCACTTTATAAACATCACTGCTCAACTGGTAAGCGTCTTCATATGAAGTAATACCGTAATCGAGCCCCGAACCGACCATAGATATAACATGGGGAACAATCGGTTTAGCAAGCTGGTTCTGGTCCTGTAGATTGTGCAGAATTGAGCTGATGTTTCTGCTGACATTGCTTGCGAACCCGAAGGAGATAACGCGTTCTCTTTTAAGATCGAATTTGGCAAGAACTTTTTTTGCCATTGCCGCGTCGAACTGGTCGCTGTCGATTATATATGGATTGATACTCATGCGAGTATCGTGTTGCATCTGGCGGGTCATGATCCTGTCTACCATAGCTCCCTGATGCCCGTAAAGGTCCAGAAAAGTAATTTCACCGCCGAAATATTTTGTCAGGTAATCTTCATAGTTATAAACAAGTCGTGACATAAAAGGGACAACATCGTTTTCAAGTAGCGCTACAGAATCTTTTTGGTATGGCTGAGTCTTTTTTCGCCACGCGTCCCAGAAAACAGCGTTTTGGCTGGCAGTTGAAGAAGGCGGTATGACAAAACCCGGTATATGGTCGATAGCGTTTCTGTCGAGCCGGGGTATAGATGCGCGGATAAACTCTATTTCCCCATCCGGTATTGGAACAGAATACGATCCGTTTCTGAGAAGCAACCTTATTAAATTGGTGTTTTCTTCGCGCACCAGCGTATACTTTTGATTATTCAAGGTTACGATGAGTTTTTCCGAAGAGCTGATTTCTTTCGGGTCGGAAACCATGTTTCTATATCGGTCGGCAAAAAATTCAGCTAATCCGAGGTTGAATTTGTTTTCATCTTTATTTTTCTTTAATTTATCGGTCGAAAATTCCGTATAAGTTACGCCATCGATCTGATAAGATATTCGAATTGCGTTCAATTTTTCTTTAACACCAAAAGAGGCACGTTGCACATCGGTAATTGTAAATGGTTTTTTTATCCGTTCTTTAAACCTGGTTTCCGCTTCAACCCTGACAAGATCGGTATAATAATTATTTATAAAATCTTCAACTGAAGGGAAATATCCTCTCTTAAACCGTTCGTTTGAAACATCAGCCATTACACCCACAAGGATAATATCATTATTCACAGCGAGTTCCTGTATAGCTTTGAAAGCAAGGTCTATTTTATTGAAATTTTTCTTCAGGTTGATCGTAACTTTTAGACCTGTATTAAAGAATTTCATTTTTTTGTCTACCTCAATAATTGAGATAGTTAATTCTTTATCTTTAATAGATACATACGATACTCCCACGCGGGAACCGTGTATTGGCATAACATCCATATGTTCAATCTGTTTTGCTGTTGAAGAGACCACCTTTTCAACAACGTTGGGATCTAATTTCGGGGAAAATTCTGCTGATGTGCCTGCAAGGCGTTCGATTTTAAGGAATTTTTCGCCCGAAACATGTTCAAGGACGTTCAGGTAATAAGCTCCGTTTTTATCCGCACCTACATATAACCGGTTATTTTTTTTGTCGAATATATCGATTTCTCTGGCAGATAGTTTTCTAAACAGTTCTCTAATCAGATTTACAGGGACATCCTGCTCAATATATATACTTTTGAAACCAAGCCTATTAAATGAATCTTTCGCTTTTGATGGAAGTTGTGAATTATCAATCAACAGGCTTTTGTGCCTGGATCTCACACCCAGATATGCCCCGAGCAGAGAATCGTTGGCTACGGTGCTGTTCATTTGCGGGGTATAAATCCCTGCCATACTGGATATTCCTATTTCCCTGAAAAATTCCGCCAGATCATCTTCGGTTAAATTCAGTTTATTTTTTCGGAGCATATCCTCAAATTGCCCGGGCCCGTCAATTTGTTTTTCCATGAGCATTTCTATAAGCGTGTACAGCATATTCTGTTTTATATATTCCTGAATATCTGTTAACGAACGGTTGTTAAGCGCATCGCTATGAGAAAGCAATGACCGGAGAGCTTTTGGAGTAACCACCTGAAAATGAAACGATCCCAGGTTGTTTTCCTCAAGCATATTGATTTCGCCGGCCGAATTAAACAGGACTTCAAATGTTGTTCCCTGAGGTGTTTCAAACAATGCTTTCCCATCCTGTTCCCTGTCGGTAAAAAGAAAGACAACTTCCTTGCCGTTAACCGCCATTTTTACATTTAGAAATGGGCCTATATAGGAGATACCCGTAACATCAATATTGCCATAGTTTTGTTTACCCCAGCTATTTAGAACCGCGACAACTCTTTGTTTAAGATATTCGCTGTCCTGTCTGCTTAAAACAGGTTCTTCCTGAGAAGCCGAATACGAATATGCCCCGACCATAAGGCTTTTCATTTTGTATCCGAAAGAATATTGCCTGTTTGGCGCAGACAACGGGTTTTTCTCCAGCCACGAGGATACCGCCAGGGCAGATTTCTCAAGGTACATCTCATAAAATCCCTGCCTGTTGGTTATCTGCGACATATATGGTGTGGACTGGGGAATCTTTGTTATTCTCGGTACGACCACCTGATAGGAGATTCCATTTGATTTAAGAAAATCGACTATCCCCTGCGTATGGAATCCGCCGGCGATAAACACCGCCTCGGTTACTTTTTGTTCGCGCATAGTATTTACCAGCCGTTGCATCAGCACATCATCCCGCTTTTTTGCTGTTTTGTAAAATTCCTCAACCATGGGGAGTGCGTCGGTTAACGGTTTTATGTCGGGTAATTCCTCTTCGATACCGGCATCGGAAGATATATTTTTTATTTGCGTATACATTTTTCCTGGCGCGATCTCGTCTTTAATCTTCAGATAATCCGCAAATTTATGAACAGGCAAACTGAACTGATACATCTGGTCAAGCAAATCGAGGTTTTTACCTATCTGATGAATCTCGCCATGAACACGGCCGGAAAAATCAGCGCCGGTCAATTTATCGAAAAGGGATTCGGATTCCCTTAATACTTCATTCCAGTTAAGTGATTTATATATATTGATATAATCCCTGAACCTATTGAGTTGCACATATCCGGACTCGTCAATACCGTATTCAGCCATCTTGGACCCGAGATAATTGTAAAATTCCTCTATGGATATCTGCTGAAGTTTGAACTGGAGGTTATACTGCATCAACTGCCGTAACTGATCCGCGGAAACTCTCCGGGATATTTCGTTTACCAGTTGCTGGCGTTCGGATTCGACAACGTTAAAATTTATATCTTTTTCCAGACAATTGATTTTGTAAATGGAACACAGATTCTCATAGCCGGCGGTATCTATTTTTTTTTCACCCGCAATCTCAAACATACTATTTACATAATCCACCAGAGACAATTTACCCGAAGTATAATTCTCATTCAGCTCAATCATTCTCTTAACCTCTTCGGGATAATATTTTTCTTCAAGAAGTTTCTGAATACGTTTGAGCCTCGAAAACACCTCGGCGCATTTGATCTTGAACGAAAGCGACTCCTGAAACTGACTTAAATTTTTCTGATAAAGAAGCCTGTCCTCCAAACCAGTCATCATTATCTGCGACCCGGAAGTGATCATAAAATACTCAGCGCCGGAAATACGGCCTTGTTTCATCATATAATCCGTTACAAGTTTCCGTACTTTGGGATCAGGGAATGAGGCATACTCGCTTGCGTCTATCTTATCGGCAGCACCCTCAACAGTAATGAGAGCTACGCCTTGATTCTGCACAAGCGATTCGAGGATAGTAGCGATATTTTTTTGCGCTTCATAGACACAATGGGCGTCTTGAATATGAATAACTGTAAATCCCGATTTTCCATCATAGCGGTCTTTCACCTCACCATAACCGGACGGGATAACAATCTTTCCATTATTGCCGTTCTTGCTCTGCGAATAGGCAAAAACAGGCAAATAATATATAAACAACAATAATGTTGTAACTAAAAATATCTCTTTTGATCTTCTCATAAGAAACCCAATAAGTCCTATCATAATTTTCTTAAATAAATTATAACCTATTTTTAATATTTTTACAATTTAAGAGTTTCTGTACACAATTAAAAAATAATATGGATTTCGGCAAAATTTAGTATTTTATATCGTTTTAGTCTTCTATTTTATATCCCTCTAATAAGTAACATGTTATATCTCCACACGCATATATTATGCGGTTAATATATCATAAATGAGTTAATTTTTTATGTAAATTTCCGATATTTCAAATAAAGATTTCTATATTGGCAGTATTGGCAGTTCTTGAAAAATAAAAAAGATCACGGTAAAAACAAATGATTAACAAACAAAGCGATAATAATAATTTTCAAAAAATTCTTTTTGTTGATGATGAATGCATTTTTCTTGAATTGATCAAGGAAGTTTTTTCTGATGAGGGAATCAATATATATACCGCCTGCAATGGTTTAATAGCGCTCGATTTCATACAGAAAAACGGTATAGACATACTTGTTACCGATGTGAGAATGCCGGAATTGGACGGTTTTGACCTTGCCACTCAGGCAAAAGTAATTTCACCTAATTCAAAAATAATTTTCATAACCGGGTTCGACAATATAATCGAGATGAACAGAAAAAGTATCAAGGACGCCGGTTATCATATATTGAAAAAACCTTTCCCAATTGAAGACATAATCGGGCTTATAAAAAAATTATCGGCAAAATAGTCATTTTTTTCTGGTATCGTTGTCAAAGAGATTCATTTCGTCACGGATGGTAAAATCTGCTTTCTTCAATTTTTCCTTAGGTGTTTTTATGAACATTTCCTTTTTCAGGTTAAAGTAAACTACGCCTTGTTCAGAGGTTGTTTTGTAGGTAATATCAAGAAGTTCGTCACCGTTTATGTCCTCGATTACTGGTTTTTCAAGAAGCTGTCCTTTAACAAGTACTTCAAATGTCGGGAAAAGGTATCGTGAATCCGGTGGATTTTCGAAAAATTTAAAAAAGGTTTTTCCTCGTGAAAAATGGAAAATAACAAGCTGAAATTTTGAGTCACCGGGAGAGAATTTGCCGACCGCCATTTCGTCCTGGATGGCGAAAGCCGGGCTTAAAAACAATGACAATGCGATCAGAATAAATACAGGAATAAATTTTGTTTTCATATTTTTACTGGAACAGTTTTTAGGGTTATAGTTTTTATCTGTAATCCCGTAGGACGGGATTGAGCAAAAACCCGCCGTATCAGCGGTCGAATTTATAAATAATTTCGTTATCTTTGCTCAATCCCATCTCGTCGCGGGCAACTTTTTCGGCAAAAAAAGGGTCATCTTTTAGTTTATTCAAATACCGTTCCAGTTCAGTTTTTTTCAATTCTTTTTCGCCGAGAATTTTTTCCAGGTCAATTTCCTGCTGGTTGAGTTTTCTCATCCTGATTATACCCGGAAAAATAAAATAGGTTCCCATTACTATAAGAATAGCAAGAAGAATAAAGTATGTTATTTTCCCCCAGGGAACCTGTATCTGTCTCACTTAAGCAAGCTTCCTCCGTATACAGCTTCCTCGCCGAGCAACTGTTCGATTCTGAGGAGCTGGTTGTATTTGCATATTCTGTCTGTTCTGCACAACGAACCTGTTTTTATCTGGCCGGCGTTGGTAGCTACGGCTATATCGGATATAGTTGTATCCTCGGTTTCGCCTGATCTATGGCTAACCACAGCGGTATATTTGTTGGTCATCGCCATGAAAATCGCGTTCAGCGATTCGGTAAGTGTGCCGATCTGGTTTACTTTAACGAGAATTGAGTTGGCGATTCCTTTATCGATACCTTGTTTCAATCTTTTTGTGTTTGTTACAAACAGATCGTCGCCGACAAGCTGAACTTTATTGCCGATTCTTTCTGTTAAAAGTTTCCAGCCGTCCCAATCGTCTTCGGCGAGTCCGTCTTCGATTGAGAATATCGGGTAATTTTCAACCCATTTTGCATAGAACTCAACCATCTCAGCGCTTGTTTTTACGCTGTCCTTTTCGGCTTTCAAGATATATTTTCCGTCTTTATAGAATTCCGATGACGCCGGGTCAAGAGCGATGAATATGTCTTTACCTGGTTTGTAACCTGCTTTTTCTATGCTCTGCATAATCACCTGGAGCGCTTCTTCGTTGCTTTGCAGGTTAGGCGCGAATCCGCCTTCGTCGCCGGTTGTTGTGATATATCCTTTATCATTGAGCACTTTTCTTAATGTATGAAACACTTCGGCGCCCATTCTTAATGCTTCACGGAACGACGGCGCGCCGATAGGCATGATCATGAATTCCTGCAAATCGACGTTATTGTCTGCGTGTTTTCCGCCGTTTAATATGTTCATCATCGGAACAGGCAACATTTTGGCGTTTGTGCCGCCAAGGTAGCGGAACAAAGGCACATCCAGCGCATTGGCTACAGCTTTTGCCGCCGCCAGGGATACACCGAGAATTGCGTTGGCGCCGAGATTTGATTTCGTTTCGGTTCCGTCGAGTTCCACCAGCACTTTATCTAATTGGATCTGGTTCATCGCATCCATTCCGCAAACTTCCGGAGCGATGATTTCGTTCACGTTTTTCACGGCTTTGAGCACGCCTTTGCCAAGATATCTTGATTTGTCGCCGTCACGAAGTTCAACCGCTTCGTGTTCGCCTGTGGAAGCTCCTGACGGTACCGCCGCGCGTCCTGTAAACCCGGATTCCAGTTCAATATCCACCTCAACGGTAGGGTTACCGCGGGAATCAAGAATTTCTCTTGCGATTACGTTTGATATAATAGTCATTGCAGTGTCTCCTTTTTATTGTTGAATATGTGTTTTACCGAAAAAAAAGCTGTTTCAGAGATAAATTATGATGATTATAGACATTTTTGGTTTTATTTCAATAAAAACTTCCCTCTCGATTTCGCCTTATTTCATATATCTGATTAATATAGTTGATAATATAAGGTATATGCTCAAACCGATGATATCGTTCAGCGTGGTAATAAGCGGGCCTGAAGATACTGCCGGATCGATTTTGATTTTTTTAAACAGGATCGGCACACACAACCCGACAATAGACGACGCGGAAACCGCTGAGAACATTGACACTCCAAGAATAAAGCCGATAAAAGGGTTTCCTCTCCAGATAGCCGCTATTACAAAAAGGAGGCTGCCGCATACTGTTCCGAGAATCAAAGCTGTGCGGATCTCTTTAAAAATATTGGACGCGATATTATAGCTTGACAGATTGCCCATGGCTAACCTTCGCACCATGATGGTACACGATTGAAGCCCTGTATTTCCACCTGTTGCCATTATAACAGGTATGAATGCCACAAGAGATATCGCCTGTTCCAGAGTAACCTCGAATTTACGTATAACTGTTCCTGAAAGGAGGCTTCCGAATATGCAGGCAAGTAACCACGGTAACCTGATTTTCGCCACTTTTATAGCGGATTCGCTGAAAACCTCTTCATAATCGGTACCGGCCATTCGGTATATATCTTCGGTATTTTCTTCGTTTATAACGTCGATTACGTCATCAACCGTAATTTCGCCCACCAGATCGCCGGATTCGTCAATAACGGGAAGAGCCGGCACATCGTATTTCCCTACCAGCCGGGCGACCTGTTCCTGATCCATAGTTACGGGCAAGCAAGCGACTTCTTTTTCCGCGATGTTGCCGAGCCCAATGTTTTTTTTGGCAAATATTATTTTATGGATAGGAATAAGCCCGATAAACCGGTTTTCGTTATTTACAACATATATATAATAATGTGTTTTTTCTATTTCTTTTGTGCGGATATATTCTATCGCCTGCTCGGGAGTTGTACTTTCATTTATCACAATAATGTCGGTTGACATTAATCTTCCGGCGGTTTTTTCCTCGTACTCTAAGGTTTCCTTGACTTTGCGGGCTTCCGGTTTGCCCATAAGGGCGAGAACAGCCTCGACGGCTTCTTCTTCCAGTTCCGACAATATCTCTGCCGCTTCTTCCGGTTCCATATGCTCAAGGATTCCTGCTACATAAACCGGGCCGAGTTCCTCAATTACCGCGTAAATGGTATCCGCTCCGGTTTTCGCAAACACGTGAGACATTTTTTCCTGGTCTAAATAACGGATTATTTTGATTTTCTCATCATAATTAACCACGTTGAGTATCTCGGCAATATCCTCGCTGCGCATCTCCGAGAGAATTCCGGTAACAACCTCTTTATCATCCAGAGCCGATATGATATGATCTATTTTGCTCTCTATATTTTCGCTCTTATTTTCTTCCATACCATATCTCCATGTTGAAAAAACCAAAATTATTTTTATACAAAATTATCGAATTGTTCACAACTATTAAGTTTACTCAAAAGAACAACCTTCGCAACATGATAATTTCCTCCTTACGGATACCGGTACCCGCAACCCGCGGTAACTCGGGTGGTTCCAAACCTTTTTGAGATCATCGGAAAATATGTTTCCGGTAGAATATTTTTTATAATCGTTTATTACGCAACATGGGGTCGCAAACCCTTTCGAGTTGATGAAAAACCCCATCCACGGCCAGAAACATCTCTGAGTAAAATTTATCGGTACATTCAGTTCTCGGGCGAATTGTTCAAACTCACGTATAAATGATTTCCTGTTAAAAAACAATCCTGATTCAGGATCGGAATAGAAATTGCCGGAGTAATTGGCGCGATAATCATATTTATTCTGAATCTGCTGGAAATAAATCCCATCCAATCCCAAATCGGACGCGAAACGGATTATATCACGAATTTCCTCGATATTGTGATTCATTATAGTAACCCATAACTTTACAATCAGTTTCGGATTGATTTCATCGCGTAACTCAACCAGGCGTGAAATGTTTTGGACAAGTTTATCGAAGTCGCTTCCCCGGCGGATATACTCATATTTTTCCTTATCGGTTGATTCCATGGAGATACCGAGTTCAAACAGGCCTGTTTTCAGTATTTTCTGAATTTTATCATCGTCAAGAAGCATGGCATTGGTACATGTGAACACAGCTTTTCCTGATTGAACCGCGTAATTTATCATGCGGAATATATTGTCGTTTAACAGAGGTTCGCCGTTTCCCTGAATGTTAAGGCATATAACGGAAGAAAGTTTGTCGATTATCTGGCGGAACTCAATAAACGACAGATCGTTGCGCTCATAACCAGGTGTATTGGAAATACACATCCTGCATCGCAGGTTGCACCGAGAAGTCGGTTCAATCTGTGCGTACAACGGTTTTGAAACAAACTTGAATCCCAATACAGACATCAACGCAAGAAAAAAGTTTGCGGTATCTTTAACAAACCCGATTAAACCTGTTCTTGAAATTCTCAAAAAAATTATTCTTAAATAAAAAAGCCTGTTTTTTCTCAGGGCTTCATATAAATTAGGCTCAGTCTTATGTTTGCGGGAAATTTCGTTTTCGTATAGCGTATTGTTCATAAATCAAGCCTCCGTTTAAAACACAAATTAAAGAAACAAATCAAAATAAATAAAAAAGGGATAAATTTTATAATGTTTTGAGGAAAATTAGAACATAAATATTATATAAATATTTTCCCGGTACTTTTTCAATCATTCCCTTCTGTTTGCATGTCATTCCCTCTTTTTCGTGAATGATGTATAAATAGAAACCTCTGCATAACTAATACTTTTACTGTCATTGGCGTGAAATAGAATCCAGTTAATAAACTTACACAATGGTTTATCTAAAATATATTATTGCGGATATATTGAAAAACCTAATATATTACTTATTTACAACAGGTTACATATCTGGATTCCCGCTTTCGCGGGAATGACAGTTTTTTCAGGATTCATGTATTTATTGCAAATTTCAGATTGTTTGATAGTTATGCAGAGGTCTAAGTATATATTACATCCCATAAAAAGTCCATTACTTACACATCTTTATACATCAGGAATTTTTTTCATAATATGTTTGAATATTGAATTTTATCTCCGCCTGGTATATAATTAATATAAATTAATACTGCTGAGAAAGCGTTTTCTATCACAAATCGCGAAACAAGAAAAACTGGCAATATTTCCATATCGCCATGAAACAACGAGTATCACGAAAAATATTAGGATTATAATCTTCTCGGCAACTGAAAAATACTGGATGGTAAATGATGATCAAAAACAGGCAGAAATTTTATTCTAAACACATAATTTTATTTTCAGCATTAGTTTTTTTACTGGCTCCAATTCCTTCTAATGCAGAAAACAGCAAAATACACCATGATTACTCGAAATACGGAAAAATTATCGAGTCTTACTCCGGATCGGATCTGCGCGATATACTCATCATAATGGACGCTCACTGCAACATAGAGGCACAGAAAAACATATCATCCATCCTCAGTCGGTTCTCCGATTCACCAGAATCAAGGCTTGTCGCCATAGAAGGAGCGGCGGGTACACTCAATCTCGATGACATACAATCGTTCCCAATTGAAACATCGAGGGATAGAGTAACCGATTATTTTCTTAAACAAGGCAAAATTAATGGCGCTGAATATTATTTTATTAGGAGAGACAAAAAAGAATCGGCTCCATTATTTATCGGTGCGGAAAAACCCGATGAATACCGTAAAAACTATGATCTTTACGTGAGTTTTTCAGCAAAGGCCGTAGAAGCGAAAGAAACCGTTCAATCGCTTCTTGAGACGGCTCAAGCCGCCGCGGATTCGGAATTCAACCTGGATGAAAAACATTTTGATTCGCTCCATCAGGCTTTGCATGAAAAGAATATAGGGTATATGCAGTTCTGCAAATACCTCATTGAACTTGCCGGCAGGTATAAAGTGTCTCTTGACAGTTATAAATCATTAAAAAACCTCAATCAGATTTTTTCTGATGAAAAAAATATAGACACTTTGCGCCTTGAGACTGAACGTAAACAGGCACACAAGATTATCTGTGCAAAAGAAACGCGTTTGGATCAGGTTTACAACGAACTTAAACTTGGTAAAATCGAACCTGCAGGATATTATTCTATTCTTGAATCGGCAGGTAAAGAATCCGGATTAGATCTCGGGCGTTATCCCCAGCTCAGTAGATATTTAAAATATTTGGGAGCAACGGAAAAAATAAATCACAACGCGATTTTTCAGGAATCGCTGTGCCTATCGGATACGTTAGCGGGAAAAATTTTTTCACAGACAGATAAAGCCCGCATTTACAAACTTAACAGAAACCTCAGGCTGGTATCGAAACTGTTTTCGCTTGATTTGTCATCGTATGAATACAACCTTTTCTTGAAAAAAAAGATAGATTCCGGTTCCATAACCGGTTTGGCACAAATAAACAGCGTATCAAAGAAGAATTTATTCAAAGGCGAATCCGCCAAAAATTTCGATAACCTTATAAAAGAGAGCCTTGATTTTTATTCATCAGCGTCGGCACGAAACAATATTATGGTTGATAATATTCTGGCGGATATGGATATAGAAGAGTGCGACAGTGCCTGTCTGATTGTAGGCGGGTTTCATGCTCAGGGGATAAAAGATATTCTGCGGGCTAAAGACATTTCATATACCATAATTTCCCCGAACATGACCGATAACGGGCACATGAAGTTATACAAATCGCGATTATCCAATGAGAAAACAGCTTTTGAGACATCGCTTGAGGAATCTTTCGCGCGGGTTAACGCTCAGAACAGGTCTTCGATTTCTTTGAACTCACATCTGGCGATAGCGTCTTTGCTTTCCGGCGAATCGCTCATCGGCGACGCGCAAGGATTAAACGCTTTCCGCGCTGAATATAAAACATTGATGGTAGTTGATTCGGTACTCGAACTTGAACAAAGCAATATTTATTCGATAGAAAAGCTACAGCAACAGGTTGAAACCATTATTCGAAGTTGGGGCGACAAAAATTTCCCCGGCCTTAATAATCTTTGTTTGTACCGTGATTTATCCGGGAAACTGGTTCTTGAGGTAAGTATAGGCGACACGCAGTTTACTTTTTTCTCGTTTGATGAACGCACTCTATCGCAATTTCAACCTAATGGAAATGTCTTCGGATTTGATATAGGCGATTTGAAAATCGCTGTACTTCCGAATTCATATATGGAACACGAAACAACTCATGATACAGCGGATGAACTTATGCGTGAACTTTATAAAACACCGCTTACCCTGAATCAAATTAAAGAAAAGTTCAATCCATCCGATGACGTTCTAAATAAACTGATTGATAAATGGACAAGGCTTAATTACATAACCCGCGATGATGAATCGCCCGATACACCGATTTCACTAACCGACGATCTTCGCGCAATAATACCTTTCGCGTTAGAGACTTTGAAATCCGGAACAACTTTTTCAGATAAAATAGATAAATCGCCCGTGTTTCTTAATCAAAACCTCGCCGTTTTAGGCATTACGGAAATAGCTATAAGCGATGATATACCGTTTCCTGTTGTAATTGATTTTATGTTCAGGCTCGGGAAATCTATTTCCGATACTCAAAAATACTCAGGCACACCGGTAATTTTCTCCATGTTCGGAGAAGAAAAAATATTTTATGCCACGCTTGCTAAACGCGGCACACCGGAACTTGGAAAACGGATTGAGCTGAAATCTACATTTTATAAAGACAAACCATTCGACGAATCTGTCCGTGACGCTAAATTGAGCGAAGTTTATTCAAAACCGTCACTTATGGCGGAAATCCTCAATTCCGGCAAAAGCCAGGCGGATAATGTTCATTTATCCTTTGAGAAAAGTTCACTCAAAAACCTTATTCCGATGAACCAGCAGGCACAAATGGAAGATGAGGTGCTGAGAAAACTTTTCTCGTTTATCGGTGACCCGTATAAATTTGATCAAACTCCTCGAGCACTTGTATTTGACCTTGACGGTACATTGTGCGAACGTGACGCGAAAGGGTTTAAACCTATACCCCCGGAAATAATCACCGAACTGAAAAAGTTTATCGCTATGGGAATAAAAATCGCGGTAATATCCGGCCAGGAACACGATATTGTCAAAAATCGGTTTCTGGACCTGTTTGACAAATCCGAATGGGAATCGATAACAATATACTCAAATTCAGGTGCCGCCGCAATCGGTTACGACAAAGACGCCAACGAGATCGAATACCGCAAATTAACCCTTGAGACAACCATACCCGGATTCAATACCAACGGGTTTGTTAAACAACTCAAGGAAATTGCATCCCAACTCAAAGTTGAAGAATACACCATGCGGATTGAACCTTGCCAGATAAGCCTTAAATTCGAGAAAGCCAACCCGGAAGTAAGACAGAAGTATCTTCAGGAAGTCCTGAACCTGATAGCAAAATCGGATCTTCCTCTAAAAGCGGGGCTTGCGGGTATGTATTCCATTGATATAGCAGTAAACGACAAATCAAGTGCTGTTTCGCATTTTCTGAATAATATCTGTAAAACCAATCCGTCACAGGTAATGTTTTTCGGTGATAGTTACAACGGCAACGACGCGCCGATGGCTGAATCCGCCCCCGATTCTCCTCATTTTCATGTCGGCCCACGGATAAAGTATGTAACCATACCCGATAACGTGACTGTTCTTGATAATAAAGGACAGGTATCTACTTTATATGTTCTTCAAAAGCTCAGTTTTCTTATAGATAGTGCCATAACCAAAAAAATCAACGCGCCGGTTTTAAGAAACTTATTGCGTTCAAATAACTTATATTTCGATTTTCTTAAAAGCCGCTCTGAAATCACACCCCCTGGCAAACTAAGGGATATGATGTATTTTCCAATATGGCTTGCCACCAATGAAGACCAGTGGGAAAAAGCTATTCCCGATATTGAGAAAGGTGATTTTGACGACGTGTTTATTGGTATCAGTGCCGGTGGTGTAAACCTGTCGTATATCGCCGCAGCAAAACCGCCGATGGCGATTGTTGTGGATCTGAACCCGCTGATTACTCAACTGTTCATGCCGATTAGAAACGCTCTTATCTCTTTTGCCGCAAATAGAATAGAATATTTATCAATTCTTTCCGGCAAACCTATCCGCCAATTTGTTAAAGACGGCATAACATATTATACGTTGCCTGAAGTTGAACCCGGAGAACAACCCATTGTTCTTACAGAAGACGCACCGCTCGATCAAATATATGAACTGTTTTATAGAGCGAAATTCAGCGAAAAGTATTCGCAAAACATAGGAGATATAATCATCGATTTTATGCCCGAAGATCTCAAAGAACCCGCCCGTGAGTTCTGGAAATTCCAATACCAACCTCTTAATCAGGGGTTCAAACATCTGCATATGCTTAAAACCATGATCGAAGCTGATTCTCGCGCAGGACAGAATGTAACATGGTTATCCGACGAAACAAGGTTCAAATACATAAAACAGTTTGTATCAGAAGGTAAACTGCTTGCTGTAGAATCAAGCTGGTCAGCGCAGGGAATAGCTGATCTGTCAGCGTTTCTTACAACCCAGAACAAAAAAGTTTCCCTGATATATTTATCCAATGTCCATCACAAAATATCCGGCAAACCAACCAAAGACGGCTCAAACGAATATTTTAATTACGTATCCAACATCGCTTCTTTGCCGAAAACAGATAATGCCCTGATTCTAAGTGATCAGACACTCACAAATTCACCTTTTGATTCCATAAGCAGGTTTACAGGTACGAAATATCAGGATAATGTAGAATATTTCCTGAAAAATTACGTTCATCTTCTCGATTTTAAACCGGATGACAGCGATGAATTTCTCATGATCAGCCGGTCAGGGTATCCGGACGCGATATCAGCCATAATGCGTAAATCCGGCAATATCGATCTTGCCCGGTTCTACGAATCTGCAACCATCAGTGAACGTAAAGCGATACTTGAGGATTTCGCCCACTCAGTTTTGAACCGATGGGTATCGTTGAAAGACAATATCAGGAAAAGCCGGGATCTGTCATCTATTGATAACGAGATCGCTATGGAGCTGACTTATATTTTCGGGTACGGTTTAAAAGATATGGATAAACTCATATCGCGGTATAAAAATCCTGTCGATTTTCTTTTTGATTTGCTTACGATGTCATATTCCAAAGGACAGGTTTTTCTTCCAGCCTCAATAGCCGATTTAAAATCCATATTGGTTCAGACACTTCGGATCCACAATCTTGATCCGGATATCGTTCTTATTGACAACAAAATACTTACCGCGCAATCATCTACACAGAATATCGCTGTAGGCTCAACTCTGGATACTTTCCGCGCGGAACATATCCAGACACACGGAAGACGCCCTCTGTTCGTTACCGTAGATACGCAATCGGCTGACGTAATTGAGGCAAAACGCCTGATTGACCGGAAATTATATACGCGCGGAGATACCAGCGGGAAATTCGATTTCGTCATAGCTCTGGGGTACAATCCGAAAAACAACAACCACAAAATTCTCTATGATAAAATTACCGCCGAAACCGGCGAGGAAAACCTCAACCGGCTGGCATCAGGTTTGTTGAGGGACGAGAACATCGTCAATCCGACTCCGCAACAACTGAAAGATAAAATCAACGATATCATATTAGCCGAATTCTCACAACGGTTACTCAAAACCGAACTTATTAACCGGTTCGGCATATCCGCCAGTGCGATATCCGCCAGGTCTTATGTTATTGCCCCGCAGGATTCTGTTCTGCGCGATTTCTCCAAAAACAACGCAACATCGTACAGGCCTGTGGAACTTCCCGGCTCGGATGATATTAAATCCATATCAACAGGAGTGTTCCTTATAGATATTTTACGGTCGATAGGCGACGAGGAACTCCCGCCCGAACTTGTTGTGCATGGGATAAAAAAAGATATCGCTTTAACCGACGATGAGAAAACCAAACGGTTCGACAACGTTTTGTCTTTGTTCAGGGATATTTACGCTATCTATGCGAACCTGTCTCAAACAGAGAAACCAACAACCCTCGATTTCCTCAACGCTGTCGAACAGGCGAAAACAACAGGAGTTATCACCCCCGATAAAGTGTCGCTGTTGCGCCCGCAGTCAGAAATTGAACCACTGCTCGGTGCGGATCTCGACAAAGCGATCCATTCCGATTCGTTTGTCCGTGTATTTATGTTCATGATCAAACCGCGCTGGACAGTAAACGACAAAAATACGTTGCGCGAACTGGTGTCAAAACAACATAAAATACTAAGGCTGAATGAAATCATATCCGCGAAACTCGCTGTACAGAAAGACGGGATTTCCATAAAAGATATGCAACAGGAACTGCGCAAAACCAACCTGAGCATATCCGATGTGGCATCGTATCTTGAGGTAACCATACCTCCCCGCCCTGTAAGCGCGGACCTCAACAACGCCATAAACCGCCAGAAATCGCTTGATCAATCCGCGTAATATTTTTTTAAAATTTTTATTATTAAGAATTTGATGAATTATCCGTCTGTTTTGCCGATTAAATATATGGATAAATATATTTTTTTTACGGTGGGAATATGCTTTTAAGCCTTTGCATGATAACGAAAAACGAGGAAGACTGTATCGGCGCGGCGATCAATTCGCTGAAAAATGTGGTTGACGAAATCATCGTGGTCGATACCGGCAGTACCGACTCTACCGCGCAGATAGCGCGAAAACACGGTGCGAAAGTCATACCATACACATGGACAGACGATTTCAGCGCGGCGAGGAATTTCTCTATCGATTGCGCAAAAGGCGAATGGATCGTATTCATCGACTCCGATGAAACAATCGACCCGCAGGATGCCGCTAAAATACCGCCTTTATGCGAATCGACAAACCTCTGCGCGTTCATGGTTACCCAGCGCAACTACACCGTCGATCCGCGAAAACAAAATTTTGTCCCGTGCAACGGCAAATACCCTCTTTTCGAACGGTCGATCGGATATATACCCGTCAACCGGATAGGAATATTCCGCAACATACCTCAGATTCGGTTTTCCGGTATTATTCACGAAACCGTCGCAAAATCACTGCGGGCAATGAACGCTGTTGTTGGGTTAACGGATATCGCGGTTCATCATTACGGGCACTTGAATAGTCAGAAAACGGATGAAAAATCAAAATATTACCTTCAGCTTGGCATGAGACAGGTTGAGTTGACTCCAAATGAAGCTAAACCGTATTATGAAACCGGATTGGTGTATCTCGAAGCCGGCAACCTGATCGAGGCGGAAAAATATCTGCTTCGATGCGCCTCGCTAAACCCTGATTACGAAGATGTATTATACAATATCGCCATACTGTATTTCAAATGGCACAAATTCGATATCGCGCTTGAATATTTTTCGCAATCGGAGAAAAAAGGAAAAAAACAACCCGAATCAATAACCGCAAGGGCGATAATCCACGATTTTGTCTCCAAACCGGATGAAGCGGTAAAAATTCTTGAACATGGTTTGGTTACGTTCCCGGATAACGTTTCTATGAAATCAACGCTTGCCGGGCTCTATTTTAAAACCGGCAGTTTCAGCGAGGCGTCTTTTTTGTACGGCAAACTGCTCGAAACCAATCCGGAAAACGCCGATTTTGCCGTTGGGTTTGCCAACTCAAAATATAATTGCGGAGATTACAAATCCGCTCTGAACATAGCGCTTACTTATTTGAATAACGTGAATTTTAATCCTCACTTAACTATTTTGTGTCTGAACATTTATGAAAGGCTGACCATGTGGGACGAATTCGAATGCAAATTAAATGAGATTCAAAAGAAAGGGTTAACCGAAGGAGAATTTTTTTATCTGCGGGCGATTCTCGAGGAAGGCAGAGGCAACATCAAGATGGCTCTGTCGTATTACAAAGAAGGATTGGCGAAATCCCCTCATCTGGCGGATGAGATCAATTCGAGGTTGCGCAAATTTAAACAGCTTTTATGATATTTTAATCCTGTGTAACAAAAAATCATGTTTGGCTGTCTATTATTATTGGAATTATACCCGTTGCCTTGACAGATATGGATTTTGATGATATTATGATAATGTGCTATTGGTATAAATATATTTACAAAATTTTGTTTTAATATTGCGAAAATAGTTGTTATAAAATTAAGATAATCTATAATAAATAATTATTGGACGATCTATAAGAAATTTTTTATCCAAATAATAAGGAGGAAACAATGCGAATCGACAGATTAAAAAAAGTATTGGTAGTGGCGGCTATCCCATCGATAGTTGCCGGTATTTGGTTGACAAACGCTTTTTCGCAAACGGAGGTATCCACTCAAATAGTCGGATTCGT
>CAYVGJ010000019.1:0-68195 GCA_964451165.1 uncultured bacterium
ATTTTTCTATATTCCATAAAATACTCTTTTGATTTGTAATTAAGATTTCAAAAAAGATAATAATATGTCAGGATTTACAGGATATTATATTATGTAACACAAAAAAATATGTAAATGATTTTTATGGATATTTTAAATCAGGGAAGTTTATACCTGTTATTTTAGTAGTTCGCATTAAAAAGGGGATCGAGTAAAAAGTATTTTGTAGAATTGAGAGACTCTAAGGATATATGGAAATCTCAGTTATGAAAGTTTTTAGATCATTACTGCGTATTGCTAACAAATGGTATATTAAATTGAGAATATTTTGTAATTGTGATAAAAAAGGCGTGTTCTAAAGAACACGCCTTTTTTTATGATTTAATAATGAAATAAAATTTATTCGTTACTTTTTAAAGAACTTCTTTCAAAATTAAGTTCTGTTTTTTCAAGGTCAAGAAGAGTTTTAAAAAACTCATCGGTGTTCTGAATAGCCATTAATTTTTCGTTAATGGAGCTTACCCTGAGCAACCTGCCAATTTTCGCGAGCAATCTGAGATGAACACCTTCGCTTGGAGCGCAACTAATGAAAAACAAATGAGATTTGCTTCCGTCAAAAGCGCCGAACTGCACGCCTTTTACCGATCTGGCAAAAATAATTTTAGGTGTTGAGAACAGTCCTTCAATAGGATAACGCGGATGAGGTATCGCAAAACCATTTGTTAAAGCGGTGCTCATTAATTCTTCTCTGCTCTTTATTGCATTTAATAACTGAGAATTTGATGAAATAACACCTGCCTTTAAGGGAATTTCAGATAATTCAACAAGTAAGTTTTCCTTATTGTCGGATTTCAAATTCAATTCAATAAGTTCCGGTGAAAAAAACCTTGATATCGGAACAATATGCGGTTCAGTGGTTATAAGAGCGTTTAAATCCGATGTATCCACTTTCTCAATCTGTTCAGATAACCAATCATCAACCTTAGATAAAACAAATCGCCATTGATTACCGATTTTCTTTGCCGGTATCTCGTTATTATGCGCCATTTTGAGGATGGTCCTCTCGTTCAGCTTGATATATTGCGCAACCTCTTTTAAAGTAAGAATTTTTTCCATAATTAACATTTCCTTTATAATATAATTTAGAAAGTTGTATTAGATCACATTAAAATACATTAATTATCATAAAATTACTTGTTTATTTAAAAAAAGTCAACAATAAAAATTCAAAAAAATCAATAAAAAAATATAAAAAAAATTGAAATGGAAAAAGATTGTTATTATGCAATTGATTTGGAAGAAATTTTATTAGAAAAAACTTTTTTAACGGTAATTTCTATATACGGATAAGTAATTCCCAGAAAAAATGTCCATAATGTACCGATTACAATGAACCATGACCAGGTAAGTGGAGTTTTGCTCACGATAAAAACTACAAGTACGCTTGTAAGCATGGCAATAATATTTCCGCGTTCCGTCCCTTTTTTTGTTAAAGTACCGATAAGGAAAATTCCCAGTAACCCGCCGTATGTATAGGAAGATACTTTAAAGGCGAGAATTAAAACGCTTTGAATGTTTTTGCTCATATAGGCAATAGCTATTAATATAATAGCGAAAACGACAATCATGATTCTTGAGACGAGTAAGTAATGTTTTTCGGTTTTGCCTTTTGCGAGAAAAGGTTTGTAAACATCGCAAATGGCGCTGGAAGACAATGCGTTTAAAGCGGAGTCAAGACTGGACATATCGGCGGAAAAAATAGCTACAATCATTAATCCAGATATTCCCGGAGGTAAAACATTTAAAATAAAGTGAGGGAAAATCTGATCGTTTTGAAGCGGTATTGCCGTATCCGGGTTAATCTGATAAAACACATATAATAAAACTCCGATAGTAAGAAAAGTAAGAACAAGAGGAAAATCTATTATTCCGGTTAAAATCAATGCTTTTTGCGCCAGTTTGGATTCTTTGCAGGTAAGCATTCTTTGTGTGAGGTCCTGATCAGTACCCAGAGCGGCAAAAGTCATAAAACAACCGAAAATTATACCGTTGAGCAAAGTGAATTCATTTTTAAAATCAATGGATAAATCGAAAAATTTCCATTTCCCGGCTTCGGACGCTATTTTATAAATAGGTTCATAACCTCCGCATGAATTATAGATGTAGCCAACGCATAATATGGCTCCACACATAAAAACTGAAAACTGAACAACATCTGTCCAAATTACAGCTTTTATCCCACCCCAGAGTGTATATGCAGTAGTAATTCCGGCGGATATAAGAATTGTAATAGCGATGGGAATTCCAAAAACGACATGTAGCGCGAGAGCAACAGTATATAATCTAACTCCGGTACCGAGTAACCGGGTCACAAAAAAGAAAATTGCGCCGAGAATCTGGGATTTGGGGCCGAAACGGACTTTAAGGTATTCATATACTGTTGTAACTTTTGTGTTGTAAAACGGAATAAGAAAAATAGTGGCTATAAGTATTCTGCCTATAAGGGATCCTATGGCAAGCTGGATATAACCATAGTTTCCTCCTTTGGCAAAAGCGATTGCGGGAACACCGATAACAGTTATGCTACTACATTCTGTCGCGAGAATAGAAAGGCATACCGCAAACCACGGTATTTTTCGTTTACCAAGAAAGAAATCATCGATATTTTTTTCTTCTCGACCGGAAAGATAACCGACAACAGCGATTACCATAAAAAACACGACAAATACTATTATATTGAGTGGATTTGCAAACATAGATCTCTTATAAATTTTGAGTTGAATTTTAGACAGACTTTATAATACTTTTTTAAGTAAGGCAATAGATAAATTTACAATATTTTAGTTTTTGTCGTGTATGATGCCAACCGGCGGGGAATCGGGCTTTATCCTTGCAGATAGATATTCCGGAAGAATGGCTATATTTATTGGGATGCCTGATTTCATAAGTGGAAAACTATCATTGAGAGCAGAATAATTGTTTTTCATAAAATTTGGGTTATGTACAAAGTTTCCTGTCCATCCGAATCTATTTTGATTCAGTTCTGCGGGTTCGTTTATAACCTGAATCATTGTGTCTGTATGTAAAAAAATGCAATAGGATGATTCAAGGGATTTACCATGGTTATTGTTAAAAAAACAATTGTTTTTAATTTGAGGATAATTTTCGCCGATTCTTCGGATAGAAATACCGTATTCATTGCGCATTAAAATATTATTGAAAATTCCGGTTGGTGTTGAGGAATATATTTCAATTCCATGATAGATATTATCAATAATCACATTATTACATATATATGCCGGTTTATCAGAATAATGCGCGATTCCGTCATGCCCGTTTTTTTCTATAACGCAGTTAATAATTTCTGTTTGAGAATTCCCGGTCAATGTAATTCCGTTATCTTTATTATCATAAATTTTGCATCCATATATTAAATTATAGCCTTTATTAATCCTGATTCCATCGGAGCCATTTTTTATATACAGATTTATTATCCGTGCATTTGTTGAGGATGTTATCGCGCAATACTGAGGGTTGTCGGATTCGATTATTGTTTTCATCTCAGTATCCGGAAGCCATGTCTGTGGATTTATTCCGCCCCAGATTGTAACGGGATGATATAAAGTGGAATTGATCTGTTTATAAGTTCCACCCGAAATGAGAATTATCGAACCGGGAATTGATTTGGTTATGGCGGTATCGATATCGGTAAAATCACCTTTGCCGTTTATATCGACTTTTATGTATTTGTTTTTTCCGTAACCGCTAAATACAGTATGCGGTTTGGTGTAGACAATTTTGTTTCCCGAGTCATCGGTAATATTCGCAAAATCCACGCAGTAGGTTTCATTTTCTTTATGATCTTCAGTAATAAGCCTGTAGGAATTATCACCCAGATCAATTATCGATTTTATATTTAACTCAGGAGTGATTTTATAATTGTTTATAATATCCGCTCCTTTTACGGGTTCGCTATAAACAATATCAAGCAGGTGGTAATCGATGGGAAATAGTCTTATGATTTCCGGAGGTTTTTCATCGGTTTTCAATGAAAATGATTTGTCATAAGGTAAAATTTTATTTTTTTTCAAGTCGGTGACATCATTTTTAAAAAAAATATTATATGCGATCCCTGATTGGAGAGATGGGGATACGCTAAATTTGAATGACACCTCGCTAAGTTTTTCTATGCTGATGACCTTTATGTTATTTGAAATATCCGTATTTAAAAACAGGTTAATAACCGGTTTGCTGAAATCCAAGATCAACTCATTATCGGACAGTACAGTTATATTTTTCAACACAGGTGGATTTATGACGCTGACTTTGCTTATTTCCTTTGATGTTGTAGCGGAATCGTCAGAAGCTATAATAATAAAGGTATAGCTGTCGGCATCATCCAAATTAAATAAATCCAGAGGGAACCGTTCAGGATTATTATTAAATTCAGCGAGTTTTATTAATTCTTCCGCCCCGTTTTTTTTACATGAAATAACAACGTTTTTTATATTATCCGCGGGATCTATATCGGTTATATTGAGTTTAAACTCCGTAATTCCTCCTATGACAGAATTATCCGATGGGTAAATTACTTCTATCACTGGAGGGTGATTTTTGTTCTTGATAATAAAAAAATTTGAAAAACTGTAATAAATATAATTATTTATAGTTGTTTTGAGCATTAATCGGATATCCTTCGTATTTTTGAAACCGGATATATCCCATGAGTAATAATTTCCGGATAAACTTGAAGTTATTATTTTCCAAGTTATTCCGTCAGACGACCATGACAAATCGGATATCCCTTTTTGTGGCGAATCCCATCGAATTTCAATTTTGTCTGAGAAAATCTGATTTGCTTTATTTGGGATAACAAAAGTAGTCTCGTGAACCGGATCGGGATTATCGAGTGAATATGATTTTGCGGATACTATTTCGGTATTTGAAAAAGGATCATTGACTACTATTCGAAACCATATTTTCTTTATTTTAGCAAGTTTTATCGTATCCCATGTGAAAGAAGTATCTTTAAGATTATCAGCGATAAGAATATAATTAATTTTATCCGGACTGAAAAAAAGTGAACTGTAATTTTCTTGTTTCGGATCGGGTTCGGTTATTTTCCATTCTATGTTTACAGAACCATACAGCGATGTATTTTTCGGTGAAATAAGTTCACAGCTTGGCGGAGTATTATTTTGAACATCTAATTTTATTTTAATGGGTATTCCTTCATTGTTTTTGTCGACAGGTTGAATCTCAAATAGGATGTCTTTTTGATTAATGTATCCGAGATCAGCTATAGTATTCCATTTTATAGAATGTTTTATACCTTCGGGCGTTGCCTTTATTTTTTCGGTTTCGGAATTGGGTATAGAAGGTATACGGTAATTTTTCCCTGAATCTATTGAGTATTTGATTTTCAGCGATACTTCATCGGCGTTTTCGTCAGTCAATGTGAAATTGAAAATCAGCAATCCTTTTTCCGATGTTGTTTTTGAATCCAGTTTAATTTCAGGAGGCATAGGGCCGATATTATCTTTGACACCATCGTTTGTATTGTCTGAATCATCTTCGTTGCGCAAACCGTCTTCGTCAATATCATCGTCATAGGCATTCAGGATTCCATCGCCGTCGATATCAAGGTCAATATCGTCTTTAATCCCATCATTATCGAGGTCATCGGTTGTATTTTTTTTACCGTAAAAATAGGCATATTGTCTGTTTGTCTCAAGGCCGTCGGGGATAAGGTTTTCGTTTTCATCGGAGGCGAAATAATCGTTATCAACTTCAATAATTTTCCCAATATTGTCGGACAATACACCATAGGAATCTATTTTAGTGATTATGCCGAGATCAATTTCATCCTTATTATTTATTCGCATCATCACCGGTGCTTTAAATTTTTTATATTTTAGAGGTTTGTAAGTCAGTTGAAATTGGAAGTTGTTTCTTGGGTCAAGAAAGATTACTGCATAAGATTCATTATTGGGAACCTGAATGGAAAAGCAACCGTTGACATCTACTGTTTGAGTATATTCAACAGATTTACTGTTGATGAATAAGATTTTCCAGTAAGCGAAAAAAGGATTTACCCCAATATCGGAAATTCCGAAATTTTCCATATCTTTGATAAAAAGAGATCCTTTTACCGTAGTAGATTCCTGGTTTGGGAAACAGTTATTCATGTATAGCAGAAGAAACAAAAATGTCAAACAGGAACTTATTTTGCGCACATTATTTAGTTTCATTTGATTGGTCAACAAATCCACAGATATCTATTCTTCTTGTTGGTTGAACAGGGTCATTAGTGTATATAAAAGCGTATTGTTTTACTGTTCCGGGTGTATCAGGTTTTGTAACTTTTATTTTGAAATTAAATTCTTTGTTCGGTTTAATTGATACAGGTTTATCAAGATCGGTTTCAAATCCGTACGGAACATTGATTCTTTCGATATTAAGGTCCTGGCCGCCTATATTTCTTATGGAGAATATCATCTCTTTTGCTTCAAATTTATTTTTATCCACGACACCGAAATCCCATGTGGACGGTACAATAATCATATTTGCCGGGGGAGTTCCTTTTACATACCCGAGTATTCTGATAGTGATTCTCGGCTGAGTTGTATCGTTGGTCGCGAAAGTGATAAAACGTTCAACTATGCCGGCGGTTGTGAGAGGGTCTATAGCTATTTCCATAGTCGTTTCCGTATTTGGAGCGATAGTATCGCTTTTGGTTGTCGCGTTACATCCGTAACTGCCTCTTATCTCAGATAATAGGAGTTCTTTTATACCTTCGTTTTTAATTGTAAAACTTTTTTTCGGTGCAAATCCCTGATCAACAAGGCCGAAATCCCATGTTTCTGTTTCAAATTTAATTCGTGGGCCTGGAGGAACTTCGATAAATGATTTTATCTCCAGTGTTATTCTTGGTTCCTGTGGGTCATTCGACTCTACATATATATGTTTAATTTGTTCATCTTTTCTCCCAGATGAATCAAAATTTACTTTCAAAACGGCTTTATCGCTGGGTTTTAGATTCTGGCTTGACGGAATAACCGCTGTACATCCGCATGATGTCTGGATCGAAGTAATCATCAAATCGGCGTTTCCAGTATTTGTAAACTCAAAATCATGTGATACTTTTTCACCTTGTGTGATTTTCCCGAAATCCCATTTTGTTTCATTGAAATTTATCTTAGGTGCATTTTTTTTAACATTATCAGACATAATAGATTCGTTTGTGGATTCTTGACCGTTCATGGAAAAAGCAAATAGTGAAATAAATAAAGAAGATGTCAGGGAAATAGATAGAAAAAAATTTTTCATTTTTTTGCTCCTTCTAATAATTCGTTTATTATAATAATCTATTCGGTAAAATATCATATTTCAAATAACTTATTTTAAACGTTTTTTTATGCCAATACAATACAATGATGAAACTTTTATTGTTTCTCAAACTATAATATTTTTTGTAATATTTTGTAATATGTTGATAAATAAAAATTTTTATAATGAACAATAATAAGAAATATTTTATATATGAAAAGGAATAAAAAATTATGGTTTCGTAATCAGTTTCATAAAGAATTAAAAAAAGTACAAATATTTATAAAAAAGTTAAAAAATTTTTCTGTATGCCTTGACGAAACAAGAAAAACCATGCTATACTATGTATAACAGAATTAAGAGGATTACAGGAACATAACTTTATTTATAAACTCAAATTGACGAGGGGGAATCATGTCTAAAAAATTATTATCGATTCTAAGTGTTATGGTATCTGTTATGTTGTTTGCTATTTCCGCGAATTCAGCAACCATAAATATTTATCAGATAGGGAATACCGAAAATCTGAATGATAGCGGTGGAAATCCTATTCCGACAGATTCACTAATTCAAGTGCTTGTATCTCCTGACATGGTGATAGATTCCATAAATCTGCCAAGTATAACCCCGTCCGATGATGATTATCTGGCCGGTTCTTTTTACGCAACTGATCCGGGTGGAATTTATTTGTTTGCCTCATTTACCGGAGAATATATTCTGGATATTCCTGACGCGTATATTACTGCTGTTGGCGGTGTAACAAATGTTCCTTTGTATATTCGTTTTTTTAGCGTAGAGGATCCTTCTACAGCATATGATAACGGTGATCCCTTTTCATATGGAACATATGGTTTTGTATATTTAGCAGAGTCTCCTAACATAGGTGAATACGATTTATTTTTCTTAGATCAACCTGGTGACACGCCTGTTGATGCTGAATATCCTGTTAATCAAGGCAATGGCCCTGCTGTTCCTGAACCGTTTACAATAATTACTTTACTTGCCGGCATAACGGGAATAAAATTTTGGAGCAGGAAAAAGTAATTTAACATATATTATAATGATGAATTTTTATTGAGGAGATTTAAATATGCGGAAGAAGATTTTAATTCCTTTATTATTGCTGTTTGGGTTTATTGCTTCTACAGGGTATGCGCAGGTAGATCCAAATAGTTCGAAGTTGCATATAGCCGCTACAATCGGGATTACTGATGAGAACGGTGCTCTTCTTCCGGGGAATAATCCCGCCAGACAGACGAATACAGCGTATGGTCCTTATGTTCCTGGTGCGGTGGTGCAATTAATATCGGTTGGAGCGGATAATATAGCTAATCCTCCTTCTGAAACCGGTGGAGTTACCGGGGATGACGTTTTGTTATCGACTCATGCTATCGGTGAAGGAGTAAATATACTGTATACGGTTTCCGGTAAATTCGATTTTATTCTTGTTGGCGCGGATATACCTGCAGGATATGTTTATATCAGGATATTTAATAAATCTTCGTTGGCGGAAGCGACCTATTATGGCCAAGCTACACCCGTATCTTATTCGACTTTAGCGGGTAATCTTGACAGGTATTATTATGTAAACCTGAATGGTCTGACGACTACAGATCAGATGTTGAGCCAGAATACTTCACCTGTTGCCAATGCCGGCGGTCCTTATACTATTGATGAAGGATCCACAATACAGCTTGATGCGGGGGCAACAACCGATCCTGATGATCAGATCGGCGACTTAACATTCGAATGGGATCTTGATTGTGATGGGCAGTTTGATGATGCAAGCGGGGTAAATCCTACTACAGCTGTGTGGCCGGATAATGTAACCAGAACAATAGCAGTCAAGGTTAGTGATCCTGATGATAATATATCATATGCCAGTGCGTCTGTTGTTGTGAACAACGTTGCTCCAACCGTTGATGATATAACCGATAAAAACATATCTGAGGGTGATTTGGTGTCGATAATTGTTTCTTACTCTGATTTGGGATCCCTTGATACGCATACAGCTACTATGGATTGGGGTGATGGAAATATCGTGCCTGATTTTGATATTCAGAATAATAGCATAAATTTAGAACATCAATATACCGATTTTAATATATATACTGCAAAGTTGACTGTCACAGATAAAGACGGTGGCTTTGTTGAAAAAGTTTTTCAGGTGAATGTAGCGCGTGTCCCTATTAACTTGACAGCTACATTGGAAGATAACAAAGATATTACTCTAGAGTGGAATGTGGTTGCCGGCAAAGAATATGAAATAATGTACTCTGATTCGTCGTTTGAAAAATTCGGTACTGCTGATATGAATTGGCATTTAGCTGGAGTATCGTCAACGGGATTGTTTGTCGATCAGGGTGATGCTGATGGATATGACAATATTCAAGGCACTGCTGATGACAGACTGCATCCTAAAGATGCTGTTGTGCGGTATTATCGAATTGTTCTGGCGGGTTCTGTAAACGCCGGAAGTCCCTGGGCGTCAGAAAATATTGTTTATTATAGAAATATAAAGTTATATACTGGTAGAAATTTTGTTGGAAATAAATGCGATTCCCTGAAATTATCAGAGACACTTGACGGTAGGTTTTTGCCGGGTTCTGATATGCCGAGCACAGCTACTATTGTGGATTTTTGGCAGGGAACCGTACAGAGAACAGCATATCTTGCCGACTATAATAATACATGGTTTGACTTGATGGGAAGTCCATTGACAAATGATGATATTTCAGTTGGTTCTGGATTTATTGTCACAATACCTCCTAACGCGGCATCACCTATAACATTGCCGATGGTAGGTATTGTAAACGCGCAGGATAGCGGAGATATAACTGTAAATGCTAATGATTACACAACTGTATCTTTGCCGTATGAGGGCGAAGTTACGCTTGATCAATCAGGGCTTTTGGAATGCGGGTTCAGGAGCGATTCTACTTCCCGTAAAGCTGATAAAATATACTTTTTTAATCCGGAAACACAAAGGTATGATTTGGTTGTGTTTCATTATATTTCCACAAATGGAAGTATAAAAGAATGGAGATATATGGATCAAACGGTATGTAATAGAAAGATTAAGGCTGGTGAAGCGTTTTTAATAAAAACGAATACGACAACTCTTTTGACGCATTGGATTGTGAATAGGCCTTATCCGAAATCAAATTCAAATATGAATAAATAGTTATTATAATATAAATAATAAATTAAGGAGATTAGACAAGATGAAGAAAATTTTATTCAGCCTCATGCTAAGCTTGTCGGTATTTTTATTCGGTCTGGATGCCTATGCAGTAAAATATCTTGATATGGAAGTGTACAATGCTGACGAGTATGAATCACCCGGAACGCACAGAATATACGATGTATTTACAGGTGAGTATGTAAAAACAAACTCTCTCGTTCAGGTTATATGGGCTGGTCCCAATGGTCAGGTTGATATGATAAATTTAACCAATTTTATGCCTGGTGGAGATGATCAGTTATTGCAATTTGATTTTCAATATGACCCTATATCAGGAGATTTATTATCAACAAGTGACGCGATAGCACATATAGGCGATGGTTATGTCGATGATGGTGATGGAAGGCTTATTGCCGCTTTCCAAGCTATTGACCTGGAATATTATGATAAACCTGTTTACGATGGGTTGGGAAACAAGATATATTCCGGTGGTGTTGCGGAAAATATAAAAGTTTATGTCCGTGTATTTAATATGGAAGATCCATATCAGAACTTATTGGATTCTTTCGATCTCGGGCCTATATCCTGGTTTGATTCGCCGGTTGTCGGTTTACCCGAACCGGATTTCTTTTATTTCGGTTATTATAACTTTTTGGTATATGATGGGCAACAACTTGGCCCGCAGTACACTCAGAAAGATATATGGGATCAATATTTTGTGCCGGAACCAAGTTCTTTATTATTGTTGCTTTCAGCATTTGCCGGTTTAAAAGTAATAAGAAGAAAAAAATAATCATAAATATTTATGATAAAGAAAATAGTATGCTCATCAATACTATTGATATGTATATATGGTAATTTAGCTGAATGCAGTGATCCTAATCAGAAAAAACTACATATATTACCTACCATAGCTTTAATTGATGAAGTCGGAAATAAACTTCCTGGGAATAATCCGGCCAGGTTGACGAATACAAATTATGGACCATATGTTCCAGGTGCGGTTGTGCAGTTAATATCGGCTGGAGCGGATAATATAGCTAATCCTCCTTCAGAGAACGGTGGAGTTACCGGAGATGACGTTTTAATATCCACTCATGCTATAGGAGAAGGTATAAATATACTTTATAATATAACCGGTAAGTTCGATATTATTCTTTTTGAACCAAATATACCTACCGGTTCAATATACATAAGAGTTTTTAATAAGGCTTCTCTTATTTCCTCAACTTACTATGGTCAAACGCAAGTAGTTTTCGTAAGTTTACTTCCATACCAATCAAATGGTCTTGACATATATTTTTATGTCAACAATCATGGGCTGACTCAAACAAATATTCCTATTGTAAAATCACTGGTTGCCGATGCCGGGGGGCCATATATAATAAACGAAGGTGAAGCAATATCCTTGGATGCGAGCAATACAACTGATGCAGATACCCCGATAGAAAACCTGACTTTTCAATGGGATCTCGATTGCGATGGGTTATACGATGACGCTCAAGGTGTTTCACCAGTATATACATGGAATGACAATACCGAAATTACCATAGGATTGATGGTTACTGATCCGGACAATCATGTTTCATATTCGTCGGCACAAGTAACGGTGATAAATTCAAATCCTTTACTGGCGGATCTTTCCGATATTCATAAATATCCGGATGAGGAAATAAATATAAATACGACTTATACTGATTCAGGTTCCGATGATACTCATACTCTGGATATTGATTGGGGTGATGGAACCATAGTTAATGGAATGAATGTATCCAATGGCACAATAAGTTTATCCCATTCATATAATGTTGCGGGTTTATATGCAGTATCAATTACAATTACTGACAAAGATGGAGGCACTGATAGTAAAACATTAACCGCTACAGTATATGAAAAAGAAATAGCACCGTCAATAGCTCAGGATCCCGACATGAGTTTTTCAATATCATGGAATGCGATACCGGGCAGGGAATATAAAATTTATTACACCGACACGTATATAAATTATGGCACAACTATAAACTGGCAATTAGCCGGAGCTGTAATTGGCAATCAGTTTAAAGATTCCGGTGATCAAGATGGTTATGATAATATCAGTGGAACTTCCGATGACAGGCCTCACCCCGCAATGGTGAAATTAAGATTATATAAGATCGAATAATAAAGAAAATAATCATCCTGCATATTACTGACCTAAAAATAAATAAATTATGCAAAATGATCTATATTTTTTACATAATATCCGATATATATAATAAAATATAGGTGAATTTAGTGGATAGAAGATTATCATCGTTTCTAATAATAGTCGTCTTTGTTTTTATTGCGGATTGTATTTATGCAGAACTTAATCTTACTCTTTTTAATGCGGACGATTATACATCTCCGGCGACACACCGGATGATTGATAACGATACCGGAGAACACATTCAAACGGGATCGTTGGTTCAATTAATTTGGACTGGCCCAAATGGTGTTATGGATACGGTAAATACAGATAATTTTCAGCCTGCTGGTGATGATCAATTACTACAATTTGATTTTAATGCTTCCGATGGTTCCAAAGATGCAATAGTATATGTTGGAACTGGTTATGCTGAAGAAGGAGAAGGAAGGTTGATTGTTGATTTCCCTTTTATAAATCTTGCGGATTATGACCCAAACTCGAATCCTGAAAATATAAAAGTTTATGTTAGGTTTTTTAACGTAAGTGATCCTGTAGAATCAAAAAATCAAGGGTTTCCAATGGGATCTATAAATTGGGGCGAATCTAAGATCTTTTCATTGCCTTCACCGGATATGTTTGGGTTTGGAGAACTTGATTTTGCTCCTGAAGGACCGTTATATACAACACATACTTTATATGAGTCACAAAATAAATCACCGCAGGCAAGTGCAGGAGGCCCGTACTTAGGTTCAGAAGGAACAGAAATTACACTTGATGCATCAAATACAATAGATCCAGACGAAAGCAACTCATCATTGATATTCGAATGGGACCTTGATTGTGATGGGCAATATGACGATGCTGAAGGTATGACACCTGCCTTTACATGGGATGATGACGCCGATATAATTATTTCTTTAAAGGTAACTGATTCAGCGGACACGATTTCATATTCGAGCGCGAGAGTATTGATACAAAATATTGCGCCTGTCTTAAATGGTACAAAAGATAAAACTATAAATGAAGGCGAGTTTGCTGATTTTTCAATGATTTATTCAGATGCCGGTACGGAAGATTCGCATACTGTCACGATAAACTGGGGTAATGACGAAAATATCTATAACATACCGGTATCAAATGGCTTAATAGAATTTTCCCACAAATATCTATATAGTGGTAATTATAAAGTCTGTGTTTATTTATATGACGACGACGGAGCAAAAGTTGAAGAAACATTTTATGTTGCTGTTAAGAAAATCCCGGTTGAAACAGTTATTAGTCTGGAATCCAATGGGAATATCAAATTGAATTGGAATAATATTTCAGGAAGGGAATACAAAATATTTTACTGCGATCGATTTGAAGCTGGTGTTAGCTGGTTTCTGGCAAATAAAATTATAGGTGGAAACTATATTGATTGCGGTGATAGCGATGGTTACGATAATATTCTCGGTACTGAAGATGACAGGCTACATCCTTCAGGTGTTTTAATTCGATTATATAAGATCGAATAATTCATTTTTTTTGTCAGACTGGTTTTTTACATTTTATAATTACAATAAAAATTGTTTTTAAATTTTTCAGCAAGGAGGGTAAAATGGGTAAAACATCTCTGATTGTACTTGATATTGTGGGTTTATCACCTGCTTTACTTAAATATAAAGATCGAATACCTAATATAAATTCAATAATCACTAAGAATGGCTTTTTGAGTTTAAAACCGCCATTTCCGGCGTTAACCTGTACTTTTCAGGCGAGCCTGACTACAGGAGAAACACCTTCATCACACGGTTCTGTTTGTAACGGTATTTATGATAGAAAAACGAGGGAAGTTAGTTTCTGGGGGAGGTACAACAGTATTTTATCAGCAGACAGAATCTGGAAAAAATTAAATATAAAAACAAGTGTTCTTTTTTTTCAAAACAGTGTTTATTGCGAGGCGGATTATGTAGTTACACCTGCGCCCATACATAATCATGACGGAAGCATGATTATGTGGTGTTACTCAAAACCTGCAAATTTGTATTCTGAACTTATTGATGGTTTGGGAAGGCCTTTTAATCTGATGAATTTTTGGGGGCCGATGACTTCATTTGAATCATCAAAATGGATCTTTGATGCGGCAAAGTATGTATTTGAAAAATATTCTCCCGAATTGAATTATATTTATATTCCACATTTGGACTATAGTTCCCAAAAGTTTGGGCCATTTGCATCCCAGACGCTTGATGATCTGGTTAAAGTTGATGAACTTGTGGGAGAATTAAAAGATTTTGCGGGCAAAAAGGGAGCGGGTATTATTATTTTATCTGAATATGGTTTGGTTGAAGTAAAACAAGGGATAGATATAAATAGAATTTTTAGAAAAAATAACTGGTTGAAGACAATATCAATTCAAGGGAAAGAATATATTGATTTTGAATCCAGCAATGCTTTTGCCATGGTTGACCATCAAATAGCACATATCTATATACAAGATAAAAACATTATCAAAGATATCAAATCAGCTATAGAAAATATTGATGGTGTTGATTATGTTTTAGATTCGACAACAAAAAAAGATTACAAAATCGATCATCCTAATAGTGGCGAACTTATAGCTGTTGCTAAAAAAGATAGCTGGTTCGATTACTATTGGTGGTTGGATGATGCTTGTGCTCCCGGATTTACCCGGACCGTCGATATACATAGAAAACCCGGATACGATCCTCTGGAACTTTTCTTTGATCCGTCAATAAAAGGTATACCGTATAATACCGGGCTGATAAAGGGGTCCCACGGTAGGCCTGCGTTTGCGGAAGATGAACTTGCGGTTTTTATCGCTGATATTCCCGGTTGGGATTATTCAGCGTTTTTCGGAATCGAAACTGAGCTTGTTACTGCTGAGGATGTTGGAAAAGCGGTTAAAAAATATTTCCTCGGTTAATAGAAGGGATTGTAGATGGAAAATCATAATGATAATAATAAAATTGGTGTATGGCTTATTGGCGCATTTGGATCGGTTGCTTCATGCGTTATTCTTGGGTCACAAGCTATAGCGAAAAAAAGGTGTTCATCGATCGGACTTATTACAGAACATAATTTCGCCCGTGATATTGATTTCATTGATTTCAACAATATTGTATTTGGAGGTGTGGATGTCCGCAAAGGTGATATTTATTCTACATTAACCGATCTTCATGAACGGGCTAATGTAATTTCTTCAAAACTAATTGAGGAATTTTCGTGCGAATTAAAAAATATTAATGGAAATATCTGTGCGGGATTAAATCTTAATTGCGGCAAAGCAATAGATAACATTGCCGACGGTGATACATTATGCAATCAGATGTCACTGGAGGAAATTATAAAACATATAAAGGCAGATCTAAACCGATTTAAAATTAATAATCATTTATCGCATGTTATTGTTGTAAATGTTGCGTCTACTGAGCAATATATGCAAATTCAGGATCAAGATTCAACCTTTGAAGGGATTAAAACAGCTATATCTGAGAATAAAAAATGTATATATCCGGCGAGTGTAATTTATGCCTGGGCGTCAATAGACGCTGGATGTTCGTATATAAATTTTACTCCATCGATTGGGGCATCTCTTGATGGTGTAAAAGAGCTGGCGCACGAGAAAAAAGTACCGATATCGGGTAACGATGGAAAAACAGGAGAAACATTGATAAAATCCGTCCTTGCGCCAATGTTCGTATATCGCAACCTTGAGGTATTAAGCTGGGAGGGTTATAATCTGCTTGGCAATTATGATGGGTTAGTGCTGAACGATCCAAAAAACAAAGAGACAAAAATCAGGTCGAAAAACCGGTCTTTGACAAAAATACTCGGATATCAGCCTCATTCATCTGTTCATATAGATATGGTTCCATCGCTGAATGATTGGAAAATTGCCTGGGATTTCATTCATTTTAAAGGGTTTATGGAAACACCGATGATTATGCAGGTTGTCTGGCAGGGTTGCGATTCAATTCTCGCCGCGCCACTGATTCTTGATTTGATAAGATTTACGGATTTAGCGAAACGATACGGTGAATACGGTGTGCAGAACCATCTGGCATGTTTTTTTAAGGATCCAATAGACTGTGATAACTATGATATGAGTACCCAATTTGAAAAGCTCGTGATATATATGAATTTAAAAAGGCGTAACTGATGGATTTTTTGTTCGGAATAATTTTTAGGGAGAATATCGATCATTTAATCAGGGAAAAACGATTCTGGTTAATTGTAATAACAATATTTTTTATATTCGGATTGTTTGTTGCTATCGATTTATCTTCTGCTTTACCTGTTGAAAACTACCATGCCGAAGGAAGAATTTTTTTCCCTCCTGAGTTTACCAGAAAATTAATATTTTTTCAGGTAATAGCGTTTTTATTTACTTTACCTTTTTTATCATCTTTACCAATATATTTAAATAAAGATAAGAAAAGGGAATCTATTATTTTATCATCGCCATATAACAAAGCAAAAATAGCAGTTCAGCGAATTATGGCTGTTCTGGTGCCGGTATTTCTTATTCAGATTTTATTCTTTACAATTCTTTTTTTGTCAATGTATATAAATCATGACGCAACCTGTTTGACAATTTTAAAATCACAGCTGATTTTACTTGTTCTATCAGTATTTTATCTTTGTTCGGGTTTGTTTTTGGGGCTTTTATTAAAATCATCTTTCTTTCCATTGTTCGTAAATTCCATATTAACTATTTTTCTTATCTTTGATATTTACATTATTGGACCGTTACTATCTACTATTTCTGAGCCTGAAACAATAATCGATTTTGCACTTTTGATAAACCCGTTTTCTGTTATTTCATCGGCGATAAATTACGACGTGATGCGATCTGGATTTTTGTATCAGACCGCGCAAGTTGTTATGTATCGTTTTAATTATCCTTCGATTATGGAATTTTTTGGTGTTTTTGGTATTGCCAGCCTCGTAATGTTTCTTTTTGGTGTTCTTATAATGTTTAAATCAAAAAATATTTGTGATGATATTTTCAATAAAAAATCAAATGAGGTTGTCGACATTAAATTTGAACTTGATAATTCTATAGATCTTTTGATCTCTCAAAGAAGATATGATGCCTTAACAAAATTATTATCGGATAAATTTGGATCAAAGAAAAAAGTTTCTCAATTTCTCGGCAATATAGGGTTTGTTTCTGATTCTAATGCATATCCATATGATTGGGAAACGCCTTGTTTTCATCTTGTTTTTTTCGCCAAACTTTATGGTGAAAAAAATGAAAAAATAGAAACTATCCTGAAAGAAGCTGGATTAAGTGAATATTCTTATAAAAAAATGAAAGATTTAACCGAATCTCAAAAAAAGCTTATCGTACTTTTACGGTCATTGATAAATAAAAGTGAATTGATTATTTGGGATAACCCTTTTCCCTCGCTTGAAGATCGCGATAGAAAAATAGCGTTGCGAATATTGAGGAAATTTATCGGAAATGATAAAAAGGCGATCATAATATCACCAACAGTCTGTGATATTATTAATTATGGAGATATCGATAGAATAATATATCTAACTAACAACAAGAATAGTTTTGATTTAAAATCGGACAAAATTAACGAAGAAATTCTTTATAAAATTTTTTCCGGCTGGAAACATGAAAATCAAAAGTGAAAACAATAATTATAAGAGTATAAATAATTTTTTTAAAAAAATATTATTTATTCAGAAGTGTTACAAATTAGAGATATTATTCTACCGGTGTGTCATTTTTATTTTGTTTTTTCTAAATGTAATATTGATAAAAAATTTCTTCTCATATGGTTACCCATTTGAAAATATAATTTTAAACGGGTACTGTATCCTCATCGCAATATCAGTTACGGCAATTTGTTTTATTTATAATTATTTTGTGAAAATAGATTTAAAAAAATATGTGAAACAGGCGGATAATTATCTTGAAATGTCTGACAGATTAACGGCATGTTATGAGATAATATATTGTAAAATGGACTGGCATGATTGGTCTTCAGCAATTATATCTGATACAGCGGATATATTTATTAATAAAAAAATGAAGCTTATGCAGATCTTCCCTTATAAAATGAAAAAAGAAATGATATACATTATAATACTCATTGGTGTAGCTCAAATTATAAATATTATTTCCAAAACAAATGTCGGAGAAAAAATACGTTCCGAAAGTTATGTAAAATACCTTAGTATTGAATCAGCCGGATTAAATCGTGTAGCTGAAAAAATGGAGACAAAAAATGATGATTTGCGAATATTAAGAGCTATACATAAACCGGCAACGGTAATGAAATATGTGGCGGATACCGGTCAGGGAGATCTGAAAAAAAGTAAGGCGTTTATTGTCGGGCTTCTTAAAGAAGCGGAAAAAACGTTAAAAAAAGAAATAATAGATAGGCCTGAAGACAAAAATATGAATTACACTTTATCAAGAATAAAAAAAATATCAAATACTCTTGAGAATCATTGGAAATCAGTTGATTTGAAACATAAAATAGACGAAAGTATAACTGGTGAATCAAAAGGGGATGGTGTCGGGAAAGGTTTGGGCAGAGTGTGGAAATCAAAAGAAGATAGTACGATTCACGACACTGCCAGTATGCGCAGGATTGTCGAGCTGATTGAAGAATCGGGAGTTGGTCAAAAAAACGCTGATTCTTCTATTGGTAATGAATCGAAGTATAAAGATAAAAGTATTATTTATGATTCCACGACAGGAGGCGGGAGTAGTGACAAAAGCAAGGACATAACAAATAATCGGAGTAAATCTGTAAACTCAAATACAGAAATATTACCGCTGATAAATTTTGATGGCGAAATAATAAAAGGCGCTGTTTGGATGGATGCTCTTCCGTCGAACAGAAAAGAATGTGTTAGAAAATATTTTTCATTTGAATAACGGGTGATTATATGACTGAAAATATTATCGAATCTGTAGGAGAATTCAAAAAAAATTTTTTTGAAATGCGCGATGAGATTGGGAAAGTTGTTGTAGGCCACAATCAGATAATTGAATTTGTTCTTATAGCCCTGATTTCCGACGGACATGTTTTGCTCGAAGGTGTTCCTGGAATCGGGAAGACATTGTTGGTTAAGACATTAAGCGCGGTACTCGACCTGAAATATTCACGTGTGCAGTTTACACCGGATCTTATGCCGGCCGACATCATTGGTACACGAGTAATTTTGGAGAACGAATCGGGAGATAGGCAGTTCGATTTTCAACAGGGCCCTGTTTTTGCGAATATAATATTGGCGGATGAGATCAACAGGGCTTCACCGAAAACACAATCGGCTTTGCTTGAGGTTATGCAGGAACATAGCGTTACAGTAGCCGGAATGACATATAAAATAGATAGCCCGTATATGGTTTTGGCTACACAAAATCCTGTTGAGATGGAGGGTACATATCCTTTGCCTGAAGCTGAGAAAGACAGGTTTATGTTTCAATTGAACGTACTTTATCCTGATAAAAATGAACTGGTTGAAATAGGGAGGAGAATGGCGGGGAAAAAAACACATCAGGTTGAAAAAATTGCTGATTGTGCCACCATAAAATTTATGCATGAAATATCTCATGAAGTACCTTTGCCGGAATTGGTTGAGGAATTCGCCGTTAAACTGGTTATGGCTACTCATCCCGGATCGTCAACGAGTTCGTCTATGGTTCAGAGATATGTAAAATACGGAGCTAGCCCGCGGGCATTGATATCTATTATACGTGCGGCAAGAATAAAAGCTCTTTTAGCCGGAAGATTTAATGTTAGTACCGAAGATATTTTATATGTGATACATCCTTGTTTAAGGCACAGGCTGATTCTCTCTTTTGAGGCCCAAGCGGAAGGTGTCAAGGTGGATGAAATTATCGATAATGTTATCGAAAAATACCGAAATAGTTTGATATGAATCATGAAATTGATTTCTATGATCCTGATTTTCTCGATAAACTGAAGGATCTTCATATTGTTACCAGAAAATTATTTCAAGGCCGGTTTAAGGGAAAACGCAGAAGCTTGAAACGCGGTTTAAGCCTTGAATTCGCTGACTACAGAAAATATTCGCCGGGCGATGATTTCAGGTTTGTCGACTGGAATATCCTTGCGCGATTAAAAAAGATTATGGTCAGGTCGTTCTGGGATGAGTCCAACATCAATATAATTTTGTTTATAGATGTAAGTAAATCAATGTGTTTCGGCGATTTAAGCAAATCTATATATGCGCGGAAAGTTGCCGCATGTCTCTCATCTGTTGCGCTGGAAAATCATGATAGTGTCGGTATTTGCCTTTTTTCCGATGGAATCGCCAGGGCGATTTCTCCCGTGCACGGTAGCAATAATTTATTAAAAATATTCGCGATTTTGAATTCCATCAAAACAGATGGCAAAACAAATATTCATTTATCCATATCACAGTATATTAAGACTATTAAAGATAAAGGAATCGCTGTGGTTATCTCCGATTTATTCGATTCCGATGGATACAAAAAATCATTTGCCGAACTGATCAATAAGGGGTTTGAGGTAAATGTCATTCACCTGAAAAGCGGTAATGTTGATTATGACAAAATATCACACAATGTTTGTCTTGAAGATTCGGAAACCGGAGAATATCTGCATGCCGATTTGGATTCAGATCAGGTTATAGATGAAGAAAAAAAGTATTGTAATGAAATCAGAATGTATTGTTTATCAAATCAGATAGCGTATTTTCCTGTTGAAACTTCGTATCCTTTCGACAAATTCGTGCTTGATTATTTTAAATATCATATCACGGCGGGTTAATTTATATGGATTTTATTTCACCGGTCAATTTTTTATTTCTTGTTTTGTTGATCCCGGTAATTTTTTTATTTTTTTTAAAGTTGCCTTTGCCGAAAATAAAAGTCGACAGCATCTTTATATTTAAAAAGTATTTAAAAAGGGAAAAATTAAATTATGGTGGATGGGGAAGCGGTTCCAAAAAGTGGATTCTTTTTTTTGTTCAAGTTCTGGTAGTAATTACACTTGTAGCGGGGTTAGTTCATCCTCTTTTGAAACGCGGTTGCGGGAAAAACGTTTTGCTGATAATCGATACAACCGCAAGCATGAGTATATCGTATAAAAATGAGACGAGATTGTCTTCAGCAAAAAAGAAAGCTCTGGAATATGTTAATTTTATCGATTCAGGGACAAAAATATCCGTTGCGGAATTTAATGGTTTTTACAAAATTATCCAACCTTTGACCGATAATAAAAATCTGGCAAAACATTCCATAGATCAGATCATCCCGACCGGATTTTCCGGCGATTTTGATAAATTGATGAAATCAATTTATTTGCAAACAGATATGGATATAGTCATATTTACCGACAATATCCCGAATTCGGTTAAACAAAAATACAAAAATATCCATTATGAGATTTTCAATGGGTCCGATGGTAATATAGCTATAACAAATCTTTACGTCAAACGTGATTCTCCAGCCGGCAAAACTGAAATTGAGGTTACCGTGGAAACCGATATGAAAACGCTTAACATAATCCAGGTTGATTTACTTTATGCCGGCACGATTGCGCGATCCTCAAATGTAAGTTTCGGTTCTGATAAACAACGCACGTTGATTTTCGAATTATTGCCTGAGAAGCAAAATCTTGTCGGAGAAGTGCGCATAATAAATAAAGACGCTCTTGAATTTGACAACCGGGCATACTTCAAATTTGATTATGAAATACCTGTCGTATTAAAATGTGAATCAAAAGAAATCACTAAAGCTGTAATCGCTTGTGATAATGTAAAAGTTGTGAAAAGGACTCCTGAGAAAACCGATTTGGTGGTTACTTATGGATTGCCGATGAACCAACTTAGTATAAATGTACTGTCAATTTATCCGGTTGAAAACCATGTGAACTTTGTTTCTACTGAAGAAGGTGTATCAAAAAAGAGAATAGAAATTGTTTACCAGGCTCATCCGATTTTGGAAAATATAAATTTTTCGGGAATCGATAGATTATATCCGGCTAACATAACTTTACCTGAAAAGGCGATTGTTTTGGTTAAAGAAGGGAACATTCCGCTGATTATTGCCGGAGAAAATAATTCCGGAAAAATTGTTGTACTTAACTTTGATCCGGTTAAGTCTGGTTTTTATAAACGAATTTCTTTTCCAATCCTGATAGCGAATATCATTGAATGGTTGCGTGAAGATAGTAATCGTATAGTAAATACAGAAGATTTAAGAAACAGTGTTTTTTATCGGAAAACTGATTTCCCGGATATATACGGTTTAAACGGCGAAAAAATATACGTTAATCTACTGGATCGAGCCGAATCGATCACAAAAAATGAAAAAAAATCGGAACGTATTGGTATTAAAAGAAAAAAGAATATAGATTTAACTCATATCTTTGTTATTACGGGCTTTGTTTTAATGTTAGCGGAAAGTATTTTGTTTTATCACGGAAAGAAAAAATGATTAGTTTTGTTAATCCCGGTTATCTGTTACTTTTTATTTTATTGATTTTGTGGATGATATATCTGCATAGATTCAATTTATCAATATTATTGCGGGTGATATCGATGATTTTTCTGATATTTGCTGTATCGGGACCTGTTTTCATATTTTGGAAGCAGGATAAATCCGTTGTATGGTGTATTGACCGATCCCCAAGCATTCCGCAAAATGAAAAGAGGGATATATATCATTTTCTAAAAAGAATTTACGCTCAACCTGTTTTTTTCAGCGATACAGCTATATACAAAAAATATTATAATCTAACTGATTTAGATAATGATACCGGGAAAAACACTAAAATAGTGCCTGCAATAAAAACCACCGAAAAAATTGATCAGAATAGAAGTAGAAATTTTATCATTTTTACCGATGGCAATGTTTCTGATAGAGATACTTTTTTTGCGCTGATTAATCAGTACCGCAATGATGGTTTTATCTTTAATTTTTTCCCTCTTGGTTATTCGGTTAAATCGGAAGTATCAGCCGGTGAAGCGCGGATTACAAATGGGACAATGGTCACAGTTCCATTTTATGCGTCCGGGGACATTAAAGATGCTGAAGTTTATCTGGAGAATGAATCCGGAATTAAAGTGTTAAATGAAAAAGTGGATTTTGTTTCCGGATACGCTGAGCTAAAATGTAATATTCCCGAACCGCAAAAACCTTTTGAAATCTTTAAGGTGTTAGTGGTTGCGGATAAAGATACTTACCGTGAGAATAATTGTATAAAATTCAATATAGAGAAAAGTAAAAGCAAAAAGATACTTCGTTTATCGTTGCGTAAATCAAGCGGGTTAATAGGGAGTTTGTTGAAAGACAAATTTGATGTTGTTGAAGCTGTAACTACTTCTGAGATAAACAAATATTTACCGATGATACGGCATTTCGACCTTGTTTTGCTTGATGATGTTCCGGCATACCTTCTTACTCCTGATCAGATGGCTTTAATAGCAGAAAGTGTTAGGAATTATGGTATAGGCCTGATTATGACAGGATTGCATGATAGTTTCGCGTTGGGAGGATATGTTGATTCTCCAGTTGAAAAAGCGTTGCCCGTTACGATGGAGCCGAATCGCCAGGATAAAAAGAAAGATTTTGTGATTCTTCTTGATAAATCAGGAAGTATGGATGAAAAGGATCAAAGCGGAATAACCCGTATGCAGTATTCTTTAGATGCGATTTATACAATATTGCGGGCAAAAAAAGCTAATGAGCGGTTTGGTATAACGGTTTTTGATAAAAAAGCATATTCTGTTATTCCTGTTAGCGGGGAAATCAACAATATTCAGGCGGAAAAAATTCTATCAAAGATAGAGCCGCATGGCGGAACGGATCTTTATGGTTTATTGGCTGAAATATCTAATTCATTAAGGAATAACGGGCAACAAAAGACACATTATATATTATTGACTGACGGGCAGACGGATCGAAGGGAAGAATGTCTTGATCTGTCGGCTGAAATTGCGGGAAAAAATTGTTCCTTGTCTGTAATAGGTATAGGTGCAGATAAAAACGATTCTTTTTTGGAAAATCTTGGCAAAAATGGAAAAGGCAGAACATACATTATAGATAATTTATCTGTGTTATCTCAGGTTTTTTTTAGGGAAAAAGAAATAGAAAAAGGCGGAAATATTGTTGAATTTCCTGTATATCCTCTGACAAATCCTGATGGTGAAATTTTTGCGGATGAGAAAAAGTTGCCTCTTTTAAATAACTACACGAGATTGTCCATTAAAGAATCTTCTTCAGCAATAATAAAGTCTCCTTCAGGTGATCCGATTTCTGCTGTATGGAGGTATGGTGTTGGAAAGAGTGCTGTATTCGCTTCATCTCTGGAAGGCGAATCTGTTTCTGAATGGTTAAAATCGGGTGATTATAATAATATATTTATTCCATTATTCGAATATTGTTCAAGGAAAATTAATGAATCCGGCGCTCAAGGATTTGATTGGACAATATATACTGATGAAGGATATGTGAAACTGAATTTTGTTCCTGATGAAATATCTATCAGATATCCGGACGGGCGCATAGCCAAACTTGAATTTTATATTTCAGGTGAAAAATGTTACGCGTCGTTTTATGCGGATGTAGCAGGTATGTATTTTTTTGATGTGAAATTAAAAAACGGCGTGCATCTTTATAAGGACCAGATGATAAGTTATTCTGCGGAATATAAAAAGTTAGGGACAAATAATAACTTTTTTTATCTGGTTTCAATGTTATCCGGAGGTAAAGTGTTCAGAAACGTGAGTGAATTAAAATGCTTTAATCCGGAAACAAAAATGGAAATCAAACTTGATCTTTTCAACATTTTTATAATATGCAGTTTATGTTTATTTATAACTGAGCTGGTAATACGCAAAAAAATGAAATTCAATGAAATATATCAATTATGGAGAAGCCAAGGGTTTGTGAATCTATTTAAACAAAAATATTTTGATAAAAATTAACTGATAATATTAAAAAATCTTGACTGCTTTTATCCAAAAGGTATTATGATTATCGTGGGTTATTATCTCATACTAAATTACACTAACATTTGTTAAAGGGGGACTAATATGGTCATAAAAGAAAAGCTTGTTTTATTATTCGCATTGTTGGCATTGGCTATTGGTTTCGATGTTTACGCAAAAGACAAAAGCAGTGAACCAAAAGCGGAAGATGATTTAATCGATACTTCATTGAAAAAAGAGATAGAAGCATCAATTAACAGGGGATTGCGATATTTGCGCAACAACATGGATGCTGAAGGTTCATGGTCAAACCATCCGGGAGTAACTGCGATAGTATTGAAAGCGTTTGCTTCCAGCCCTAATAAGTACGATGAAACCGATGGCCCATTTATAAAAAAACCTGCGCAATATCTCATGAACCTTCAGAAAAAAGATGGTTCCATATATGACAAGGATTTGCCGAATTATGTAACATCAAATGCGGTTTGCGCTCTTGTAGCGTTGAAAAATTCGAAATACGATGATGTTATAAAGAAAGCACAAGGTTTTATTCTCGATTGCCAGCTTGATGACAAAGAAGGATACGCGCCCGGAGATAAGTTTTATGGCGGTATAGGTTACGGAAGCACTGAACGGCCGGATTTGTCCAATCTTCAGACCGCTCTGGAAGCTTTGAAAGAGACAGACCTACCTGCTGATAATGAAGCATGGAAACGTGCTGTAGCGTTTATTGAAAGATGCCAGAACCGCAGTGAATCAAACGACCAGAAATGGGCAGGAAATGATGGCGGTTTTGTGTATTTGCCGGGCGATAGTAAAGCCGGTGGTACAAAATCTTATGGATCTATGACGTACGCCGGTTTGAAAAGTTTTCTATATGCCAATGTTGATAAAAATGATCCAAGAGTTCAGGCAGCTTATAAATGGATTATCAAACATTATACATTGGATGAGAATCCCGGCATGGGCACTCAGGGCCTTTTTTACAGTTATAATACTTTCGCTAAAGCGCTTTATGCCTACGGGGAACCGTATATAGTCGATTCAAAAGGCGAAAAACGAAATTGGAGAAAAGATCTGGCGGAAAAAATAATATCCATTCAGAATTCTGATGGATATTGGATGAACGAAAATAACCGCTGGTGGGAATCAGATAAAAATCTTGTTACCGCTTATGCGATAATTGCTCTTGAAAATTGTTTAAAAAAATAAAGGAATAAAATGAAACTGTCTGTAATATTGTTTTTTTATAGCCTGTTATTGGTTACGTATCCGGTTATGGGGCAGGAAAAAGGAAAAGAAACAAAAATGCCGGATCGAACGAGGAGTGCCGGAACTCCTCCAAAAGTGGATAATGCCGGGCAGGTAAGTAAAATTTCCGATGGGATTTTTAAAATCGGGAAAGTAATGTTGAATCAAAAAGAAGGTTACGCGTCCTTACCAGCTACTGTTGCGCTAAAAGAAGGGTTGATTGAACTTTTGTTGTGCACAAAGTGGGGCAGGGTCCACGAGACGGTATTGGTTACTGAAGCGTATCCGGTTCATCTGCAGACAGCATTGTTATTGTTGGGATTAAAATTTGGATCCCCGGTTGAGTTTGCCGGGGATTCGAAATCTCCATTGGGTGATAAAACCGAAATTTGGGTTGAGTGGGGAAAAGGTGATAAAAAAAATAAAGTAAGGATTGAGCAATTAGCCATCGATAAAACAAAAAATGAATCAATGCCGAATGTGGATTGGGTTTTCACCGGTTCACAATTTGTCAATGGTGTTTTTTTCGCTCAGCAAGAAGGATCAATAATAACTACTTATAGAGATCCGAACACGATGTTTGATAACCCGTTGCCTGAAGGCGCCGACGATACGGTCTATCTTGTCAACAGCAAAGTTGTTCCCGATATTGGTACACAAGTCACAGTATATTTTAAAAAACCTTCTCAATCTAAGGAAGAGCAATTAAAATCACAAAAATAAATCCTCAAAAAATCGCGTTCAGCACTAACGCATTCATAAATTATCCATTAAATGAGGCATTGTATAAAATTAGCCGGTGTGGGTATGGTTCAGTCGAAATACTTGCCGATATTCCTCATGGCATGGAACTTATTAAAAATACGGGATTGCTGGCAGAAATTTCATCAATCTTAAAATCAACCGGGCTAAAGATATCAAATATCAACGCGAATACAGCAGTTGGATTGTTGGGATTGCCTGCTGGCGCAAATGAATTTGAACCATCTCTTTCCAATCCTGACGAGTCGATACGAAAAAAACGGGTAAAGTTTACTCTTGACATAATTAATCTCGCTTTGGATTTGGGGGCAGATACCATCAGCATTACAACAGGACGGAAATATAACAATTTATCGGAACGTGAACAGCTTGATTTTTTTTATTTATCGCTTGATGAAATACTGAAAATAGCTGAAAATAAAAAAGTTTTCATAGGAATAGAACCGGAACCAGGTTTGTTGATAGGCTCAACAGATGAAGCCGGATTGGCTGTAGAAAAATTCGGATCGCAATATTTAGGAATCAACTGGGATATCGGGCATGCGGAATCGAATTACGAAGATTTGATTTCAGCGATTGAAAAATGGGGAAAATACTTTTTCAATCTCCATATCGAGGATATAAAAGATAAATTTCATTATCATCTTATTCCAGGTGAAGGTAATATTGACTTTAAAAGTTTATTTTACAATCTTTTTCGTTTAGAGTATGATAAATATCTTACGGTGGAATTATATACATACAGGGATAACCCGGAGTTTGCCGCAAGAAAAGCGATTAATTATCTTATCGATTTAGAATTTTAACATATAGGGGGAAATAATGAAGATAATTGAGCCTCACATCCATATGCTTGCACGTACAACGGATGATTACCAGAGAATGGCTGTTTCAGGTATTTGCGCTGTTATAGAACCTGCGTTTTGGCTTGGACATGACAGAAAATACGCCGGGAGTTTTTTCGATTATTTTGATCTTCTTCTTGAGTTTGAGTCCCAACGCGCGAGAAAATATGGGATTGAGCATTATTCATGTATTGGAGTTAATCCGAAAGAAGCGAATAATATTGAAATCGCAAAAGAAGTTATTTCAAAAATGGGGGATTTTCTCGATAGAGAAAAAGTTGTTGGTGTTGGAGAAATCGGGCTCGATAAAATTACCGACGCCGAAGAAGAAGTATTGAGGCTCCAGATAAGGTTGGGGATAGAAAAAAAACTTCCTTTGCTTATTCATACACCTCATAATAATAAGGTGGAAGGGACAAAGATTATATTAAAAGTTATTGACGAAGAAAAAGCTGATCCCCGAATGACTCTGATAGACCATAATGTAGAAGATACAATTGAAATGTCGCTTGATTCCGGGTGTTGGTTGGGTATGACGCTGTATCCTGTAACAAAAATGTCGTCGGAACGGGCCATTGAGGTACTTAAAAAATATGGAGTAGAGCGGATGATGATAAACAGTTCCGCGGACTGGGGTTATTCTGATCCGCTTATGGTACCGATGACTTGTTATAAGATGTCCCAGTGCGGTTTTAGCGAAGATCAGATAAAGAAGCTCGTTTTCGATAACCCATATAGTTTTTATAGTAAATCAAATAGGTTTAAATTAAATTAATATGCGCCTTGCTTTCAGTACAAACGCGTTTAAAAGGTATTCTCTGGAACAGTCTGTAGAGCTTATAGCAAAAGCCGGGTTCAGTGCTGTGGAAATACTTTGCGATACTCCACATTTGTATCCGCCGCTTTTTTCTCAAACAGATTACGATAACCTTTCAAATGTATTGCGTGATAATAAAATAGATGTGGCGAACCTTAACGCATTTACTTTTTTCGCGAAGGGAAATACGTATAATCCGTCATGGATTGACAACGATATTAAAATACAGGATGAACGCATAAATCACACTATAAACGCTGTTCTTGCCGCGTATAAACTAAATGTTGGTAATATATCAACTGAACCCGGCGGCCTTTACGATAAAAAAAGATCTGATCGGGAAGAACTTATCGATATTTTTGCCGCGAATCTGAAAAAAGTTTTAAGTATAGCGGAAGATAAAAAAGTTTGTATTCTTATAGAACCCGAGCCTGAGCTGATAATAGAGACAAGTTCTCAGATGCTTGAGTTTATAGATAAAATCGCTTCGCCGTTTATAGGTGTGAATTTCGATATAGGTCATTTTCATTGTGTAGGCGAAACACCGCTTGACGCGTTAAAGAAGTTATACCCGTATGTAAAACACGTGCACCTGGAAGATATATTAAACAGGCGACATATGCATCTTATTCCCGGTGAAGGAGAAATAGATTTTGAGCCGGTTATTGAGTTTTTAGCTGTAAATGATTACAAAGGATATGTTACCGTTGAGCTGTATCCATACCAGGATGATCCGTTTTCAACAGCAGTTCAATCCATGAATTATTTGAGAAAGTATGAAAGATATTTTAAGTAAAAACCGCAATAAAATAAAAGCGGTTTTTAAACTTATCAGGTTTCCAAATACGTTTACTGCAATCGCCGATTCAATATCTGGTTATTTCCTGATTGCCGATTTCCAGCGAATGGATTTCAGAATTCTTTTTTTACTGTCGGTTATTTCGTTTACTTTTTACGCATCCGGTATAGTTATAAATGATTTGTTTGATTATAAAAAGGATTCTGTATCTCATCCATATCGGCCGCTTCCATCAGGTGCTGTAAAAATCAGTGAGGCGATAATATTAATATTTATTTTGATAATTGCCGGGTTATCCGCTTCTTTGATGGTGGGGCGAAAAACTTTTTTTGTTGCTGTTTTTCTTGGTATTTCAATATTTATGTATGATAAAACATTTAAAAAAGGTTTTTTTGTTCCTGGATTTTTTATGGGGTTGTGCAGGTTTTTCAATTTTACACTTGGATTTAGTGTAGTTGAATGGGGTAATGGTATACCGGGAAAGATTTGGGTTTTCCCGTCGTTATTGCTTGTATATGTTTGTATTATTACTATGATAAGTAGGAGAGAGAAAACGGTTACAACCAAAAAAGCTTCATTATGGATTTTCACATGGATTAGTATATCCTATGTTCTGATTTTCTGTTATAACCTTGTTAATAATTATTTGGGGATTATGTATTTATTATTATTTTTTTTATTGATGATAAAAATTAAAATAAAATCCTGTAATGTAGATAAACTTTTAAAGTGGTTAATATTAGGAATTATTTTTTATGACGCTTCTTTCGTCGCATTCTATAAAGGAATTTCAATTTCGTTATATATTGTAATAATTAGTATTCCCGCCATATTGCTTTCCAGATCAATAAAAATGACATAGTGTATAATTTAATAAAATCATAAATAATAAAAATATTATGAATCATAAGATCCAAATCCTATCAATTAAGGATTATTATGTCAAAAAATAAAGTTATAAAAAGAAAAGACGAATTAGTAATAGCAATGTATTAATAATAGAATTACAATACAAAATAAAAGGGAATAAAATGAAAATATCCAATTTATCTGTAAAGGCTAAGTTGATTTTTTGTTGTTTATCATTACTATTGGTATCATTAATGTCTCTTGGATATTTAAGTTATGAATCCGCGTCCAGGGGAATTGAACAGGAAGTAAAAGAAAAAATTGAAACACAGGTGAAGGGATTAACAGATACTGTTAAAAGTGAGGACAAACAAATAATCTATTATACAGGATATTACAAATATTATCTTGAAGTAGCAAGGCGATACGAGAAAAATATATTTATATATAAATCGATAGAACCGCAGGAAAAAATTAATGAATACAAAAAAAAGGTTTTTGATAATCTTGCTGTTCTTGAGAATCTATATGATTTTGCCGAAGAAAATGGGGTAGATATAACTTCCGTCAAAACAATTCTATCTGATTATAAGAGAAATATTGAATATTTTTCAGGAAATAATTTTTCAAACGAGGAGGTTGAGAAATTCCGGCCTGTAGCTCGAAGTATGGTTAAAGAAGGTGAAAATTTTTGTGCAACTCTTGCGGATAAAATGCTGTTAAAAAAAATAAAGGAAATTGTTACGAGTTTAAAAGTCGGGAAAACAGGTTACGCATATGTAATGAATACGAAAGGTGACCTTATAATTCACCCGACAAGCGAAGGTAAAAATTTAAGTAATTATAATTTTTGTAAAGAGATGATTGAAAAAAAATCCGGTTACAGTATATATGATTGGGAAGGCAGATCAAAAATAGTAGCATATTCATATTTTCCTGAGAAAGATTGGATTATCGCATCCGGCAGTTATTATTCTGATTTTAAGGATACGTTGAATATGATACGTAATTTTATACTGATGGCTACAATAATATCAATAATAGTTGGCGGTATTGTTGTTATGTTGATAGCCGGATCAATTACAAATCCGCTCATAAAGGTTAAGGATGCCGCTAAGATAATTAGTAATGGCGATTTAACCGGATCGGAAATAGATGTAAAATCGCAAGACGAAGTAGGCCAGCTGGCATTAGTCTTTAATGAACTGAGGACAAATTTAAGGAGTATTATCGGAAACATAGATAGAACTTCAGCGCAAATAGCATTGAATACAGAAAAAATGAATCTGACTGCGCGAGAAATGGCTAAAGGTGCTGAGGAATTAGCCGCAAGTGCCCAGGAATCAAGTAATTCAATAGAGGAAATCGGAAGAAACTCTGTTGAGGTACTAAAAAGTGTAGAAATCCAAACATTTTCAGTAGCGGAGACATCGGCATCGATTGAGGAGATGACAAGAAACGTTCAGACGGTGTTTAAGAATGTCAGTTCGCAGGCTTCTGCTGTTAATCAATCGACAGCGGCCGTACAGCAACTTGTAGCCTCAATCCGGCAGATTGCGGAAAATACAGAAAGAGTAAGCAAAATTTCAAGTGATGTAAATATGCGTGCGCAAAAAACCAATGTTGCTGTTAAAGAGTCTGTCAATGGGATGCAGGAAATATCAAAGAGTTCAGAGAAAATAAATAATATCATAACTGTTATAACCGGTATTGCTTCGCAGACAAATCTATTGGCATTAAATGCGGCGATAGAGGCGGCTAGAGCAGGTGAGGCGGGTAAAGGATTTGCTGTGGTTGCTGATGAAGTTAGAAACCTTGCCGAACAATCATCCCAGGCGGCAAAAGAGATAACAGAGTTAATCAAAGACGCCAACATCAAAGCTAAAAATGGAGTGGACCTGATTAGTGAAGTTGATGAATCGGTGAGCGAGATGGTGTCGTCAATAAAGGAAGTTACTGTATTATCTGAAGAGGTGGGATCTGCAACCAAAGAACAGGAAAAAGGAGCGGATGAAATTTCAAAAGCGCTTGAGACATTAAATCAGTTGACTCAGGAGATTCTTCAAGCTATGGAAGAACAATCCAGAGGCGCGGATGAGATTGCTAAGGCAATGCAGGAATTATCCAAGATTTCAGGAGAAATAAGTACTGCCATGCATGAGCAAACACAGGGAACGGCAGAAGTGACCAAATCAGTTGAGTTAGTCAGTAGTGTAGCAGAAGAAACAGATAAAGGTGTGAAAAGCAATGTTCAAAATACGGATAATCTTTTAAATGAAGTTAATTTTCTCAAAGAGATTATTTCCGGTTTTAAAATTTGAGTTAATATAATATTTTAAAAAAAGTAAAATAAAAAAACGGGATAAATCAGGTTTATCCCGTTTTTTATATAATGTGCGGATAAAATTTAAAGTTTATCTAATTCTTCCTGGTTGTAAATCTTTATTCCATGATGATTAAGAGCGTATATGGCATCCTCAATGTTATCAACATGAAAAATAATCAAGGTTTTTACAATAGCATACATTTCCTGAACGCTTATTTTGTTTGAGTTGAAAGTTTCAAGTACTCCGGCCAATCCGCCAACTTCATCAGGCACCTTGACACAGATAACTTTCTTCTCATGAACAACAAAACCTTTATCCCGCAAAAGGTTAAATGCTTTTTTATATTCGTTTGTAATAAGCCTGAAAATTCCGAATCCACTACCGGAATCTGCGATCGAAAAACCCCGTATGTTAATACCATTTTCAGCCATGAGTTTTGTAATCTCATAAAGCCTGCCTATTTTGTCTTCAACAAAAATTGCTAATTCAACAATACTCATAAAATACCTCATTTTGTTTTACTAAGATGAGATTACATCTTTCTTTCTTAAATTTCAATAGATAAATTTAATTTCCCATCTTAAAAAGAACGCCGGATCAGCGGTACTTGCGTAATAACTGCCAGGCTTAAAACATTCAATTTGAATAAATGAGCTGACATTTTTATTTATCTCGAATTTATTTATCAATTCAATCAGATCGCCTCTTACATCGCCTCTATTAAATCCTGCTGTACCAAGATAAGTATTTTCATCAGACCATAACCTGTCATATACCATTTTTACACTCCACCATGAAGTAGGGCATATTCCACCGCCGATGAAATATTTATGCATATTTGTCCAGTAGGCTACTCCGCCTTCGCGGGCATAGGTAAAGAGCAACAAATCGCCGTGTATAGGCCATCTGCTGAACATAGGATCCCAATCTTCGCGTCTTCTTGTATTTGGATTGTCGCCGGACAAATAATAATAACCGGTCGTTACAGATGGTTTAAATTGAACGGGGAAAGTATATGTTCCAATACTATAACCACCGAGTCCTTGTCTTTGGTCGGATCCTTGTTTTCCAAATTGTCCTGCAAGTTCGGATTCATATTTGAAGTTTTGAAATAAAGTTCCGGAAATCCTGCCTCCAAAAGTACTTAATTTTTCATTGTTTCCATATGATCTGCCTCTTTGTGGACGTCCATGCCCGTCTTTATAAAAATAATACTGTTCAAGTTTGAAAACATCACCGAAATAGTTGGAAGTGAGATAATAACCATATGCGTTTATTTCGTCTTCAACAAGAAGTTTTCTGCTCCTGACATGATTTATTGATTGCCTGTCTGTTGGGTTTATTTTGAAAAATTTACGTTCTTCTCTGTTTGTCTCAATAATAAGAGCATCGATATTTGTTTTTATTGGATCAAGGTGGAGGGTTGCTTTGATAGCATCGAAATAAAATGTTCTTGATCCATCACCAGGAGTACCTTCCATCAATATAAACCCTTGCCCGTATCCGAATAAGTCTTGTCTTCCGAACCGTACGGATATAGGTAAATTAGCAGGGCGTTTCAGATCGAAATAAAAGTTATCGAATACAGTTTCATCCATATCCCATGGAACATCTGGTGTAATCCATGCACGGTTTTCATTGGTGAATCTGAGGTATACTCCTAAACATTCAATCGGATCGTACTGTACCCATACTCTTGAGCGGAACCTGAAATAGTTTCGGTTTTTTTCGTCATGGGTAAGGCGGAAAGCGTTTTTTACGTATTCTTCACGAATACGTTCATCGAGTCCCCATTTAAAATGTTCTATTTCTTTTTTCTTTGTAATAAAATCCCATGTTTCATCGCATAAATTCTTTTCTTTTAACGGTTCAGTAGATGTTTTAACCGATTCGCTTTGATCAGTTTTGCACGGAGCTGTTTCTGATGAATAAATTTCTTTTTTTGTTTCCGAAATAGTTTTTTTGCAAGAGCTACTACATGTTTTTTTATTATTTTGCTGAGCAAGACTAGGATAAACGAGGGTAAAAGATAAAATTAAAGTAAAAATTAATTTTGATGATTTTTGCATAATAAAATACCCCCAAATAGATTGTTAAATATTTATTTAAAAAGTTCCTCCTGAGTTAATACTTTTATTTCGTTGTTAACTAATGTATCTATTGATTTATCAATATTTTCCATTCTAAGTATAATTACAGCTTTATCCTGATTCCTTTCAACAAACGCATAACAGTATTCAATATTAAGATTATTATCCTGCAGGGTCCGCAGAACTCTGGCTAATTGACCGGGCCGATCATCAACTTCTACAGCGATAACTTCTGTTATTTCAACGGTAAAATCATGCATTTTGAGTAATTTGCAGGCATTATCGACATTTTCCACAATTAGCCTCACAATGCCGAAATCCGATGTTTCAGCGATGGACATTGCCCGAATATTGATATTCTGGCCTGCCAAAACTTCTGTTGTTTCAAGTAGACGCCCGACTTTATTTTCCAAAAAAATGGAAAGCTGTTTTACTTTCATTTAAACCCCCTGATTTATTTTAATAGGTTTTTAATCAAAGGTTTCTTTTATCGATAACACGTTTGGCTTTACCGACACTTCTTGATAAAGATTTTGGTTCGACTAATGAGACATCAACCGATAAGGAAAGGACTGAATCGATTTCTTTTTTGATTTTTTGTTTAAGCATTTCAAGTTTTTTTATTTCATCTGAGAAGAAATTTTCATCAACTTCCACTTGAATTTCTATTGTATCAAGTGAATGCCTTCTATCTATTATCAATTGATAATGCGGTTGAGCTCCTTTAATATTAAGAAGCACGCTTTCTATTTGCGAAGGAAATACATTTATGCCTCGAATAATGAGCATGTCGTCAGTTCTTCCTTTTACTTTGCTTATTCGGGGCAATGTTCTGCCGCAAGCATCGCATTGAGTATAATTAAGGGAGACAATATCGCCTGTTCGATATCTGATTAGAGGTATGGCTTCTTTAGTTAATGTTGTGATAACAAGCTCGCCTTCATTTCCGTTTTCAACTACTTTACCGGTAACAGGATCTATTATTTCCGGGTAAAAGTGGTCTGAAAAAATATGCAGTCCGTTTTTGCCGATACATTCTTGCGCTACGCCTGGCCCGATTATTTCAGATAAACCATAGATATCAAGAGCGGTAATATTCCATATTTCCTCAATTTTTTTGCGCATTTGTTCTGTCCATGGTTCCGCTCCGAATATTCCTATACGCAGTGTTGTTTCTTTCGGATTGAATCCATTTTCCAGCGCTTCTTCAGCCATGAATAAAGAATATGATGGTGTGCAAGTTATAATAGTTGTGCTGAAATCGCGCATCAGTTGCAATTGTTTCATTGTATTGCCCGATGACATCGGCACGATAGTTATACCTGTTTCCAATGCACCGTAATGAACACCCAGCCCACCTGTAAACAGACCGTATCCATATGCGTTCTGGATGATATCACCTTTAGTTCCTCCGGCAATACAAATTGCTCTGGCCATTACTGTAGCCCATAACTTAAGGTCATTTTTGGTATAGGCTACGACTGTGGGATTTCCTGTTGTGCCGGATGACGCATGTATTTCAACGATTTCTTCCATAGGTACGGCAAACATCCCGAAAGGATAATTGTCTCTTAAATCGGTTTTGCGAGTGAAAGGTAGTTTATGAATATCATCGATTGATTTGATATCTTTTACGTTAATATCATTTAGATTAAAGGATCTTTTATAAAATGGTACATTTTCGTAAACATTTTTTACAATATTCTTCAACCTGTCCGATTGGATATGTTTTAGTTTATCCAGCGGCATTGATTCTATGGACTTATCCCATATCATATCAGGTTCCTCCTAATAAAATAGATAAGTGTTGGTCAATTAGTTTTGTTAGGGCGCATATCAAGTACCCGGATTGCTTTTCCTTCACTGGGTGGAAGAGAACCATGCTCTACCAACTCAATGACAGGGGTTACAAGTATCTCATCTTTAACCTTACGTGATATTGTTTCACGTAGATTGGTAAGTTGTTTTAAATCTCCGGCGAAAAACTCAGAGTTTACTTCGATTTTTACAGTTAATTTATCGAGAGCTCCTTTTGTCCATAAGATAATCTGATAATTGGTACCGACTTCTGGTATTTTCATTAAGACATGTTCTATCTGGGATGGGAAAATATTCACTCCGCCGATTATAAACATGTCGTCGGTGCGTCCTTTTATCCTTGATATTCTTCTGTGTGTGCGCCCGCACCTGCATTTATCCGGATAAACAAAAGCCAAATCGCGAGTACGGTATCGCAATAGAGGCATTGCTTCTCGGTTAATCGCTGAAATTACCAGTTCGCCTTCTTCTCCATCAGGTAATGTTTCTCCGGTAGATGGATTGATTACCTCCAGATAGAAATTATCTTCCCAAAGATGCATACCTTCTTTTTCCTGACATTCAAAAGCTACGCCGGGACCGTTCATTTCACTTAATCCGTAAGAATTGAAAACATCGATATTTAATAAATTCTCGATCTTCTTGCGAGTAGCTTCAGTATAAGGTTCAGCTCCCATAAGTCCTATTCGAAGATATAACTCATTGAAAATGTTCATGCACCTCAATGTTTCCGCAAGGTGAAGAGCGTAGCTGGGAGTTATGTGAATTATTGTGGTCTTGAAATCTCTCATGAACTTAATTTGACGCTGAGTATTGCCTGAACTAATTGGAATTACGAGCATACCGATTTTTTCCGCGCCGTAATGAAGCCCGAGGCCTCCGCTGAATAATCCGTAACTCATCATATTCTGAAAAATGTCTTCGGATGTGGTACCGATCATGGTTAAACAACGGGCAAGCATATTGCTCCAATTATCAATATCGTTTTTGGTATGATAAATAACAGTCGGAGTACCCGTCGTTCCGCTCGATGAATGAAGCCGTACAATTTTACTTTTTTCTATGACTACAAATCCAGCGGGATAACTTTTGCGCAAATCGTCTTTTGTCATAAAAGGCAATTCGCGCATTTGTTCGAGGTTTTTAATAGGTTTTACGTTATATCCTTTTTCTAAATAAAAATTTTTGTAAAACGAAGTAGAAGCTATTCGATTCAGAGAATTGTTTAATCTGTCAAGCTGAAGATCTTTGATTCCTTTTTGTTCTAATGTTTCTATATCCTTTTCCCAGAACAATTTATATACCCTCATTTATTTGTGGTTTTAGATTGTTTCTCATAACCGTTTATAAAGGCGGAAAGGTTTTCTTCCAAATATGCAGGCGGAACCATATCTTTAATTACAGATAACCACAATTCCTTATTTACTGGAAGAAAATATGCCAATTTACCAAGTAGATAGACATTTTTTACTTTTTCTTTTTGTATGAAATCAATATCAGATTCTTCGAACCGGATGATCTCTCCTGTCTCACTGAGATAAATTCTATTACGCTCTAATTCAGTATCGTTGAAGATTACTAAAAAGTCTACTTCAGAATTAGGTATGAGAGGTGAATATACTTTATCACCGAACCTTATTTCGCTTGTTACGCTCCCTCCGCGTTGACTCATCCCATGTATTTCGCTCTTTTTTACATCGTATCCGGCTTCGAAAAGTGTCTGAGATATTATTTCGCTTGCCAGAATTATTCCTTGACCGCCGATACCTGCAAAAAGGATATTCTTTGTTTTAGTTATATTTTTTTGCATTCTATAGCTCCAGTTTTACAAATTTGAATACAAACTCCGCATCCATTGCACAAAGCCATATTAATTACAGGCGGTGTAGTATTTGAGATTGCGGGGCAACCGATATTAAGGCATTGACGGCAATTAACGCATTTATCAGCAATAATATACGCATAAGACGCTTTTTTCTTTTTTCCTTTAAGTACGCATTCACGCCTGAAAACAATGACAGAAACTTCAGAAGAATTTAAAGATTCAGTTAATGCGCCTTGAATAGATTTTAAGTCGTAAGGATCAACAACCTTGATATTTTTTATGCCGATAGCCTCACAAATTTTTTCAGGTAGAATTGAAACAGTCGGTTCGAGATTAATTGTAAAACCTGTACCGGGATGTTCCTGTTTTCCGGTCATTGCGGTTGTCTGGTTATCGAGAATAAGTATGGTTCCAATACCTTTATTATAAACGATATCGATTAGGCCTGTTATTCCTGAATGGAAAAAAGTGGAATCACCAATGACGGCGGCGACATTCTGTTTTTCTTTTTCAGGGAGAACTTTGGTCATGCCGTGAAGCATTCCTATGCTTGCTCCCATGCAAACGCATGTATCTAAACTTGATAGGGGAGGCAAACTTCCCAGTGTATAACAACCTATATCGCCTACAACGGTGAACTTCATTTTCTTCAATGTATGAAATACACCTCTATGAGTGCATCCTGGACACATTGCCGGAGGTTTTGGCGGTATATTTGATATCTTCTCTTTTGGTTCTCCGGTGAGTATTTCATGAACTTTATCCGGATTCAGCTCATCTAGCATAAATTTGTCCGGTTTGGATAAAACATTAATTCCTTTTGCTTTAATTTCCGTGTATAAAAAGTTGTCCAGTTCCTCAATTACATATACATTTTTTACAGATTCGCAAAATTCAGAAATTTTGGATTCACATAAAGGATAAACAAACCCGAGTTTCAGAATGGAAACATCGGGAAATGATTCTTTAACATATTGATATGTTATACCAGAACAAATTATTCCGGTATTTTTGTCAATGCCGTACTCAATCCTGTTCAATTCTGTTGATTCGGAAAACTCTTTTAGCTTGTTTAACCTGTCTTCAATAATTACATGGCGTTTTTTTGCGAATGCTGGAACCATTACGTATTTATGTGGATTTTTCTCAAAAGAATATTTTCGTTCCATTGTTTCCGGTTCGGATAACTCAACTATTGTTTTTGCGTGGCAAACTCTTGTTGTCATTCGGACAATAACAGGTGTATCGAATTGTTCGCTTATAGAGAAAGCCAATTTGGTAAAATCTTTTGCTTCCTGGCTGTCGGATGGTTCGAGCACAGGTATCTTCGCGAACCGTCCGTAATGGCGGTTATCCTGTTCATTTTGCGAACTGTGCATACCCGGATCATCAGCTGAAATAATAACAAGTCCGCCTTTTACACCGGTATATGTAACAGTCAGAAGCGGATCGCTGGCGACATTTAATCCTACATGTTTCATTGAGCAAATACTTCTTGCGCCGCAGAATGATGAGCCTATAGCAACTTCCAGAGCAACTTTCTCGTTTACCGACCATTCGACTTTGGCTGTACCGTATGCGGCAATGGCTGGGCTTATCTCACTGCTTGGTGTGCCGGGATAAGCTGTTGATACAGCTACACCGGCTTCATAAGCGCCGCGTGCTATCGCTTCATTTCCTGACAATAAAACTTTTGAAATAGTTTTTTTGCTATTATCCATCAAAATATCTTCCTGCAAATGATTAAAGTGTTATTTATCCCCTCAACAACGTTGAATAATATAATAGATCGAATAAAAAATATATAAAAATTTATTAAATTTATAATATTATATACTTTTTTGGAAAAAAAATTTAAATCTTTTGTTCAAAAGATGATAAAGCAATATGCCATAATATAAAAATAAATTATAGGAAGATTAAAATGAGAGTTGTCTTTATATTCGTTTCAATATTAATTTTCGCGATAAATTCTTTTGCGGGCGAAACACAGATTTATAGAAAAGCGTTAGAGAATCTCGCGAAAGAGAAAAAGTATTATATAGAGACTTATCCTGAATCAAAAATAAAGAAATTGGAAAAAAATAATTATTCGAAAATAAAATATTCAAAGAGAATAAAATCAATACTTAAAGGAATCAATGACGCCGAAAAAATTTTATATCGGAAGTTGCGTAATACTCGCAAAAATAAATCCTTGGAGAATTCTATTGTAGTTTTCCTTGATCCCGGTCATGGAGGTATAGATAAAGGAGCAAATTTTAAATCGGATATTGTTGTGGGCGGAAACAAAAAAGAATTGACTGAAAAGGAAATAAATTTCGCCATATCAAAAATGATTAAAAGAAAACTTGAGAGAAAGGGATATATTGTTATTTTATCACGAGATACAGTAAATGAAGGTCCTTCGTTATACGCACGTTCGGCCTTGTGCAGGGCAATTGAGCCCGATATTGCCGTATCAATCCATCTGAATTCGAGTGAATATGCTATACCTTTGATGAATAGAGTGGAAACTGCGATGCCTGAAATGAATTTTACAAAGGTATTTGTCTGGTTACCTTCAAAAATTGATTTATTTATACCATTTTATTATACAAATGTGAAAAAAATGGAAACTAATGGAACAAGAAAAAAATCCATTTACCTGGCGGATTCAATAGCCAAAGAACTGAAATCATATTTGAATCTCGATTATGACATATCGGAAGAAGAAAGATTAAGGCTTGTGAAAGTAATTGAATTGCGAGAATCAATATATCCTACAAAAAAAGAAGTGATACATCTTGAAAAATACCCGCCTGTTTTATTGGAAAAATATACGGAAATAAGCACGGAATACGAAAATGATATAAAAGATTATCCCGGTATTGCCGGAAAAGATTTGCATATGGTTAGAGAAATTCCGGCTGTGCCTTCTGTCCTTGTGGAATCAGTATTTCTTTCATGTCCGTATGAACAATATAAACTTGTATTCAAAAAGAGAAAAAATAAAATTGCCGATGCCGTTGCGCATGGTATAGAAAATTATTTTAAAGAAAAGAAGTAAAAATATTATTGTTCTTTTTTGGATAATTGAGTATTTGCAGGAACTTTTGTTTTATCAGGAACATTTTTGCCGAATAATCTGGATGCGAAATCTACGGCTGTCGCTTTTGGGTTTCTGGGCACGAAAATCATATCGCCGGTTTCGAGATAAACATTATTTTTGCATTTATTTTCGAGGATATAATCTGTAATGTCGAGTTTTATTATTTTACCTGTTGCCGCTCGTGTGATTTTAACGTGGGATAAGTCTGCTCTGGCTGTACTTGTTCCTCCGGCGATAGAAATTGCCTCATAGGCGGTTAGTTTGCCGATGAGAGGATATACGCCTGGATTAGCGACTTCGCCAATAACAACAATTTTATCATTTGTATCGCCTTTGGGGGATACCTGTACTTCATATTTTGAGTACTTGCCTTTGATATTATCGGAAATAATTTGTTTTGCTTCCTGAGGTGTTAAACCATAAACCAGGACGTCACCAAAAAAATCACTCTTGATATATCCGGATTGGTCAACTTTAAAAACTCCTTCATTGAGGATCTTGAAAGAATCTTTTTCAAGTATTTCAACTAATATGCTGTCGTTGTACCCAATGGTGTATTTTCTCGGATACTGAGTATAAGATTTTATAGATTTTATAGAGTCGGAATCTTTAATTTTAGCTCTTTGCGCTTCAATGGCGATTGTCAAATAAGAATAAATCCTGTATTCCTGACCGTAACCGGAATCGTTCCTGAATGATGAAGTAAGATTGAAATACTTATCGGAAGCGAGTTTATACGTCATTTTAAATGTGGGTTCAATTATTACGTTGCTGAAGCTTGTCCTGTTGCTTTCATTGGCTATCAATGCGATATAAGGATAAAGATCGAGCTGATGCGAAAACACATTTTTGAAATAAACAGGCCATCCGAAAGTAGCGGACAAAGTATGCATCTTTGCGTCTTCGGTTACATCCTGAATCTCCTGAAAATTATCGTTATTGAGCATATAGCTATATAATAGAGATAAACTTGCGGTATCCCATAAACTGAAAGTCAGCGTAGCATCGGTATGATTATTATAATCTCTTTCATAATCCCATGCGGCAACAGGTTCAACCACATTTTTATCAGTGAAAAAATGACCGAAAGTAAAATCAACTCTGTCAAAGAAAGTTTTAAAAGCCTCAAAGGAAAAATGATTTATATATGCCTGGTTGAAATCGTTTCTATCATCATTGCTGGAAGTAATTTTATACTGTCCGTTCAAATCCCAGTCATGTATATTTTTTGATAAACCGAGGCAATAAGAGCTTAACAACCAGTCATTGCTTACATAATCTCCTCCGTCCGGTGATTTGTAATTTTCCAACGAAGCGTCCATAAGTACGTCAGGCATTTTACCGCCGGGAATCCAACGCATATCAACTTTTCCTGAATGCCAGTTTTCTTCAGCCACAAGGGGATTATGATTAAGATTAGCTTTTGTTTTTGATAAATTTAAGGAAAAGTTTAAATTATCTTTAGGGAAAAAATATGATTTGGATTCAGTAATGTCCCTGTCATAAGTGATTGTCTGAAAATAAGTGAAACCGCCAAGGTTTCTGAAATTGGGCTGTATACGTTGATAGACAGTTTCATTATGCCAATTTGGGAGAGCCATTTCACTGCGTAAATAAGTTGCGTAATCATTAAAACTGTGATTGCGCGAAAGGACATCTTCCTGTGAGTAAATCGGACGGGTATTATCAATTTTTTGAAATAACCATGCATAGCTCATCTCATGATAAACATACCATTTAAAATTATCACGAAGATAGTCAACATACATCTTGAAATTATTCCAGTATTTTCCTTTTTCAAATTCAGGTAATGGTTTTCTAATTTCCGTTACTTTACGTCCTGGGAAAATATTGATAGATTGAGAGAAACCGGTTATATAACTATCCTGATATGGCAAATTATCTGAAATTTTCTTTACAGCGCTATGATCTTCCGAATGTGAGAAAAAAAGACCAAGGTGATATTTCGGATGAATTTTTAGAAGTATGTCAAAAGCGGTAATTTCGCGAGGATAAAAATAGTTTCTGCTGAAGCGCAAACTGTCGTGTGAATTCACGATTCGTGTAAAAGGCGAATTGCGTGTGGATCCGGTAACGTCAAAGCGGGATTCGTATACAGGCACAAAACCCCAGATGAATTTTGTTCGTACATTTTCGTTTAAATTCAAAATAAAATCAATACCTCTAAAATCAACGCCTGGTAATATAAAACGATTAGTATTGGTGCTGTATAAACAATTCGTTGAAATATCGCCAACCATAACCTGCATTTCTTTGCTGTAATATTTCATGGTTACCTGTCGAAGGCGGTTCATCAACTCGTAATCGCCTGAATCCCAGGAACCGACTGATATGCGGGTATCTCCGTGTGATCGCCAGAAATCGTTAGCTCCTATAAAATCGAGGGGATTATCGTTAAGAGAAGTTTTTATTTTAAACTTCTCACCAACATGAATAGTGTCTTCATCAAAATTTGAACCGTCGCTTGAATATACATCAAATAGAGTCTTGCTCTCAACGCCCTCAAATTTTAAAAGTTCTTTTTTAGTTGGTTCTATTTTTTTTACTGCTTTAGGGAGGGTTACATTGACGATTTGTTTGTTAAGATCTTCATAAGTTGAATCAAGAAGCTTTGCCTCGTAATTCAGAGCAACTTGATTTTCAGGATGATATTTCAGTAGCTCTTTCCATTCATTAAGTGATTTATCGAACTCGCCCTGTTTGAATAATAACAAAGCAAGATATTTTCGTGCATTTTCATTTGCCGGATCTCTCGCGAGTACGTCACGGAAAGCCCTTATGGATTTATCATATTCATTATTATGGTATTCGACGAGCCCTTTCAGGATCATTTCATCAGCGTTGAAAGTACCTGCCGGGTCATAGACTAAAGGGCGTTCATCTATGGGGTCAGCGCAGGTTTCGGCAACAGAAGAATTACTGGTTTTTGATTTCTCAATTTTATCCTTATAATCTGCCGCGATTTTGTTATTCGGATCCAATTGGAGAATTTGATTTATATGAGCAAGAGATTCGTCGAGTTTGTTTTGGTTATACAGATAAATAGCTTTACCGGTTAATAAGGATAAAGAACTATTGGACTGCGCGGTTGTAAATGAAGCGTTAAAAGCGATTATAACAATGACGGCGCATGATTTGAAAAATCCTGTGTTTCTAAATTGAGTTAAGTTTTTAAAAAATATTTTTTTCATGGTGAAAACAGCTCCAGTATAACTCTGCCTCTATATTTTCCATGAACGGAGGATTCACCTATTTCACAGGCAAGATACATGTCAAACGGTTCCGGAGGAACGGAAAGTGTAAAGTCTCCGGTAAGGTTTGTGAAATTAAGGTATTGGCCTGAATAAGGGAATACTCCGACAAGGCTTCTCCAAGATCCTCTGTCTGTCGGTATATCGGAAAGGTCAGGGATGCTGAGCCATGGTTGGCGATCGAAATCTCTAACCTCTTTATCAGGAGAGGATTCATCCAGAAGCGGACCTCGCCAAAAATCATCTTCCTCAACAGGGGGAGGCCCTTGTAATAGTCCATCCCAACCGCTTGAATGAGCGTCCGGCCCCCAGTTTAATGTCCAGAATTTTATTGGAATAGTATATTTGCCCGAGGAATGAACTAAACCGGTCATGCTAAGTTTGCGGACAGTACCTTTTATTCCGGTAAAAGTATTCGCGTTATCGGTATATATGCGAAGCGCCCAAGGATGTTCGTCGCCAAGGCTGTTTGGCGCGAATATATCATACCTTACTTTAATAGGTATTGGATACATGAACCGTCCCTTGTGCAATGTGCCGAAAGTCAATCTTGAAGGATGTGCGTTTATCCCTTGTTTTGGACGCCCGATCTTTAAAGGATATGATCCGAAAAATGTTGCTGCGCGGGAATCATCAAAAGTATGGAAAAGCGCCATTTGTACCGAATAACTTCCTTCAAGCGAAGGTAATGTGATATCTATATTTACAGTTGTTCTCTGATTACGGCGTATTTGATAAACAGGTGCTCCAGCAGGGTATATTTCAAAAGTCTGAACACCTTGTCTCGTTAAAAAAATACCGCCATAGACAAATACGGTGGCGTTACCGGTGTTACGTACTCTGAGGGTAAATCTATGTAATGTGCCTGGCAAAGCTGTTTTTCTATAATAATACGAATCCGCGATAATATCGGAATAGGTTTCTGAAACAGGTATTAAAAAAAACAATAGAAAAATAAGATATAATCTTTTCATTGAGCTAAACTGCCCTTTTGTGTTATTGAAAAATTAGCTTCTTTCTGAACGATAACATTATCACCTAAATCAAGTGTAATCACAGCTGTATATTGTGCCGACTTCTGCGGGTACCCGCTGAAAAACAATGGAATAACTTCACCAAAACCGGGAAAAACCGGTAATGTTTTGCCTGTGGGAACAGTTTTTATAATATTCCCCTGACTATCCATAATGACAGCGTTTCCTTTAATACGTACATGGCGGGATCCGGTATTATTAAATGTTACATTTATTTTTATTGTTTTAGTTGGCGATAAATTAGATTCTTTAATAGGTATCTCCTCAAAATCAACTTTTGTTATTTCGCCTTTTATTTCAGTAGTGCCCTCTACAAATATGTAAATAGGTATGGACCTGCGATATATCAGATTCATATCAAATGACATAGCGCCTTCATTATCGCCGATGGTTTCGTTATCGTTTTCGTTATCAGACTCAATTTTTGTTTTTTCAACAGGCGATGCCTGATCGAAAATAATGCAGGCGGCATATTCGCCTTTAGCGTTTTTGGGAACCTTTATTACAATATTACAATCTTTTTCAGAAGCCGGATTGATAAGAAGATTAGTTAACTGGGTTGATAACCATGATTCGCAAGAATTTAAAGATTCCTTAATGCTTTTATTCGCAGGAGTTATGCTTCCTGCGGAAAGGAGAAAACGGTATTCGCCGGTTTTAACACTTACAATAGATATATCAGCGGTTCTGTTTGCGAGTTTCAGGTTTAATTTTTGTTCGCTTCCTGCAGGCAAAGTGAGCTCGATTCTTGAAGGCTCCACATCAATTCCATATACACTGAAAGCGCTGAGAATATAGCTAAGAATGACGAATGTTTTTAAAAATAATGGTCTCATCATATTTCCTATTAAGGTTCAGATACTATTTCAAGTATGATTCTTGTACCATATTTTCCATAAGGAGCGTTTTTGCCGTCAGTAGACTTTTCCGGTACCTGTACAGCGAGACTGATTTTAAAAGGCGTAATTAACGTGCGGTCGCCTAAAATATTATCATCATCGGAATAGAGGATATTGTCTCTTCCTGCCACCCATGCCGGGTTACGCGGATCAATGCCGGCTACAATTACATCCATCGGTGTTTCTTCGTCTACCTCAGATCCCGGTTCCATATTGCGCACTTCAAAATAAGATTTATATTTTGGATTATTGATGTCAGGAATATAAACCCATTGCGGACCTGTATTATCTGTTTGAAACTTCACAGGTAACGATCCTCCGCCTTCCCTGATAAGCCCTGCCGGTATCTTTTCAGGATACATACTTCCGCCGAGCCCCTGATAATTTTTGTTATCCGTATAGATACGCAGTATCCACGGATAAGGTTCGTTGCAACCGCCATCAACTTCTATGTAACCGATTTTGTTCTCGCCGGGCCTGGCGATAACCGGATTAATAACTCCTTTAAGCTTATATCCACCGAAAGAAGCTACTGTGCAGGTGATATAAATCTCACTTGTGGATGTAGCGTATATAAAGGTACTTAACATACAGCCTATAAGTAATACAAAGATAATGGACCATGTTTTGCAGATTTTCATAATATCTCCATCAAAATACAATTTTTTTAGTTTTATTTTTGATAAGGAAAATATTTACGTAAAAAGCGACTTAATTAAATATTTTGAAATTCATGGATTAGGAAATGCTTCATTCAGCTATCTTGACAACAACAAAATTTTTTCGAAATATAACAAATAAAATTAACCTAATCAACCATTTTTTTTAATTATTTTTTGTATTCGGAATAAATTGTTTAAATAAATTTATTCTTTGATACAAACTTTGTTAGTATATAACATCTTACAAATAATTATTTATTTACTTGTTCTGTTACTACTGACAAAATATATAAATATTTGTTACAGAAAAAAAATAAAAAATATTAAAATTAAAATAATGAGTATAATTCTTTTATCCGTATTTTAATAAAAAATAAAAATAAATTAATTATATAAGGTGATGAATGATATATGAGTGAAAATGATGATAAATTTGCAAACATCCTAAAAAAAATTGAAGAAGGCTTTATCAAAATAAATAATGAAGATGAGAAAGCTAATATTAAAAATGAATTATTGGAATTAATTAAAAAATTAAGTGATTGTGAATCAAATACAATTCTCCTAAACAACCTTCTCGATATTACGGTAAAGATAAATCAGGGCATGACTATAGATGAGATACTGGGTTATATTTACGATATATTTAAGAAATATATTCCATATAATAGAATAGGATTATCATTGATTGATAAAAATGGGAAAGATCTGGTGGCATGTTGTACGCGATCCGATTCGGAAAAGATAAGAATAGAAGCCGGTTACCGGTCAACTTTAGAGGGGAGTAGTTTGGAATCGATAATAAGATCCGGTAACCCGAGGATAATAAACGATCTTGAGGAATATTACCGGCAACATCCTGATTCCGAATCAACGGGATTGATATTGGAGGAAGGAATATTATCGAGCCTAACGTGTCCTCTTATCACCAATAACCGCCAGGTTGGTTTTATGTTTTTTTCGTCCCGGAACAAAAACACTTATAGAGATGAGCATATGGAAATTTATGTTCGTCTTGCAAATCAGGTAAGCCTTATTATCGAGAAGGCGCGGGTATACGAAGAATTGATAGATCTGAACGAACTTAAGAATAAATTTATCGGGATGGTTGCGCATGATTTAAGGAATCCGATATCGGTGATAAAAGGAAGCGCAGAAATACTTCATTTGGATATGGAAACAAAAACCGATATTGAGTTTAGCATGAGGAAACCACAAATTGAGAACATATTGAATATTGTGGGTAAACAATGCAAAAAAATGCTTATGTTGATAGATGATCTTCTGGATATTAGTGCAATAGAGTCTGGTAATGTCAAAATCGAGAAAGTGCCAACAGATATATCATTGTTTCTTGATCAGATAATTGAAAACAATAAAGTGATAGCTGAAGTAAAAAACATACTTATAACCGGCAAATACCAGCGTAATATACCTCTGGTAAATATTGATATCAGGCGGATGGAACAGGTTATGGATAACCTTATTACCAACGCGGTAAAATTTTCCAATCCGGGAACTGAGATAACTGTGAAAAGTGAACTGCAAGCGGAAAAAGTTATTATAAGCGTGATTGATCAGGGACAGGGAATTCCCGAAGATGAACTTTCGAAGGTTTTTCTTCCTTTTTCCCGGACATCCGTAATGCCCACAGCAGGTGAGAAAGGTACAGGTTTGGGGCTTGCAATCTCAAAGAAGATCGTTGAGCTCCATAATGGCAAAATATGGGTTGAGAGTGAAGTGGGTAAAGGAACAATATTCACTTTCAGTATACCGATCTAACTAAAAGTTTATCGGATTAAAATGTTATGGCTGTTGATGGAAGTTCTGTTTGTCCCATGAGATAAATGTCTATAGATCGAGCCATTTCACGGCCCTGGGCGATAGCTTTTACCACGAGCGAAGCTCCAAGAGCGCTGTCTCCGGCGGCAAATACTCCGGGGACGGAAGTAGCATAGCTGTTGTCAACGATGATATTTCCTCTGTTATCCGTTTGCAATCCCAGTCCTTTTATTAGATTGTCGTGTTCAACGTGAACAAATCCCATAGCCAGAAGAACGAGATCAACATCCATCTCGAATTCGGTTCCTGTAACTTCTTTGAGTATTGGATTTCCTTTTTGGTCGGATGATGACCAGTCGACCTTAATCCCTTGAAGTTTCTGAACCTTTGAGCCATCACCGCAAAACCTTTTTGTCAATATGCTCCATTGGCGTTCACAACCTTCTTCATGTGAGGATGAAGTACGCAGAATATTCGGCCAGTACGGCCAATTAGGATTAACCATTGTCCGGCATTCCTGCGGTTTGGGCATAATCTCAAATTGATATACCTTTTTGGCTCCTTGCCTGATAGACGTGCCGACACAATCAGATCCTGTATCGCCTCCGCCGATAACCGCGACTATTTTGTCTTTTGCGGATATGATATCTTCAGGCGGTATCATATCTCCGGCGTTTATTCGATTCATTTGTGTAAGAAAGTCCATGGCAAAATGTACACCGGATAGTTCTCTTCCTTCTATATTCAATTCACGTGGTTTTCGTGCTCCCATGGTAATACAGATGACATCGAAAGATTTTTTCATGTATTTTGCCGAAATATCTTCGCCGACATTTACACCGGTTTCAAAAACCACTCCTTCGGCTTTCATCTGGTCTATTCTTCGGTCGATAATCCATTTTTCAAGTTTAAAATCAGGAATGCCATATCGCAATATACCTCCGATCCGGTCGTCTTTTTCAAAAACGGCAACTTTGTGTCCGACTCTGCATAACTGTTGTGCGGCGGCAAGTCCAGCCGGACCTGATCCGATAATGGCGATTTTTTTTCTGGTTTTTATTTTCGGAAATACAGGTTTTATCCATCCTTCTTTAAAACCGCGTTCTACTATCATAAGCTCAATCTGTTCTATCGTAACGGGATCATTGTTTATAGATAGTGTGCACGATTTTTCGCAAGGTGCCGGGCAGACCCGTCCTGTAAATTCCGGGAAATTATTTGTTGAATGCAGAATATCCAGTGCTTCTTCCCAGTGTCCCATGTGAATCTTCTCATTAAAACTCGGAATAAGGTTTCCCAGTGGGCAACCGATACCGTGGCAGAATGGTATTCCGCAATCCATGCATCTTGTTGCCTGAGTTGTTATTTTATCTTCAGGAAACTCGTCAACGAATTCTTTGTAGTTCTGGATACGTTCAGACACCGGATATTTAGTCGGCATCTCTCTTTTATATTTTTTGAAACCAGCAGGATCACCCATAATTATTTATGATATACCTCCTCAGTAACAGCTGTAGTTTCGTCACTTTTCATTTGATCTTGCGCTAATCGTGCCAGCGCCGCTTTATAATCTATAGGCATGACTTTCACAAAATATGGCAGTATCTGTTGCCAGTTGGCAATAATTTTCGAGGAATACTCACTGCCTGTAAATGTAGCATGTTTTTCAATTAATTCTCTTAATAAATTAATGTCTTTAGGATCTGTAACAGATTCGATATCCACCATATCGAGATTGCATAAGGTGTCAAAAAGTTGGCTTTTGTCAAGTACATAGGCTATTCCACCGCTCATGCCTGCCGCGAAGTTGCGCCCTGTTTCCCCAAGAATAACAACTGTTCCGCCAGTCATATACTCACATCCATGATCGCCTACACCCTCGACTACAGCGATAGCTCCGCTGTTCCTAACGGCGAACCGCTCTCCTGACGTACCTGCGGCATAAAGTTCACCGCTTGTCGCGCCATAGAGGACGGTGTTGCCGATAATGATATTTTTTTCCGAAGGAAAAGATGATCCTTTTGGTGGGTAAACAATTATACGCCCGCCGGATAATCCTTTTCCCAGATAATCATTAGAGTCACCTTCAATTTCCAGAGTCATTCCTTTACAGGCGAACGCCGCGAAACTCTGACCCGCGGAACCTTTGAAATTAATATGAATTGTATCGCGCTCGAGCCCTTCGGAACCATATCTTCTTGTGATTTCCCCGCTGAGCATTGCTCCAACCGTTCTATTGGAATTTTTTATCGGTATAGAAAACCTTACAGGCACTTTATTTTCCAATGCCGGCATACAATTTTCAATTAATTGCTGATCCAGCACCTGATCGAGTTTATGGTCTTGTGATTTAATGCATCTTAAAGAGTTGTTTTTAGGTGATTTTACAGTAGTTAAGATGGCGCTGAAATCAAGACCTTTTGTCTTCCAGTGATTTATAGCCTCCGATACTTCAAGCATATCCGCTCGTCCGATCATATCGTTTACAGATTCGAATCCGAGTTCAGCCATATATTCTCTAAGTTCCTGCGCGATAAATTTCATCAGGTTAACGACATATTCCGGTTTACCGGAGAAATTGTTGCGCAACTCGGGATCCTGTGTTGCAATACCGACAGGGCATGTATTCAGATGGCATTTGCGCATCATTACACATCCGAGTGTAACCAGAGCGGCGGTAGAGAAACCGAATTCTTCCGCGCCAAGAAGTGCGGCTATGGCGATATCTCTTCCGGTTTTCATTTGTCCGTCGGCCTGAAGCCTTACTCTGTCTCTTAATCCATTAAGCACAAGGATCTGCTGTGTTTCGGCAAGGCCAAGTTCCCATGGAATACCGGCATATTTGATTGAGGAAAGGGGCGAAGCTCCTGTTCCGCCGTCATGCCCGCTGATTAAGATCATATCAGCTTTGCCTTTAGCTACACCTGCAGCGATAGTTCCTACACCAACTTCGGCTACAAGTTTTACCGATACCCTTGCATGCGGATTGACATTTTTCAGATCGAAGATGAGCTGTGCAAGATCCTCGATCGAATAAATATCATGGTGAGGTGGAGGTGAAATCAATGTTACGCCCGGTGTGGAATGCCTTGTTTTTGCGATAATTTCATCCACTTTGTGTCCGGGTAATTGTCCGCCTTCACCGGGTTTTGCTCCCTGTGCGATTTTAATCTGCATTTCGTCGGAATTCACGAGGTAATTTGCCGTTACTCCGAATCTGGCTGAAGCGATCTGTTTTATCGAACTTCGCATCGAGTCGCCGTTTGGAAGTGGTTTGAACCTTTTCTCATCTTCACCGCCTTCGCCGGTATTGCTTTTCCCGCCGATTCTGTTCATGGCTATCGCGAGAGATTCATGCGCTTCTTTGCTTATCGAACCGAATGACATTGCGCCTGTAACAAATCTTTTTATAATGGATTCAACCGGTTCGACTTTTTCAATTGGAACAGGTTTCGCGTTTTTGAATTTAAATAGGCCCCGCAGAGTACAAAGCCCTTTTGATTGATCATTGATAAGTTTCGCGTATTCTTTATATAAATTGTAGTTATCTGTTCGCGTGGCATGTTGGAGTTTGCTGATAGTAAGCGGTGTCCATAGATGGCGTTCCTGATTGTTCCTGTAGTGATACTGTCCGCCAATATCGAGGAATTTCGGGTCCTGTCCTGTTTTTGGGAACGATCTGCTGTGTCGCTGTTTTATTTCTTCAGTAATTACATCAATACCGATTCCGGATATTCGTGAGGGTGTACCAGTAAAATATTCATCAACGAGTTCTTTTGATAAACCTATAGTTTCAAAAATCATTGCGCCGCGATAACTTCTAAGGGTTGATATGCCCATCTTCGAGAAAATTTTCAACAACCCTTTTTTGAGAGCGTTTATATAATTGTCTGTTGCTGTTTCATAATCAAGGTTTGCGGGAAGGTTGTTTGTTTTTATCATATCCCATATTGATTCAATAGCCAGATATGGGTTGATAGCGTTTGCGCCGTAACCTACCAGCAAAGCCATGTGCATTACATCGCGGGCTTCACCGGTTTCAATAATTAATCCAGCCTGAGTTCTTTTGCCTGTTTTTATGAGAAACTGGTGCAACGCGGAGGCTGCAAGTAAACTTGGAATAGGCGCGTTATCTTTATCTGCCGATTTATCGCTCAATATAAGAAGGGAACATCCCTCATTGATTTTTTCAACAGCGAGATTGCACAAGTTATCTATGGAACTTTTAAGTGAATCCAATCCTTTTTCCGGATCGAAAACCATAGGTAATGTTGCTGATTTCAGTCTGTTTTTTGCGGTGGCTGTGATTTTCTGCATATCATCGTTTGAAAGTATCGGATGCGGCAGTTTAAGTTGATGGCAATGTTGGGGAGATTCCACAAGGAGATTTCCTTCACATCCGGTATAGCTCATCAATGACATTACCAGCGCTTCACGATAAGGATCGATCGGCGGGTTGGTAACCTGAGCGAAAAGCTGTCTGAAATAAGCGAACAGAAGCTGTGGTTTATCTGATAATACAGCAAGAGGCGTATCAGTTCCCATTGACCCGACGGGTTCTTGTCCGTTAACGGCCATTGGAGCGATAATCATGTTTAAGTCTTCCATTGTATAACCAAACATAGTTTGCCTGTTGAGTATTAATTTATGATCGGGTTCCGTAATGTGGGGTGTATCGAATAACCCTCTTAATTCTATTCTGTTTTTTTCAAGCCATCTTCTGTAAGGTTTATGTCTGGATACACGGGCCTTTATTTCCGGATCGCTGACTATGCGTTTTTCTTCGAGGTCAACGAGAAACATTCTTCCCGGGCTTAAACGTCCTTTCTGTAAAATTTCTTCTGGTGGAAATTCAATAACGCCGACTTCAGATGCCATCACTACAAACCCGCTCTTAGTTACGACGTACCTTGATGGTCGCAAACCGTTTCTATCCAGAACTCCGCCGATTTTTTTTCCGTCGGTGAAAATCAATGCCGCAGGGCCGTCCCATGGTTCCATGAATGTGCAGTGATATTCGAAGAAGGCTTTCAGGTCCTGGCTTATGTGATATTTAGCGCCGAATGCCTCAGGTACCATCATCATCATGGAATGTTCAGGTGTTCTGCCTCCCATAACGAGGAGTTCAAAAGTATTATCAAAATTAGCCGAATCGCTTCCGCCGGGGGTTATTATAGGAAACAGCTTCTTTAATTCATCCCCAAATAAAGGAGATGACATTTGCGCTTCTCTCGCTTTCATGCGATTGACGTTTCCTTTAAGAGTATTTATCTCGCCGTTATGTGCCAAATACCGGAAAGGTTGAGCCAGAGGCCATGAAGGGAAAGTATTTGTGCTGAATCTTTGATGAACAAGCGCAAGAGCGCTTTTCATTGATTGGTCCTTTAGATCTATGTAATAATCATTTATCTGGTGTGCGGTGAACATACCTTTGTAAACTATAGTTCGTGCGGATAGGCTGCATACATAAAAATCATCTATGGAAATATTTTCTTCAAGAGCTTTATTCTCGATAACTTTTCTAATTATATATAATTTTCTTTCAAGAATATCGTTTGATTCACCGCAACCATCGATAAAGAATTGTTTTATTACCGGCATGGATGACAAAGCCATTTCGCCAAGACAGCTTGAATCAAAAGGCACGTCGCGCCAGCATAAAAATTTTTTCCCGTTTTCTTCTACGGATTGTTCGACGATTTTCTGCATTTTTAGTCTTAAAGGTTCATCATTTGGTAAAAATACCATGCCGGCACCGTAAAACCCAAAATCAGGAATAGAAAAATTTAATTTATTTAATTCTTTATAGAAAAATTCATGAGGCATCTGAATCAATATACCTGCTCCGTCGCCTGTTTTGTCATCACCGCCTACGGCGCCTCTATGTACAAGGTTGATCAGGACCTGAATGCCTTTTTCAATAATATCATGGCTTTTTTCTCCGTAGATGTTCGCCACAAACCCGACGCCGCAACTATCGTGTTCATAATTGGGGTCATATAAGGTTTTCTGGCTACTTATATATTTTTTTATATTCATAAAATCTCCTTGTATAAAGATCATTACTTTTATTTATCAATCGTATATTTTTAGGTGCACAATGTGTATAAATGTTCATTTGGATACCGCCAAAAGATTTTATCTCTTTTGGCTCACTGATTATATAACTTGAGCAGCTGAATTATCAAAATAAAAAATTATTATAAATGATTATATATTATTCTCGAGCACAATAATATTTTTCGGGTGCTTATAAATATATTGTAAAATATATAAATATATATAAAACAATATATAGAATTAATATTAAAGATCTTTTTGAAATATAAATTTAAAGTGAATATTGAGAGCGATGGTGACGATAATTAAATATCTATTTTAAGTAAAAAAAATAATTTATTTTATTAAATTGTGTTCAAGGTAAAAAAATTTTAAAAAAGGAATTTTTTTTGTAATAAAAATCCGTGTAAATTGTTTATAAAGTATGAAAATAAAAAAAATCTGTAAATTATCCTCTGGTATACAATTGGTTATGTGTTTTGAAGGTTTGTAATTGGAATGGCGCGAATTGACAAATATGCGGACATATATTATATTTAACTATATATAAAGTAGATTGTTATAGATTTTGTTGTTTTGCTGTGCGGAATATTTTTTTTTGGCATGCTATAAGTGAATTATCTATAGTTGTGCAAAATAATTACGAAATAAATATTAGTTGATATATAAAAATATAGAGAAAAAAGAAGAAAAATTTTTTCGACATGAGCGAAAATAGAAAGGGATTCTATATGCAGAAGCAGAGAATCGCGGGCTTTTTTTGTTTTAAAATAGATTATAACAATAGTTTCAATAATAACAACAACAGCAAGGGAGTGAAATTATGAACCCCTCGTCAAACAAATTTACACCAATCAGCATGATGGAGTGGTACACATCACGCAAAAAAAGGTTTTTGCTGAAGATTGTGTCGCTGGTTGTGGCCGAAAGTTTTCTTCTTGATCGTGCGATGATAGCGATCGCGGCTGATAACGCTGCTAATCAGCAGCCTTATTATCAGTATGAAGAAACTGCTGTGCCGGAATCGCCTCAGTCTCAGCAGGAACAAACAGAACAACCTTTTCAACCGCAAGGGTCTGGAGTTCTTCCCGGAATTGGTTGGGAAAACCCCATGTTCCAGTCTACCGATACACAGGTAGATCAGGACGCTCAGGCAATCAGGAATGAGATCCTTTCAAATGACAATCCGCCTAAACCAAGCACTGATATCAATGATTATATCAGTGTCCTCAACATCCCCAATTTATCCACATATGTTACCCAGATTGTTTTCTCATACACTGGTGTCTCCGATCCGCAGAATGATGGGTTGTTAACTCAAACTTTAATGCATTTTGACAGCAAACCGGATGATATTACTAACTGGACTGTAGATCTGAATACCCCTTCACCAACATATGGTGAAGCCGGTAAAGCGATTAAAACGGATTTTGTGTACGACAGGAACAATGAAGGCGCACTAAACTATTATAGTGTCGATACAAATGGGAATTACTTATACGACAATGATGGTGAGCTGATCAAAGTTTCCAACAGTACCCAGGGAAAAGCTCTTGTAACAGGTATTCGTTTATGGTTTGAGAACAAAACCAATAAATATGCTAAATTCAATTACGCAAATGGCACGAGGACTCAGGAGATATTCAATGAAACGGTAAGGTCTGATGGCGAAATAATCCGTTGGGACAATACATATAATTTGATGATATATTCGAAAACAGCTGAAGGAATAGAAACGGAATATATCTATAATCGTGACCCGGGTACCGGCAGAATTTTGTCTTATGACGAAATATGTTTGGGCGTAACGCGTCATTATGAAGGCGGTGAAGATCAGAATTTTGATGGAGTTATGGGCGAAGATCTCAATAAGAACGGTATTCTGGATACGGTTTTAAACGAAGACCTGAATGGAAATGGTGTACTTGACAGGTCGATAAATGAAGACGCAAATGGCAACGGTATACTCGATTCCGGAGAAGACCTGAATGGAAACGGTGTAATCGATACGGATCTTGATGAGGATATAAATAACAATAACCAGCTCGATCTAAACGTAAATGAGGATTATAACGGCAATGGCATACTCGATACGGAAGACACCGATGGGAATGGTGTATTGAAACCATGGTCTTTGAAATGGATTAAGGAAGTATCTGGTGCGAACATAACCATGACATATTATGACAACGGGCTTATAACGCGTAAAGTTATGCCAAACGGTACAACATGGTGGTACGAGTATGAGTATAACAATGCCGGAGCCATTGCCGCTACGCGTCTTGTACAGAGAACCGATTCTTTTGAGACAAAAAATATAGGCGGTTTATTTTATGTTGTTATAGGTAACGATAACATAAAAATCGAACTTATCAGTCCCACTCAGGTAAAAATTAATGATACCCTCCTGTCTATCCCCGCAGATCAAACCAGAGCTGAATTAAATCTGGTTTTATCCTCCAATGAAGTGGCCAAATTCAAAATAGATGAATATGGCCAGTTTATTCTTGATCTGGCTGATGGTTCTCCTGTTGTTATCGCTAACATGAAGTCGGATTTCTTTATTGACAGTTATACGGATGCTAACGGAGTTGCGCGAACTGAAAAATGGTATAAATTGATGCATGAAGATTTGATTGTCAAAAAAGTCAACGGCGTCTACAATTTACATCTTAATAACAGTGTTATCCGGTTGGAAATATTAGCTGACGGCAAACTTAAAGTTGGCAATGATGTAATCAATCTTGGCGGTTTTCTGAATCTAAATGGTTTTGGCGGAATAACCGGAGGCACCAATTATGGGTTAAGCGTGACTTTGGATGGCGGAATAAAAATATCGTTGAGCCAGACGGGCGAAATCAAGGTATCGATGCTGAATTGCGAACCTATTACGATAGGTTATACTTTGGTTAATCAGTTTCCTCTGGAGGTACATTATTATAATAACAAAATCCTTCGCCAGGATGATAACGGTAATCTGATCCAAGAAATTGATTATACCGGATCATCGGCGGTTGTAACGAGTTATAAATATAAGAGGAAAATAGATGGTTCCATCGACCAGACAATTGTTGATACCAATGGAGTTCTTAAAACTTATGACCGGCTTGGAAATCTTATTTCTGTTTTAGGCGACGGTGTGCTTGTTGAATATCGGCTTGATGGTCTTGAAAGCAGGATAACATATCTTGATTCCGGCAAAACCAAAGAGTTTACTTATGAACCGGATCTTGGAAATACAAACAAGATATTAACCAAAAGAGAAGTTGAGCGTGAACCGGCATATCCCGGCGCAGATATAATCAGGGTTTATGATTATCAAAAAGGATTATTAACCTCAATAACCGATCGTAATGGTAATATCAGATTGTTTGAGTATTATAATGACAATTATACGGAAGACTTAAATGGAAACGGTATTATAGATGCTCCATATTCGGAAGATCTTAACGGCAACGGTTATCTCGATGTGGATTTTGATGAGGATTTAAATCACAACGGATTGCTGGATACCGCAATAAACGAAGACACAAACGGCAATGGGATTCTTGATCAGGGTGAAGATCTGAACGGCAACGGGACTCTTGATCTTGCACTTAATGAAGATATAAACGGTAATGGTACTTTGGATCATCATGTCAATGAAGACGTATTGCAAAACGGAATTCTCGATAATAATATTGTCGAGGACAGAGATAACGATGGTACTCTTAATACAGGTTTGATTTCAAGTACCGATCGCCATGTAAAGGATTATAAGAGTTATACCATTAGTTATTATATCGAAAAGCGAAGCAATATAAGCGGCAACCAGGCCAATGACCTTGTGTTCAATGAACTCATGATAAAGAGGACTCTTATATCAGGCCAGACGAAAATTGATGTCTCATTAACTGATGACCAGCTGGTTTCGCAAGGGCTATTAACAAGTATCGACTGGAACGGGACAATAAGGAATTTCTCATATTCCACAATGAATATTGATGGGACAAATAGAAATATTTCTACTGAGACACGCCCGGAATATCCAAACTATAAATTAATTAAGGCATATAACGAAAATTACCGGGCAATATATGAAAAGCTTGGAGACAGAATAACGACTTATGAAATTATCGGAAATACGACTATTGAAAGGGGCCGTTACGAAAGCGGCGGCACGATAGCCGGTGAGATTACGCGTGTTTACGATGACGCAAGCAGTTTATTGAGTTTAACCGACAGAAACGGTAATGTTTACAAATATACATACGAATTTGATTCTCTTGGAAATCTGTTTAAGAGTTACGAGACAGCTACTTCGTTTGACGGCAATAATATGGGTATTCTTGTCCGCAAATTCGATGTTGAGAAAAATATTATCGGTACTACAGATAAAAACGCTGTAGTGAAAAATTACGAAATGGTATTTGATGAAAAAGGATTTAAGCGCGGTTACAATGAAACGGATTCGAGGTATCCTTCATTAAAGATTGTTCGCCAGATAGATAAAGAAGGAAGAGTTACAAGCGAACAGACTTTAGGGGAAAATAACGCTGTCAGAAAGAATCTGCAATTCCAATATGAAATAGATCCTTTCGGTGAATTGAGAGCGTTAATCCAAAAGGAAATCGGGCAGAATTATACGCTGATTACTACCCGCAGATATGATAGCAGAGGCGATGTAACCGCTATTGTGGACAGTAATGGAATGATAACACATTTTTCATATGTAAAAGACTCGAAAGAAAACATAATCGGTACTTCCATGTCTCATCCTTATAAAGAATCGGATTTCTTCCAGGGAATGCCGGCTTATGGTTTTGAAAATGAGTCTTACGGTTATATAACTTCCAGAAACAATGGAGTTAATCTTGTACATTGTATTTATAATGTTGATGCGGCTGGCCAGCCGGGAACAATTTTATTGCGAGAAATCACTTATGCCGATTTGACTCCTGGTAGAATTACCGGTGTTGTTGATTATGTTAATGGAGAAGTTTGGCAGTATTCTTATGATACAAACGATAATCTAAGTCAGGTTGAAGTTAAAAAATTAAAAAGCGATAAAACAGGCGGCGATCTTTTAAGAACAATATATTACGATCCGGATAGTGGTGAAATAGATCATATTGTCGCTGGCGATGAGTATGTAACCGATATCATATATTCCGGAGGAGTTATTCAATCGGCGCAAGTAAGGTATCAGGGGGCTTCAGGAGAAATTTTGAGGACTTTGCAGTTTCTCGACGGAAAAGTTTACAGGGTGAGTGTTTATGACTCTGGGGGCAATCCGGCACGTTGGCTTGAATATAGTTATAAAAAAGTAAATAATATAGGTGTTACGGATCCAGCAGGATCTTTTACTGTTTTAGACAAAATTACGGAATTCAGCCAGGATGATTATGCTGAGGGACATAAAACAAGTTATATTACCCAGAAAGATCAGATTGCCGCAAAAGTTCCGTTCACCGTTAAAGCGCAGTATTCTGAATATTACTCGTATACAAATGGTACGCCAGAGAAACTCCAGTCGGTCCGAACATTTGATATACATAATGACCTTATTACTCTGACTGAGGAAGATGGTACGATAACATCATTTGATTATGTAAAAGATTCTGTCGGAAACAATATTCGTTCAATCGAGACGTCATCAAAATATGCCGGTTCTGTTATAAACAGGGAGTACAATACAAACGGACAGGTCGTGTCGTTGACCAACAGGAGCGGTTTTGTATATCAGTATAATAATGTTCTGGATAACGAAGGAAGGTTGTCGAGCATTGAAGAAACTATGCCACTGTATCCCGGTGCGAAAACAACAAGAAATTTTGATGATAAGGGCAGGGTTATATCTGTAAATCAAAATGGATTCGTAATTAATTATGGTTACGAACTGGATTCTTTGGGAAATATAGTCAGGAGTTTTGAAACCAATGGTAATTTCCCCGGAGCGATTGCCACAAGAAAATATAATGTTGATAAAAATTATCTTGAGTCGTATACAGATCAAAACGGCAACGTTACAAAATATAGCTACAATGAATTAAACGATCTTGTGAAATCGGTATTTTATAAATCAAGCGATCTTGTTAACCCTAACAGGGTTAATTATTACTATACTGAAGGAGACGCTAAAGGCCAGACAAGCAGAATTGAGGACGAAGGCGGCACGGTAATAAGGAATTTTGGGTATGAATATGATTCTTTCGGCAACCTTATAAAATCAATCGAAAGCGATGGCCCGAAAGATGGGTATTATCCTGGATATAAAGTTACAAGATCATTTAATACAGATCTTGGTAACATTTCTTCAATGACAGATCAGAATGGCAATATAACAACATTTAATTATGATACTTACAATCGGCTTGCGAGTACCGCTGATAATCTTGGCAATGTGAATAATTTTTATGTAGATGGCGTTAATATCGGTCAGCTATTGAGTTCAAGTGATTCCGGAGGTTTAAATTCTCTATACTCTTACGATTTCGATACATCAGGCAATCTTCTTCATTCTTATGAAACCGAAGCGGGGTTTGCATCAGCTGTAACAACAAGAATGTTTGATGAAAACGGAAATATCGAAACCGTAACTTCAAAAAGCGGAAAAGTAACAAGTTTTCATTATACTCCCAACAGTGAGATAGAAAGTTCATCCGATTCATCAGGCAACATAACTTATTTTTATGTAGAAGGGGTTAACGCACGGCAAGTTATTAAGACCGTATCTAATGGTGAAGACGCGGCGTTTTATAGTTATGAATTCGATACTTTGGGAAATTTGGAGAGAAGTTTCGAGACAAACGCTAAGTTTCCTGATGCTGTTACTACCAGATTGTTTAATGATTTCAGTAATTTGGTAACCTCAACTTCACCGCGAGGTGTGGTCAGCAGTTATTATTATAGCGGAAATATGTTGACCAGTGTTGCGGATAGTAAAAATAATATAACTCAATTTTATACATCCGGATTGGAGAAAGGTCAGGTTTGCGCTCAATCAGATTCAAACGGACTTGTTTCCACTTTCAGTTATGATTTCGATAACTCGGGAAATGTGCTTAAAAGTTATGAAACAGCTTCTGATTATTCATCAGCGTTTACTACAAGAAAATTTAATGTCGAGAAAGGGTTTGTGGAAACATTAACTGATAAAAACGGAGCTGTATCTTCATTTTATTATACTTCTTCAGATGTGTTGGAAAAAATAGTTGCTGATAATGGTATTACGACAAATATGTATACTGATGGCAATGCCAAGGGGCAGATTTTAAACAGATCGGATTCAACCGGTCTTTTATCTTCATTCACTTATAGTTTTGATAGTATCGGTGAAGTGAGCCGTAGCTATGAAACGGATGGCGTTTATAATCTCGCCATAACTGAAAGAGAATTCGACAGTGTATCGGGAAATATAAGAACTTCTACCGATAAGAACGGTGTTGTATCGACTTATTATTATGACAACGATACTTTAAAACTCAAGAGCGTCGCAGATTCGCAAAACAACATAACTAACTTTTACACTTCAGGTTCGCCAGAAGGACAGGTTAACAGTAAATCCGATAAAGATGGATTGGTTGCTTCATATTCATATGATTTCGATTCGCAAAAAGGGAATTTGCTTGCCAGTTATGAGACGGATGCACTTTTTGCTCAATCATTTACAACACGTAAATTTGATACTCTGACTGGTAATGTGAATACATCCACTGACAAAAATGGTGTGGTAAGCAGTTATCATTTTGAAGGAACAATTTTAGTTAGTGTATATGACGATAAAAATAATGTTACTGATTTTTATACTTCCGGTGATTATAAAGGACAGGTACAGAAAAGATCGAATTCGACAGGTTTGCTCGCAACTTATACATACACCCTTGATTCGTTGGGCAACGTTGCTCAGAGTTTTGAAACGGATGCGCAATTCTCAGAGTTTATAACTACCCGCGCGTTTGACGGAACAAACGGTAATTTGAAAACCAGTACCGATAAAAACGGTGTTGTAACAAGTTATAGTTATGAAGACAATTTACTCAAATCCATTTATGATCAACAAGGAAACATTACCGAATTTTATACTTCAGGAACCCAAAAAGGACAGGTTTCGAGCCAGTCAGATAATACAGGATTGCTAAATACGTTTTCTTACGATATCGACAGCAAAGGCAATACTTTAAAGAGTTACGAGACAAATGGGAATTTTACATCCGCTGTAACTACAAGAACATATAATACTTCATCAGGAAACGTCTCCACCATGACGGATCCGAATGGAAAGGTTTCTTCGTTTGAATACGATAACGATGTACTTACAAGTATACATGATTCGCTGTCTAATATTACGCAATTCTATACTTCAGGAACATTCAAAGGGCAGGTAGCCAAATTGTATGACATATCGGGGTTGAATTCAATATTCTCATACGAAATGGATTCCAAAGGAAATCTGATAGCAAGTTATGAAACGGATGCTTCACTTCCGCTTGCCGTTACCACACGAAGGTTTAATACAGTAAACGGCAATATAACAACCTCAACAGATAAAAATGGGACTGTATCAAGTTATTATTACGATAATACGATTATAACGAGCATTAAAGACGACAAGAACAATATAACCGAATTTTATACTTCCGGCGCTGTAAAAGGCCAGATAGAAAATATGAGAGACAACGAAGGAGTTGTAGCGAGTTACACATATAATATGGATACATTGGGCAATGTGCTGGAAAGCTATGAAACGAATGGAAAATTTACTTCCGCGATTACTACCCGCAAGTTTGATATTCAAAGCGGCAATCTTGCTACCCAGACAGATAAAAACGGTATTGTTAGCACATTTGTCTATGAAGGGCAGGTTTTGACGAGTATTTTCGATAATAAAGGAAATATGTCTCAATTCTACACGTCATCAAAGGAAAAAGGACAGTTGTCCAAACAATATAAAAATGGTGAGTTATTGTCTGTGTACTCCTATGATATCGATGATCTCGGTAATGTATTGAAAAGTTATGAGACCGACGGTAAAAATGCAAATGTAATAACAACACGTTTATTTAATACGCAAACGGGCAATGTCGAGACAGTAACAGATAAAAACGGTAAGGTTTCTTCTTTCTATTATACTGATGATAAACTCGCCAGTATTCTCGACCAGAAAGGTAATCTATCTATATTCTATACCGATGGTGTTGCTGAAGGACAGCTTTTTAGAAGTTCCGACAATACCGGTCTTCTATCGGCTTTCTCATATGATTTTGATTCTCTCGGCAACATTACCCAGAGTTACGAAACGGATGGTCAATTGCCTGCCGCTATAACCACAAGAAAATTCAATGCGGCTACCGGCAATGTTATGACATCTACCGATAGGAATGGGAACATCAGCAGTTTCTTCTATAATGACAACGATACTTTAGTTAGCGTGGCGGATGAAAAGTTCCAGGCGACATATTTCTATACCAGCGGGATTTATGCGGGTCAAGTATTGGAGGTATACGACAACGATTCACTTCAGTCGAAATATACTTATGAAACTGACAGTTTAAGCAATATTCTTAGAAGTTTTGAAACAAACGGATCGTATCCACAGGTAATTTCAACGAGAAAATTCGATGTCGTTTCAGGAAATGTTGAGACTTTAACCGATAAAAACGGTAATGTCAGCAGTTTTTATTATGATGGTTCAACTATGGCAAGCATAAAAGATGATCAGGGAAATCTTACTGAATTCTATACTTCCGGTGATGCGAAAGGTAATGTTTCGGCGACGTTTGATAATGATGGTAAACTCAATTCGTTCACTTACGATATCGATTCATTGGGTAATGTCTTGTCATCGTATGAGACGGATGGGAAATATTCTTCAGCTATAACTATAAGAAAATTCGACACGGTATCCGGTAATGTATTAACTTCAACGGATAAAAACGGTTTGGTTTCATCTTACAATTATGAGAACAATAAACTCAAAAGCGTATCCGACGCGAAAGGAAATATTACGGAGTTTTATGTTTCAGGTTCCTGGAAAGGTGAAATATCCAGGACATCAAATAGCAAAGGTCCTTTATCAGTATACAGTTATGAGTTCGATACTCTGGCTAATATGCTGAGAAGTTTTGAGACCAGCTTAAAGTATGGCACCGTTACCACAAGAAAATTTAATCCTATTGATGGTAATATCGAAACTGTTACAGATAAAAAAGGTGATGTTTCATCGTTCTATTATGATGATAAAAAGTTAATCAGCATTGTTTCAACCGATGGTTCCATAACACAATTCTATACTTCCGGAGACTGGAAAGGACAGGTAGAGCAAACCACGGATAAATCCGGCATAAAAGCTTATTTCAGTTATCAGATGGATACACTCGGAAATCTTTCCAGAAGTTTTGAGACCGATGGCAACTATTTATCCGCTGTTCAAACAAGAAGTTTCAATACCGCAACCGGTGATATTCAAACATCAACAGATAAAAACGGTAACGTATCTTCATTCAATTATACCGATGGAATCCTTACAAGTATTGCGGATTCAATGAACGGAATAACTAATTTCTATACCGATGGAGACTGGGAAGGCCAGGTAAAATCGTCATATGATGGTTCTCTATTGCTTGCGCAGTATAGTTATCAGCTTGATTCAATGGGAGATTTAGCTTACAGTTACACTACGGACGGCAGATTCAGTTCGGCAATAACAACAAGAAAATTTAATGATCATGGCAATATTGAAAAAGTAACCGATAAGAACGGTAATGTCTCAACATATAATTACGATTCAAAAGATGTTTTATCAAGCATACTTGATGAGGATAACAATATAACAAACTTCTATACTTCTGGTGATTGGAATTCTCAAATATCCTCTGTAGCTGATGATAAAGGGATAAAACTTATATTTTCTTATGAGCTGGATACAATCGGCAACGTGTTAAGAAGTTTTGAGACAAACCTGCGTCAGGATAATGCGTTAACAACACGGAAATATGATGTGTCGAATAACAATTTGGAAACACAAACATCCGCTTTAGGGCAGGTAACTTCATATAAATATGACAATACAAGTTTAGCAAGCATAATCGATTATAAAGGTAACGTAACCAATTTCTATACCGATGGTGACTGGAAAGGTCAGGTAAAAAATACTTCTAATTCGCAAGGATTGATTAATTCATTCAGTTATGAGCTTGATACAATCGGTAATTTGTCAAAAAGTTATGAGACAGCCAACAGATTCGGTGGCCTTTATACAACAAGGGCGTATGATGTTCAGTCAGGAAATATTGTAACTGCTACAGACAATTACGGCGACGTTACTTCCTTTAGCTATACCGGCGACAATAAGCTTAGTAGTTTGTGGGATACAAAATCCAACGTAACCAATTTCTATACCGATGGCGATTGGGAAGGCCAGGTTAAAGATTCATCGAAAAATGGTGTGCTTTTAAGTAAATTCAGTTATGAATTATCGTCAGGAGCTGTTTTAAGAAGTTTCGAAACAGAAAGAGGAATAGACGGCCGGTTCACTACACGAAAATTTGACATATATAGCGGAAACATTGAAACAACAACCAGTAGAAGCGGTGTTGTATCATCGTATGATTATAATTCACTGGATAAACTTGTAAGTATTTGGGATTCTAAATCCAATGTGACAAATTTCTATACCGGCGGAGATTGGGAAGGACAGGTAGAAGATATTTTCAAAAACAGCCAGTTGACAGCTTCATATAGTTATGAACTCGATAAAGGAAGATTGGTAAAAAGTTATGAAACTGAAAAAGGAATTGATGGCCGTTATACAACCAGGCAATTCAATACGCAAACAGGAAATATTTTGACTTCCACCGACAGAACAGGAAAAGTAACTTCTTACGATTACAACAGTATCGATAGGCTTGTAAGTATATGGGATAGTAAAAATGTTGTATCTAATTTCTATACCGACGGAGATTGGGAAGGGCAGGTAAAAGATTCATACAAGAATAATGAATTAATGTTAAAATACAGTTACGAAATTCTAAATGGTGATTTAATTAGAAGTTTTGAAACTCAACGAGGAATAGATGGAAGGTTTACTACCCGCCAATTCGATACTTCAAGTGGCAATATCGCTACATCTACTGATAGAACAGGAAAAGTTACATCGTTTGGATATGATAGTATCGATAGATTAATCAGTGCGTGGGATGAGAGGAATAACGTCACGAATTTCTATACCGACGGAGATTGGGAAGGTCAGGTAAAAGACACATCAAAATCGGGCACGTTGATGGCGTCATACAGTTATGAATTATCAAACGGTGACTTGATAAACAGTTACGAAACGCAGCGCGGTTTAGACGGTCTTTACACGACGCGTCATTTCGAAACCACGACGGGCAACATCGCTACCTCAACCGATCGGTTCGG
>CAYVGJ010000020.1:0-13206 GCA_964451165.1 uncultured bacterium
TTTTATTTGCTGGAAGCGAACCTGCGTTTGAGGAACAAAACGCCGCATCCAAGAAGAATGAGCGATGCCGGTTCAGGTACTGGATTGGATGGCGAACTGCCTGCTACGAACTTGCCGTATATTCCGTATCCGTCACTGTCCTGTCCATCGCTTTGCCAGGCAACCAGAAAATCAGCGCCGCCAGAAGCAATTGACGGTGAAGACTGATCGGTAGTTGTGTATGTATTTATCAGGAACTCCGACCCGACTTTTACCCCGTTTGTGCTGATCAATTGCCCGTATATTCCGTTTAAGTCACCGTCCTGCCCGTTACTTTGCCATGTAACTAAATAACTGGTACCATTAAACGCAAGAGTGGGGTATGATTGGTCATTTGTTGTATATGAGTTGATTAGAAACTCCGATCCGACTTTCATCCCTTCCGTGTTAACCAGCTGAGCGTATATTCCATACAGGTTGCCGTCTTGTATGTAGGAATTCCATGTGATTAGATAATTAGTACCGTCAAACGCGATAGCTGAATATGTTTGATTGCTTGTTATGTATGAATTAATCTGGAACTCCGATCCGACTTTAGAGCCTGAATTGTTGATCAACTGGCCGAATATTCCGTAAGAATTGCCATCTTGTCCGTTGCTTTGCCATGTAACCAGATAATTGGTACCATCAAACGCAAGAGCTGAATGTGATTGGGTGCCTGTTGTGTATGAGTTAATCTGGAACTCCGATCCAACTTTTCCACCTGCTTTACTGATCAACTGCCCATAAATTCCGGTTGTGTTTGCATCCTGGGTAGCACTCATCCAGGTAACAAAATAATCGGTATCGCCATACGAAATCGACGGATAATACTGGTTATTCGTTGTATATGAGTTGATTTGGAATTCAGATCCGACTTTTGCGCCTGATGCGCTGATCAACTGTCCGTATACTCCGTAATTGCTACCATCTTGTTTGTCACTGTGCCATGTGACTAAATAATTAGTTCCGTCATAGGCAAGAGTCGGATTATACTGGGCATTCGCTGTATATGAATTGATTTGGAACTCCGATCCGACTTTTGCGCCCGTAGTGCCGACTAATTGCCCGTATATTCCGTAATTGCTACCATCTTGTCCTTCACTGTACCATGTAATTAAATAATTATTACCGTCAAATGCCAGAGCAGGAGTATTCTGGTCATTCGTTGTATATGTATTGATCTGAAACTCTGATCCATTTGCTGAACTTAACGCTAAAGCTGAACACAATAAATACAAAACCGCTGTTGTTTTTAGTGACCTCGCCATCATAAATCCTCTCCGCACAGATTAATGTAAAATTATAATATATTCATATCCAATAATATAGCACATTATATCAATAATTGCAAATCACGGAATTCACTGAAAGCGGATATATTGCCGGTAAAAATGAGCTTTAAATGCGTAAAAATATTTTTAGCAAAACCAAAGGCTGGACGGTATGCAATAAAAAAAATTTGATTACCGTTTATGCATTAATCCAATCTATGCGAACAGAAAAAATTTTATTTTCTTGAAACGAACCTGCGTTTAAGGAATAAAACGCCGCATCCAAGCAGAATGTGCGATGCCGGTTCAGGCACGGGACTGGATGGCGAACTGCCTGCTACGAACTTGCCGTATATTCCGTACATGTTGCCATCCTGTCCGAAACTTTCCCAAGTAACCAGAAAATTGTTGCCGTCATATGCCAGAGTCGGATATAGTTGACCATCAGTTGTATAAGTATTTATCAGGAATTCAGATCCGATTTTCGCTCCTGCAATACTTATAAACTGCCCGTATATTCCTACTGAGCTTCCATCTTGACCGGTACTTTGCCATGTAACCAGATAATATGAATCGCCATATGCCAGTGCAGAGAATTGTTGATTATTCGTTGTATATGTGCTGATCTGGAACTCCGATCCGACTTTCTCACCTGTTATGCTGACTAATTGCCCGTATATTCCGTACAAGTTTCCATCTTGTCCATCGCTCTGCCATGTAACTAAATAATTGGTACCGTCATATGCCAGTGCGGGGAATTGTTGATTGCCTGTTGTGTATGTGTTGATCCGGAATTCGGATCCTACTTTATTGCCTGATGCGCTGATCAACTGCCCGTATATTCCTTGCCCATTACTATCTTGTTCGTTACTTTGCCAGGTGACTAAATAATTATTGCCGCCAAAAGTGATCGACGGAATACTTTGGCTACTTGTTGTATATGTATTGATTCTGAATTCCGACCCGGTTTTCGCGCCTGCTTTGCTAATCAATTGCCCGTATATTCCGTCATAGTTACCGTCTTGTCCATAACTATTCCAGGTAACCAGATAATTATTGCCGTCAAACGCGAGTAATGGCTCGTATTGAGTATCTGTCGTATATGTGTTAATCCGAAACTCCGATCCGACTTTTGAGCCTGAAGTGTTGATCAACTGTCCGTATATTCCATACAAACTACTGTCTTGTTTGAAACTATTCCATGTAACTAAATAGTTTGTGCCGTCAAAGGCGAGCGATGGATTCGACTGGTTACTTGATGTATATGTATTGATTCTGAATTCCGATCCGATTTTCTCACCGGATGTGTCAACCAACTGCCCGTATATTCCGTCAGAGTTACCGTCTTGTCCATAACTATTCCATGTAACCATATAATTGGTACCGTCATATGCGATTGATGAATACGACTGGTTGTGTGTTGTGTATGTGTTTATTTGAAACTCCGAACCGTTTGCTGAGCTTAATACCAGAGCCGAACAAAATAAACACAATATCACCGTCATTCTTATTGATTTCATAATAAGATTCCCTTTATGAATTTATGATTTAATAAACAATATATACATAATATAACATACCTGATAAGTATTTGCAAAAATTATAATGTCTGCTGATAAAAAACATAATATATAATATCCTTTTTATAAATAAATTATGATAAAACATTAAAAAGGCATCGCCTTATATATAATAAAAAAGATTAAACAAAAAAAGGATTGGAAAACCGATACCCTGTATCCAATTTATTTCGCGATTGATAAAAATTTTTTTTCTTGATGCGAACCTGCGTTTGAGAAATAAAACACTGTATCCAAGAAGGATGAGCAACGCCGGTTCGGGCACAGATGCGGATATGAAATCGCCTATATTCCGTACGAGCTTCCATCCTGTCCGAAACTTGCCCATGTAACCAGAAAATTGTTGCCGTCATATGCCAGCGCCTGAAGCCATTGGCTGTTTGTTGTATATGTATTGATCCTGAACTCCGGTCCGACTTTCTCGCCCGCAACGCTGATCATTTGCCTCATATTTTGCTTTTCTTTCCGAAAAATATCAATAAATAAGGTTACTGCATGAATATCGGTTAGATATCAGCCCCGATATAATATCCATATGGATTATATCTTTTTTTTAATTCGGGGTAATGAAGAAAGTATTTTTTAGTGTATTAAAAAAAGAAAAATTGAAATATTTGGGAAAAAGAATTGTTTATAATTATAATAATTTATTAATAATTATAGTAAATAATAATATTATATAATAAAATATTGAATGAAAAACATATGCTGATAATGACATATATAAACCTTTAAGAGCGAACGTACAATAATATTTTTTACGTTCTTCAAGAATAGTGATATTGAATATTTCCGTTTTTTACGATATAATATTATTGTTTAAGAATATTCTTATCGTATCTGATTAAGGCTCTGAGGGGGGGGAAAGGAATGGGCTCGATGATTCTCGAAGCTCTAAGAAACCATAAGTAGCGGCTATGACTATTATGCGAAGAGTGTGCATGCTTTTGTCAGCGCTTATTTTTTTTACGGGTATAATTACGATTGGCGTTGATGCGAATACACTGAAGAAAGAGCTGGCAGTGAGCATAACGTTGCAGGCGGCAAACGTGTTGCCTGTAGTGTCGAATGTTGTGCCGCAGGGGTATTCCGGGAATATCGAGGTAAAATTCGACCTTATGGATCTTAACGGAGATTTATGTGACCTTAGGGTTCAGGTTAAAGGCGGTATATTAGGACAGGTTTGGACCGACGCTACCGTAACCGGTACCGATCAGATCGCACCGGGTACCGGTTTGAGTTTTACCTGGTTTTCTGCATCGGATATACCTGAAGCTAATGGGGAAACCTACCGGTTTAGAGTCAAGGCTTCCGACTCAACCGGCGAGGGCGAGTGGGTTTTGTCTGCTCCGGTTCAGGTAACAAATATGTTCCTTATTTCACGTCTATCGTATTTTAATGTCGGCGACCCGCAGATAAACAACAGCGGTTATGTTGTGTGGTCAGGCGATTTTGTGCTCAATACGGTTTATATATCGAGTGATATATATTTATATAATTTTTCCACAACCACAAATTTAACCGACTCGATGTACTATGCTTATTCTCCGAGAATAAATGATAAAGGATATGTAGTATGGTATGCCAGAGACGGTTACGACCAGCTCCCTCAAACAGGTTCCGATTACGAAATCTATTCTTATAACGGATCGGAAACACAACAGCTTACCGAAAACGATTGCGACGATATCGATCCGGGGATAAATATTGACGGGTCCATTATATGGGTTGGATTCGACGGCACGGATAACGAAATTTACATACGCGAAGCACGCAAAAATGCGCCTGTTCAAACGGTTCAGCTTACCGAAAATGATTTCGACGATTCGCAGGCCCAAATCAGCAACGGCGGATACGTCGTATGGTCGGGAAGTGATGGTATCGACCGTGAAATTTATTTATACGAAGGTTCCAATGATGGGGTTAATATAATAAACAAGATAACCGATAATTCTACCGACGATACTAATCCGCAGATAAACAACAGCGGGTTTGCCGTCTGGGAAGGATTCGACGGATCTGACAAAGAGATATTTTTGTATACATACGATAACGAAGGTTCTCACATAACTCAATTATCCGATAACGCTTACGACGACCTTGAACCGCAGATAAACAATAATTGCGCTGTTGTCTGGACTGGATCAGACGGGTCCGATCTGGAAATATTTCTTTACAAAAACGGGTTGCGAAAACAGATCACAAACAATATATATGACGATACGCATGCGCGCGTTAATGATCTCGGGCATATTGTCTGGTCGGGTTGGGACGGACATGATTACGAAATATTTTTCTATGACGGGATTAAAGTAAACCAGATAACTTATAATGAATACGACGATATATCACCACAGCTAAACGGGCGCGATTATATCGTATGGCGCGGGTGGAACGGTAGCGACTGGCAGATTTTCCTCGCGTTTCCGAGTGTATCGAAAGCGGAACCCCGTATAATATCCATCACGCGTACTCTGGAAAATTATATAAAGTTGACATGGACTACAGGATCTGCCCAAAAGTTCCGACTATATTGGAGGGACAATGTTCCCGGTTCTAACTGGGATCAGGTTGACGGAAATGCTCTGTTTGATATAATAACCAATCCCGACGGCACAAAATCATGGACTGACCGGGGAGTTGACCCGGACATGGCGGGAAAATCGTCGGCGGATGTAGGAAAAAGAATGTATAAACTTGTAACGGAATGAGTTTTCCTTAAATAACGCTGTTAATCGCGTTGAAAAACTTAAATTTATTTGTTACGGAAAACTTCATAAAAATTAAGAAAGGAGGGCGTAAAAAGACAAACTGAAATTGAGGGGCAAAGTTGTCTTAAAAAACTAAACGTACCAAAAAGGGAGAAAAAACAAATGAAAAAATTAGCACTAATCATGGCAGTAGCAGTAGTATCATTGATGGTTAAAAACGTATCAGCCGCTCCGGACAGAGAAATTACCGTAACAGGTTCTTTCGGTACAGCTTTCTTTGAACTGTACGCTACCGATGCAAGTACCGCTCCTATCACGGCTATCGAACTTACTACAACCGGCAAGATGTTCCCGGCTACAGAAGCTGATTGCGACGCGGTATATATCGCGGGCCAGGCATATATGAAAGTATCTGCCGGTACAGCCACAAACTGGACAATCTATACGTATACTGAAAACAATATAATCGGTCCGGATTGCGACGGTCTTCGCCATGAAATCGATACTACCAAAAAAATTCTATTTAAATATCGTAACGAAGCTTTCGCAGGCTCCCGCTCAGTCGATCCAATTGGTACCAATATTGGATGGTCAGATACAGCTACACTGAAATGGTTCATAAATGAGATTGGCGGATATGCCGCTATGACATCTGGTGAACAAACATACGCAAAATTTGTTGCAGCCGGTGAATTCAATTTCGCCAACAGAATTCAGATTCTGCTTCCTATAAACACAGCGGGTCAGGATGTTTCCGGTAAATATTCGACCAAAATCGCTTATGAAATGGTTACTAACTGAGATTCTGTAGTTTGATTTTAAAAAAGGGCGGGCAGATAAATGCCTGCCCTTTTTTGTTCCTAAATACAGCGAAATGTATTGAGGCTTCCGCGTAACTATTATTGAATCACATGTCATTGCCGAGAAATAGATAATAAAATGAAACAAATTTTTTCATATAATATATTTAGTACCAATATATCTTATAGACATACAACTTAGATACGCTCCTTGATTCCTGCCTTCGCGTGAATAACGGAAAAAAAGAAGGAATGACAGATTGTGTTATTAAGTAATTCAAAAATAACAATCACTCATTAAATTTCATATTATTAAACTTAATTTATGTTATACAGAGGCCTCAATACCAAAATTATATACCGTTTCAATAATTATTTGTAATTTGCGCCCCATTTTTCGAAATATTAGTATGTTTCTTTTTCAAAGTTTTCAATACGGTTTATGTTAGATATTGAGCCGGAATTGTTCATAACCGGAACAAAAGAATAGTTCTTGTACTGATCAATACCGATGTAATATGATTTATTTATGGCTACCTCTCTTTTTCTATTGTCTGGATTACTATTGTATCTCTAATATGTTTTCTTGGAGGTAGTTTTTTTATATTGCCAAAAACTTTTTGTAAGGATGCTTCGTATCTTGCTTTTCCAATATTGAAACATAACCAGAAAACCATCGGGGAAAAATATGCTCAAAGATAAAAACATAACACCGAAACAACATTTCGCTCCAATGACTTTAACTTATATGTTCGGAGTATTTAACGACAACTTTTTCAAACAATCTGCCATGCTTCTTGCTCTGGGCGCCGGTTTAAAAGACGCTCAGGCGCTGATTACCATAATATTCACACTGCCATACCTTTTTCTGACTTCCGCATCCGGATGGTGTGCAGACAGGTTTGCCAAACGCAATGTGGTTATCGCCTCGAAAGCGCTGGAGGTTGTGGCGGTTTGTTTCGGGATAGCAGGCCTGCTTATGCTTGAAAAAACCGATACCCTCTATAGCGGTTCATGGATACTTATATTTACTATGGTGGGCATAATGGGAGCGCAATCGTCGATTTTCAGCCCTGCCTTAAACGGGAGTATCCCCGAAATATTCACCGAATCGTATGTGATGTATGTCAACAGCATACTGAAACTCGTGGTTACCGCATCAATTTTCGCGGGAGTCGGGTTCGCCGGGATTATTATGGATATTAAAGTTCCATCGTTTGCTGCCGGATACCTGAACCGGATACCCGCCGAAAAAATCGGACAGACGATGGTATGTATTGTTATGTTTCTGGTAGCGGTACTTGGATTCATATTCAGTTTCGGGGTAAAAAGCAAAGGGCCTTCATCCAATGGCCAGAAATTTCCTATTCTCGGCCCGATAAACGCTCTGGAGTATCTATATAAAATGAGAGAAGATGCTCTCCTGAGTATCGCTGTCTGGGCAAACACGTTCATTTGGTTTATCGGATCGCTTATGGTGCTGATTATAAATGAGATTGGCAAAACTCAGCTCGGTTATAGCAATACCTCCACAAGCCTGATGGTTGTTGCTTTGATGTTCGGAGTTTCGGCCGGAGCGCTCATTTGCGCCAAAACAATTAAAGAGAGGCAATGGTATACGGTTATTATTCCGGCTTCGCTGGCAATGGCTTTTATGTGTTTATCGGTGTTTTTTGTCCCGCTTATGCCTGATTTGTATATATCCATTTTACCCGTGAGGTTAGTGGTTCTTGTCGCTGTTTTTGGCGCGATAGGAATTGCGGGCGGTATATATCTTATTCCCGTTGTTTCATTTATTCAGATCCGCCCCAAGGCCGACAGGAAAGGAAACATTCTCGGCGCCTCAAATTTCGCCGGAATGGGCGGTGTTATGCTTTCAGGGCCGGTTTACTGGATCTTTGTGAAATTGTCTCTAAAACCATCGCAGAGTTTCTTTGTGATATTTTTACTGATGATGATTTACTCTATATTTATAAAAAAATTTTTAGCAGGTAAAAAAACAGACTGAAAATGAAAATAAAGAATATCAATTACAAAATTGAACATCCCAACTTATTGGGCGCGATATTAATATTTGCGGCGAAGTTTCTTATATGGCTGCGTTACAAAAAATGTATTGACGGTCTCAAAGAAATAAAACAAAAAGGGAAATCGGGTATTCTTTTTCTGCCAAACCATCCCGCGCTGATTGATCCTGTAATCATGATGACAATTTTATATAAAGATTTCGCACCGGTAGCCATAGCGGATGAACTCCAGATAGACCGCCCGGTAATACGCTGGTTGTCTGAATTTTTCGGTGTGAAAACAATACCTAATCTCGAAAAACGCGGGTTGGAATATGCCGGTGACAGGAAAAAGATTCTTGAGGATATAGCTCATTTGTTGAAAAACGGCTCGAATATCCTTCTTTACCCCGCCGGCCATATAAAGAGGTCGCGGTTTGAGAAAATAGGAGCGTCAAGCGGTGTGGAAACCATACTCAAATTCGTTCCGGATACGCGCGTTGTGATTGTCCGCCAGAACGGATTGTGGGGAAGCAGTTTCAGTTTCGCTTTCAACGGCAATCCGCCGCAGGTTGGCAAAAGCCTTCTTCGCGGGCTGAAATTCATTTTACTCAACGCCATATTTTTTACGCCGTGCAGGAAAATAGAATATGAGTTTACAGAACATTCCGATTTTCCCAGAGATAAAGGGCGAATGAAGATAAATTTATACCTGGAAAATTATTATAATGATAACGCATGGCAAAATAGATTTGTGCCGTATTTATTTTGGGAAAAAGGATCCGCTCGGGATCTCCCGGAACCGAAACTGCACGGTATAAAAGAAGATACCTCACAAATCCCCACATCGACAAAAAAAATAGTGATGGATAAACTCAAAGAAATCAGCGAGGTAGAAGATATCCAGCCCGATTCTATACTCAATTATGATCTTGGAATGGACAGCCTGAACATGTCCGAGCTTGTAGTATGGCTGAAAGATGAGTTCGGATTCAGCATAAGTTCACCCGAAACCCTAATAACCGTAAACGATGTATTTATTGCCGCCATGGGCAGGGGCATTTCCGCTGGGGAAATAGAATTTACACCGCCACGCCGGAAATGGTTCAGATCGAAAAAGAAAGGTAAAGCTTTCGCTTGTGATGGAGAAACATTAACCGAAGTGTTCATAAAGAAAGCGTCGTCGCGGTTATCGCAGGTGATTTTCGCGGATCAGTTGAGCGGGGAAAAAACGTATCGCGAAGTTATACGGTATATCCTTATCATAAAACCGTTTATCGAAACGATGGACGGCGAATATGTAGGCATAATGATGCCCGCATCGGTTATGGCGTCAGTTTTATATTACGCTGTGTTGTTTTCGGGCAAAACTCCGGTTATGGTCAACTGGACAACAGGGCCGCGAACAGTGAACCAGTCGCTTAATATTCTTGGTGTCAATAAAGTAATCACATCAAAGGTTATGGTATCCCGTGTGGAAAACCAGGGAATTTCACTTGAGGAAATCAAGGGGAAATTCGTATATCTGGAAGATGTAAAAGGCAAAATTACCTTTGGCGCAAAATTAAACGGGTTCCTGAAAAGTCATATCGGTTGGAAACATATTTTAAATGTAAAACCGGCGAAAAATGCGGTTGTTCTTTTTACAAGCGGTTCGGAAACATTGCCTAAAGCGGTTGCGCTGACTCATAAAAACATTTTATCAAACATAAGGGATATAACCGGGTTTATTGAGTTGAAAGAAAATGACAGTTTAGTTGGAATACTTCCCGCGTTTCATTCTTTCGGGTTGACGGTAACGGTTATTCTTCCGGCGGTTATCGGTATACGTGTGGTTTATCACTCTAACCCGACTGAATCGGCACACATAGCGCGTGTAATAGATGGTTACCACACATCTATTCTTCTTGGAACACCTACTTTTCTAAACGGAATACTACGCGCGGCGGATTATATTCAGCTAAAATCGTTAAGGTTGGCGGTAACCGGGGCGGAGAAATGCCCGGATCATGTTTACCGTAGGTTAGCGGAGATCAGCCCGAACCTGACTGTGCTCGAAGGATACGGAGTAACGGAATGTTCCCCGATAATTTCCGTTAACCCGCCCGATGCTCCGCGAGCCGGTACAATCGGCAGGGTGCTTGGGTTTTACCGGTACGCGTTGATTGATCCTGAATCAGGCGAGAAAGCGGGGTTCAATCAGAACGGGTTGCTTATAGTGCGCGGCCCTTCGGTTTTTTCCGGTTATTTGAATTACGGTGGCGAATCGCCTTTTATTGAGTTAGATGGTTTCAAATGGTACACAACAGGAGATTTGGTCAGCGAATCACAGGATGGGTATTTGACTTTCAAAGGGCGACTGAAACGGTTTGTAAAAATCGGAAGCGAAATGATATCTCTTCCAGCGATAGAATCTGTTCTTCAACCTTATTTCTCAGTGCCCGACGACGAAAAACCGCAGATAGCGGTTGAGGCGACAGCAGATCAGGAAAACCCTGAAATCGTTCTTTTTTGTGCGATTCACGTTGACAGGCAGAAAGCAAACCGGATCATCAGGCAATCAGGATTAAGCCCGTTACACAATATAAGAAAAGTTATTCCCATCGATTCAATTCCTCTCCTTGGCAACGGCAAAACAGATTACCGCAAACTCAAAGATATATTGCGCCATCATGCCTGATTCCGGTATTCATATAAAAAAACGCATATAAAAACAGGATGCGAAGCATCCGGAGAAAAAGTTTTTGTTTCTTTTTTCAAAAAGAAAAAGCTTTTTTATTTTATTATAACCATTATCATTCGTATCGGTTATCTTTTCAAGAATGTTATGGGGTAATCTCGCTATATAAAACTTAATATATTGTATGTCAATTATTTCTATTCCAGTCAAAAAAATTCTTATTGAATTTAACATCTAACATGAGAGAGATTCAAAAATCCTCATTAAAAGCTGTTTTTGAATAATTCAGTCTAATATATAAAAAAACAAACATATTTTTTCTTGCTTTTGACAGAAAGATAATTATAATAAAAAAAAATTGTTTTCTGAATTTCATCGATTAAAAGTAAAGGGTTTATTTGACAGTTGCGGTTTGAAAACTATGACAAATGAGCAAAAATTATGATTACTTTAAAATTCGGTAAAAGTGTAATATCAGATGATACGCCGTGTTATATGATTGCGGAGATAGGTCACAATCACCAGGGAAATATTGAAACAGCGATGAAAATGATAAAAACCGCCGCCGAATGCGGAGTTAATGCGGTTAAGTTCCAGAAACGTGATAACAAAAATCTTTACACTTCTGAACTCTATAATAAGCCATACGAAAACGAGAACAGTTTTGGAACAACGTATGGCGAACACAGGGAATTTCTTGAATTTGGTTATCAGGAATATGTACAGTTGAAACGTTATGCCGAATCATTGGATCTTGAGTTTATGTGCACGGCTTTTGATTTTAACAGCGTGGATTTTCTCAATGATCTGGGAATTACGTCATTCAAATTCGCTTCCGGCGACCTTACTAATTTGCCTCTCTTGGAGTACGCGGCCAAATTCAATAAACCGATATTTTTGTCTACCGGCGCATCAAATATTGATGAAATCAGGATGGCATACAATACTGTTTTGAAATATCACGATAAATTATGCCTGTTGCACTGCGTATGTATGTATCCAGCGGATTATGAGACGCTTAATCTTAATTTTGTTAAAACCCTGAAAGATGAGTTTCCCGAAGTTGTAATAGGTTATTCGGGCCATGATAACGGCATACTTGCGGCGGTAATATCTTATATGCTGGGCGCGAGAGTAATTGAGAAGCATTTTACACTCAATCACGCGTCGAAAGGAACGGATCACAAGTTTTCTCTCGAACCCATTGGGCTTAAAAAACAAATAAGGGATTTGGAACGGGTAAAAGTGGCTCTTGGTGACGGGGCAAAAAAGCTAAATCAATATGAGATGGATGCGCGCAAGAAAATGGGTAAAAGTATTTATGCTGCCAAATCGCTTCCCGCGGGACATGTTTTGTCGGATAACGATATTGTGCTTAAATCGCCCGGCGATGGTTTAGCCCCTTATTATTTTAATAAAATAATCGGCAAGAAATTAAAAGTTTCTCTTGATTTTGAGGACCGAATCCTTCTTGACCACATTGAATCAGAAGAACCTATATCCATAGATAGTGAGTTAAATAATGGAGAGCGCAAACAAAGGCTTGTATTCTCAGCTGAATAATATACGGATGGTTGCTTTTGATTTCGACGGAGTTTTCACCGACAACAAAGTGATTGTTTCACAGGACGGAACGGAATCCGTTATATGCAACCGTAGCGACGGGTTGGGAATATCGTACATAAAAAAACTCGGTATACATGTAATCGTTATATCCACAGAACAAAATCCAGTAGTTTCCGCCAGATGTAACAAATTGGAGATTCCATGTTTCCAGGGAATATCAAACAAATTTGAGGTTCTTATGGAACAAGCCGGAAAACACGGTATAACATTGGATGAAATCTCTTACATGGGTAATGATACAAATGATCTTGAATGTATAAGAAAAGTGGGGTTTCCGGTATGTGTTTGCGATGCCCATAATGATGTTAAACCGGAAGTTAAATATATTACAACAAACTGCGGGGGTCACGGTGCTGTACGTGAGCTGTGTGATCTTATTATAAAGGCGAAAAATGGGAAGTTTTATTGATAATTTATTTGGGCTAAATGGCAAAACCGCGATTGTTACTGGAGCGGCGGGCCAACTCGGTTCACAATATTGCCGTACACTTTTGTCGGCCGGAGCTAATGT
>CAYVGJ010000020.1:13306-35543 GCA_964451165.1 uncultured bacterium
TGCATAATGGCACAGCGGTTTCAAAATTATATAGGCGGATTATGGCGCGATTCCATATCGGGTAATACATTTGAGAATATCAATCCGTCAAATATTGAAGAAATAATCGGGATTTTTCCGCGATCATCGAAGGATGATGTTAACGAAGCGGTACAATCGGCAAAAAGCGCTTTTCCCGGTTGGAAAAATATATCTCCTGCCGAGCGGGGCAAAATATTGCTCGAGGCAGGAAAAATTATGGAATCGAGAAAACCCGAACTCGCGAAAATTTTGTCGCGGGAAAACGGCAAAACGGTGGCGTCTGCCATGGGTGATGTGCAATCTGGAATCGATATGGCTTTGTTCGCCGGCAGTGAAGGAAGGCGGTGGTATGGCAAAACCGCTCATTCCGCTTTGCGCAAACGTTTCGCAATGACGAAAAAGTATCCTGTCGGTATAGTAGGTATAATTACTTCATGGAATTTCCCTATGGCTATAGCCTGCTGGAAAACGTTCCCTGCTCTTCTTTGCGGGAATACCGTTATACTTAAATCGGAAGAGAATACTCCGGAAACCTGTGTACAGTTTGTTAAAATACTTGAGGAAGCAGGAATTCCGAAAGGAGTAATCAACCTGATCCACGGTTTCGGACCGGAAGCAGGAGAAGCGCTTACTCTTCATCCAGATGTATCCATGATCTCGTTTACAGGTTCCAGCGCTGTGGGGAAAATAATAGGTAAAAATTGCGCAGGGAGACTTGCTAAAACTTCGTTAGAGTTGGGTGGCAAGAACGCTGTTATTGTAATGGACGACGCCGATCTTGACCTTGCTGTCGATGGTGTTGTCTGCGGCGCGTTTTCCATATCGGGACAGCGGTGTACAGCTACCAGCAGGGTAATTGTTCATAAATCCGTATATGATGTTTTCGTCAGAAAATTATTGGATAAGACAAAATCGCAAAAACTCGGGCCCGGGTTTGATAACAAATCGGATATAACACCGCTTATAAGCAAAAAACAATTCGAGCGGGTAATGGGATACATTGACCGGGCAAAACAACATGGCGCCCAATTAATTTATGGGGGCAACAGGCTTACCGGAGGCGTATATGATCAGGGATACTATATTTCGCCAGCCATATTTTCTAACGTAACAATCGATATGGAAATCGCTAACGATGAAGTTTTCGGGCCTGTGCTTGTTCTTTTCAAGGCCGAATCTTATCAGGACGCGATAGATATCCACAATTCATGCCCATTCGGGTTATCCGCCTCATTATTCACAAAAGATGTGAACAATTCATTTTCATTTTTTGACGATGCAGATGCGGGTGTATGTTACATTAACGCTCCAACTTTTGGCGGCGAGCCTCATATGCCGTTCGGCGGCGTAAAAATATCGGGGTTGGGATACCGCGAGTCAGGTTGGGCGGCTATAGAAGCGTTTTCCGAGACAAAAACATTGTATGTTGATTATAGCGCTAAAATACAAAACGTTCAATTCGAGAAAAAAGATAAATAATTATGGAAATAATTTTTGTCCCGGTATCTGAAATTAACAGGATCAATGAATCCAAATTGAGTAAATTCGATAAACTACAGCTGATAAGCGATGTATGCAGGCTAAACACTTTGTCGGCAGTAAAACGTGCCGGATCCGGCCATCTCGGGTCAAGCATGAGCGCAATGGATATCTGCGTACTGCTGTATTTCAGCGAAATGAATATTTTATCCGAAGGGATAACCAGCCCCGGCCGCGATATCTATTTTTCATCAAAAGGACATGATTGCCCCGGTCAGTATTCGATTATGACTGCGGCAGGGATAATACCGTTTGAGAAACTTCTAAAATTGCGAAAACTCGGCGGGTTGGACGGGCATCCGGATATAAAGATTCCCGGAATCGAAGCTAACTCGGGATCTCTCGGTATGGGAATATCCAAAGCAAAAGGTATGGCTGTTGCCAAAAAATTATCCGGTCACGGCGGGCGGGTATTTGTGCTTACCGGCGATGGAGAACTTCAGGAAGGTCAAATATGGGAATCGCTTCAGACCGCTTCTTTTCAGAATGTTACAAATATAAACGTGATAGTTGATTTTAATAAGATTCAGTCTGACAAACCGGTTGAGGAAATAATCGGGCTTGGCGATATCGAAAGGAAATTCGAAGTATTCGGCTGGTATGTGGAACGATGCGACGGGCACAACTTTGAGCAATTGCAAAATGTTTTTAACAGGTTCAAGTCGGTGAACGACCGCCCTAAAGTTCTAATAGCCGATACGATAAAAGGAAAAGGTGTTTCTTTTATGGAAGGGCCCAATTCGCTCAGGGATAATAACGGGGTGTACAAATGGCATTCCGGCGCCCCTGAAGATGATTATTACGAGGCAGGCAGAGACGAACTTATACAAAAAATAAACGATAAGCTCGATGCTTCAGGTTTAAAACCGCTGTCGTCTCAGGTATTTGAAATCCGCGAGAAAAACAGGGTTTCGCTGAAAAGTGTTGCGGAAAAAGTAGTAACCGCCTTCGGTGACGCTCTTGTGGAAGCCGGAGAACGCAGATCCGACCTTATTGTAATCGATGCCGACCTCAGCGCCGATTGCGGGCTTCGTCAGTTTGAAAACCGGTTTCCTGAACGGTTTATCGAAAACGGTATTGCGGAGCAGGATATGGTATCCATGGCAGGAGGCCTTGCTCTTCATGGGTATTTGCCTGTAGTTAACTCATTCGGAGTATTTTTAGCATCTCGCGCAAACGAACAGATCTATGCCAACGCTACCGAAGGGACAAAAATCATATACGCATGTCATTTTTCAGGATTGATCCCCGCGGGACCCGGCAAATCACACCAGAGTATGCGTGATATCTCTCTTTTCGGAGCATTGCCTAACTGTGTAATAATCGAACCTTCCTGTCCGGCAGAAGTAAAACAAGCCGTTGACTGGTGTGTAGATGAATCAAAAGAAAACTGTATGATGAGGCTTGCCATTTCACCATCGCCCCGGAAAATCGATCTGCCTGATAATTACCGTTTGACTTTCGCGGCCGGAACTGTTCTAAAACCGGGCACGAATGCCGTTCTTTTCGCTTACGGCCCTGTAATGCTTAATGAAGCTCTTTGCGCGTCAGAGATTCTGGAAAACCAATCCATTTGCGTAAAAGTGATAAATATGCCGTGGTTAAACCGAATAGACCGAAATTGGCTCGTTGATGTAATCGGGGATATAAACCATGTATTTGTAATAGATAACCACGACCGGTTCGGCGCTCTTGGCGATTTTATGCTAAATACTATTATAGCGACACCAAGCCTGCGAAATAAGAAATTCACAAAATTCGCTGTTGAGGAATACCCTGCATGCGGTACACCTCAGGAAGTACTGAAATATCACAGGTTAGATGGAGAGAGCCTTGCTGAACGAATAAAATCTATTGTGGCTGAAACCGTGATAAATGTTTAGCGAAATCAGGTTCTAAAATATTTTTTTTTAAGAATAATTTAAAAAAAGAACATGAAAATCCAGCTTGGAGGGAATCGGAATGAAAGTTGTAATTCTATGCGGAGGGCTTGGCACAAGGCTTCGTGAGGAGACGGAGTTTCGACCCAAACCTATGGTAGAAATAGGTAACAAACCGATTTTATGGCATATAATGAAAATATATTCCCGTTACGGGATTCGCGAATTTGTTTTGTGTCTTGGTTACAAAGGCGAAATAATAAAAGATTATTTTCTGAATTACGAACTTTTGAATAACGATTTTACAATACAGCTGGGCAATAAAAAATCCATCGAGGTTCACAGCAATCACCATTTCGAGGAATTTGAATGGAAACTTACTCTGGCGGATACCGGCGACAAAACACTTAAAGGCGCCCGTCTTAAACTGATAGAAAAATATATCGACGGCGATATATTTATGGTAACTTACGGTGACAGTTTGTGTAATGTTGACATAACCCGGCTAATAGAGTTTCACAAAAGCCACGGTAAAATAGGGACTGTTACAGGTATAAATATCGGTTCACGGTTCGGGGAACTGAAAATAAAAGATAATTCCGTAGAATCTTTTAATGAAAAACCTAAAAACGGGTCGGAATTTATCAACGGCGGATTTTTTGTTTTCAATAAAAAAATTTTTGATTATCTGACTACCGATGAATTCTGTGATTTTGAGATAGGCCCTTTAGAGAAACTGGCAAAAGAAAATCAACTTATGGTTTACAAACATAGTGGATTCTGGGCCTGTATGGATAATATCCGCGATATGGAATACCTGAATAATTTATGGGATACCAATAAAGCTGACTGGAAGGTTTGGCAATAAGTGAATACAGATATTTTTAACGGTTTTTTCAATGATAAACGGGTTCTTGTTACAGGCCATACCGGTTTTAAAGGCGCATGGTTGTCGCTATGGCTTAAGAAACTGGGAGCAATCACAACAGGTTATTCGCTAAAACCACCGTCCAATCCGAATTTTTTCGATATTTGCGCGCTGAAAGATCAAATGATATCTGTTGAGGGTGACGTAAAAGACAAAAAACATCTTAACTACGTTTTTCTTGAATACCAACCGCAAATTGTCATACATATGGCGGCACAGTCGCTGGTTAAAAATTCATACAGGGATCCGGTTAATACATACGAAACCAATGTCATGGGTACTGTAAACGTTCTTGAGGAATGCCGCAACTGCGAATCTGTCAGGGCAATTTTAATCATAACAAGCGATAAATGTTATAAAAACAGTGGATACCCTGAAACCGGTTTCAAAGAAAGCGACCCGATGGGCGGATACGATCCGTACAGTTCGAGCAAAGGATGCGCCGAACTGGTTTGCGAAGCGTATCTTAAGTCTTATTTTAATCCGGATGGTTACCAGGATCACAATGTGGCGCTCGCATCCGCCAGAGCGGGAAATATTATCGGAGGCGGCGATTGGGCGCAGGATCGCCTTATTCCCGATTGTATCCGCGCGTTTGTGGAACACAAACCGGTGTGTATACGCTATCCTGAAGCCATCAGGCCATGGCAATATATGCTTGAACCGCTTTTCGGATACCTGAAACTCGCGAAATCACTCTTTGAAAACGGCGCCGCATTCTCCGGCGGATGGAATTTCGGCCCGGAAAACGAAAACCTAAAACCTGTAAAATGGATTATTGAAAAAATGGTGCGGTTATGGAACGATAACGCCGGCTGGCAGATAGATGAAGCGAGCCATAGTTATGAGTCTCCATGCCTTAAATTAGATTGCAAAAAAGCCAAATCTCTACTTGACTGGAACCCGCGAATGAACCTTGAAACCGCTCTTGCTAATACAATAGGATGGTATAAAGCTTATTATGATAATAATGATATTATTGGGGAATCATTACAAAAAATCGAAAATTATGAAAAATCTCTTAAAAAAATGGATTTAGTTTTATGAACTGCAGGTTTTGCGATACTCAATTGAAACATATTTTTGTGTCTCTGGGCGTTTCTCCTCTTTCCAATTCGTATGTTGAAGAAAAGAATATGAATAAAATGGAACCTTTCTACCCGCTTGAATCATATGTTTGCGAGAAATGTTTTCTGGTACAGCTTGGAAAATACGAAACACCGGAGAATATTTTTTCCGATTACGCTTATTTTTCTTCTTATTCAGATACATGGCTTTCTCACTGCGAAAATTATGTGAATAAAGCAATTGATTTTCTGAAATTAGGCAAAACTTCGTTTGTAGCGGAAATAGCGAGCAACGACGGTTACCTGCTTCAATATTTTCTGGCTAAAAATATCCCTGTGCTTGGGATCGAACCTGCGCGGAATGTGGCTAAATTCGCAATCGATAAGGGTATCGCCACGGAAACAATATTTTTCGGCACGCAAACCGCCGCGGGTTTATCCAAAAAATACGGACAGGCCGACCTGATTATCGGCAATAACGTGCTTGCTCATGTACCTGAACTAAACGATTTCGTATCCGGATTAAAGTTGTTCCTTAAACCTGACGGGGTAATCACAATGGAATTCCCTCACCTGTTAAATTTATACGAACAGGTTCAGTTCGATACGATCTATCATGAACACTTTTCGTATTTCTCATTTCTTGCCGTATCTAAAATATTTGAGCATCACGGCCTTAAAATTTTCGATGTGGAACGCCTGGCTACTCATGGGGGATCGCTTAGAATTTACGCCTGCAATCTGGATAACGTAAAATACTGTTTAACCGATTCTGTGAATCGCCTCATTGATGAAGAGAAAGAAAAGGGGTACAGTACCCTTGATCTTTATATAAATTTCGGCGATAAAGTTAAATCGCTTAAACGAAAGATACTTAATTTCATGATCGATGTTAAGGAACAGGGCAAAACCATCGCGGGGTACGGTGCTCCCGCCAAGGGAAATACTCTTTTAAATTATTGCGGTATAAAAACAGATTTCATGGATTACACAGTTGATAAAAATCCGCATAAACAGGGAAAGTTCCTGCCAGGATCAAGAATACCTATAAAATCTCCAGAATTCATAAAAGAAACAAAACCTGATTATTTGTTTATACTGCCATGGAATATAAAAGATGAAATTATCGATCAGACAGGTTTTATAAAAAAATGGGGCGGAAAACACGTAACCGCAATACCTGAACTGGAAATCATCTGATATGAAATTTACCGAAACAAAACTTAATGGAGCTTATTTAATAGATATATCGCCTGTAAACGATGAGCGCGGTTATTTTGCCCGAAGTTTCTGTGCGCAAGAATATAATAAGTACGGACTGAACAGCAGGATAGTCCAGTGCAATATATCGCATAACCATAAAAAAGGTACTTTACGCGGAATGCATTACCAGATAAATCCATCTGAAGAAGCTAAAACGGTATTATGTTCTAAAGGCGCGATTTTTGATGTCATAATTGATTTAAGGATAAGTTCATCCACATATATGAAGTGGATTTCGGTTGAATTATCTGAAAAAAAATATAATATGCTCTACATTCCGGAAGGATTCGCGCACGGGTTTCAGACACTTTGCGATGATACGGTTGTCTTTTATCAGATGTCTGAATTTTATAATCCCCAACTCGCCAGAGGTATACGGTACGACGATCCGGCGTTCAATATCAGCTGGCCTCTTGCTGTAAGCGTAATATCCGGTAAAGACAGTAATTATCCTGAATTCAAAACTTTAACAAATAATGTGGATTTTTTATGACGGAAACAATAAACAGAGAACAAATTAAAAAATACTGGGATGAAAGAGCAGATCAAAACACTACTTCCCCTACCGCTACCACAAACGATGTTTACTTGCGTGAACTCGAGATCAGCACCATTATAGAAAACATAAAGAAACTGAATCTGCCGCCTGGTTCTGAAATTATCGATATCGGTTGCGGTGACGGGTATTCCACAATAAAAGTGGCGCTGTCGTTCCCCGAGATAAGTTTTACAGGTATAGATTACAGCGAAAACATGATAAAAAACGCGGTAAAAAACATTGAATCGCAAACACAATCAACAGTATCCAACTTAAAGTTTTCTGTCGGTGACGTGACAAATCTGAAATCCGTTTTCGCGGAAAAAAAATTCGATATCGCTATAACCGACCGATGCCTTATTAACCTCGATTCGCTGGAAATCCAGGCGGATGCCATAGCCGGTATAGCTAACATCATAAAACCGCAAGGATATTATATTGCGATAGAGAATTTTATTGAAGGTCAGAACAATATGAATCAGGCACGGAAAAACATGGGGTTGCCTGAAATACCGGTACGATGGCATAACCTGTTTTTCAGCGAACCCGATTTTATAAATATAGCCGGTAACTATTTTAGTGATATACAGTTTATAGATTTCTCAAGCTCTTATTATTTCGCCACAAGAATAATTTATTCCGCCATGTGCAAACTAAACGGGCAGGAACCCGATTATACCCATGATATCCATAAAATCGCGGTTTGTCTTCCTCAAACAGGATTGTTCAGCCCCATAAGAATGGTTATAATGCGAAGAAAGGATAATTGAATTTAGAAAATGAACAGAATTATTCCAAAACATATTCAAATTGAAACCATCAACGGTGTATGTTCCTCACGATGCATTATGTGTACTTTCGATTCTTGGACGCGAAAGAAAAATGTAATGAGCCTGGATACTTTTAAGTTGATTCTGACCAAATTTGTCCCGTATAAAGACAAAATTGAGCTGATGACCATTCACGGATGCGGAGAACCTCTTTTGGACAGGGAAATTGCTCAAAAAATCAAGTGCGCGAAAGATATGGGGTTTCGGGGTACGGGGTTTGCCACAAACTGTACCGAGCTGGGCGAAAAGATGTCGGTCGATCTTCTTGAATCAGGTGTTGATACCGTTATATGCAGTATCGACGGAATAAACAAACAAACCCACGAATCCATAAGAGTACGGACTGATTTTGACAAAGTCACCCTTAATGTGAAGAATTTTATCCAGCTCAGGAATAAATACAATTATAATACCCGCATCATGATCCGGTTTATCCGCATGGATTTAAACCACAATCAATGGCCTGAGTTCCATGGGTACTGGACAGCCCAGCTGGATAAAACCAGAAGGGACGATGTTGTTAAATTCGATATCCATAACTGGGGCAATAAGATGGAAAACTATACTTCCCATGATATAAATAAGGATATGGGATTATCAAATTATATTTGCCAGGACGTATTCGAGCGGATGTTTATTTACTCAAACGGCGAAGTTGCGCTTTGTTGCGGAGACGACAACGGTTTTTTCAATCATGGAAACGTAATTGAATCTGATCCTATAGATATTTATAACAATGAGATATTTACATATTACAGGCAGATGATGAAAGATGGTAAAATCCTGGATTTGAAACATTGCGAGAATTGCACCATTCCCCGTTCAAGAGCGCTGAAGGAAAAATAATATGGAACATATACCTGTATCGGGCCCGTGGATAACAAAAAAAGAGATCGATTACGTAACAGATGCCGTAACAAACGCGTGGTACAGTAATGCCGGTGTGTATTATGAACGTTTCGAGACAAAATTCGCGCAGTATCTCGGCAGGAAATTCGCTGTTAGTTTGCCGTCGTGTACATCAGGCCTGCATCTGGCGCTTGCGGCTCTTGGAATTGGAGAAGGCGATGAAGTTATCGTTCCCGATATCACATGGATAGCCACATCCGCGCCGATAAGTTATGTTGGTGCAACACCAGTATTTGCGGATGTGGACGAAAAAACATGGTGTATCAATCCGGAATCTATTGAAGAGCTGATTACGCCTCGCACAAAAGCAGTTATTCCTGTTGATCTCTATGGTCATGTATACGATATGGAAGCGGTAAATAATATCGCGCGAAAACATAATATTTCCGTTATAGAAGACGCCGCCGAAGCTATCGGATCGGAATACAAAGGGATAAAAGCCGGTAACCTCGGTGATGTGGGGGTATTCAGTTTTCACGGTTCAAAAACGCTTACTACCGGTGAAGGAGGTATGCTGGTTACCGATGATGAAAACCTGTTCAGAAAAATTCTTTTTCTTCGTGATCATGGGCGTACACCGGGCGATAAGATGTTCTGCAATACGCAGGTAGCTTATAAATATAAGATGTCGAGCATGCAGGCGGCTCTTGGGCTTGCTCAAATTGAACGAGTCGAAGAACTTATATCCAAAAAAAGGGACATTTTCAGGTGGTATCGCGATAACCTTTCGTCAATAGACGGAATCACCCTGAATTATGAAGCAGACGGTACAAAAAATACGTACTGGATGGTATCTGTTATCCTTGACGAAAAATTTTCTCTAAAAAAAGAGACAATTATGAAACTTATGGCTGAAAAAAGTATTGATACACGTCCATTTTTTCATCCATTAAGCTCAATACCGGCATACAGGGAAAGCGAAGAGGCAAAAAAAGCTTCTATGAGAAATAAAATAAGTTATAAAATATCCCCGTATGGAATAAATCTGCCGAGCGGGCTCAATATGGATGCCGGCAAAGTCAGATTTGTGTGTGAGAATTTATTGAAAATACTTGATTTACATCAAGATCACATAAATTAATCAATTAATATTAAACTTATGGACAGTTTATGAAAACAATTTATCAAGAAAGCAATACGGATTCGAAGAAAGATCTTTCCTTAATTGATCGGCCGCTGGTAAGCATCGGTATTCCGGTTTATAACGGGCAGAGATTCATTAAAGGCGCGTTGGAATCGGTCTGTGCCCAGGATTATCCGAATCTTGAGATAATTGTGTCCGATAATGCCTCGACCGACAATACATTGTCAATCTGCCGGCAATTCGCCGAAACCGATAGCCGCATAAAAATCCATCTTCAGCCGGAAAATCTCGGGGTACTGCGAAATTTCTCGACTCTGGTTGAGCTTGCCCGAGGCAAATATTTTATGTGGGCTGGAGTAGATGATTACTGGTTACCGGAATTTGTAAGCACGCTTGTTGATGATTTGGAATCACATCCATCAGCGAATTTGTCCATGTCCGGATTCAAGAGGGTTTATGAAGACGGTACAGTTCATGATGTGCAACGGTTTATAAAAAATAATTCACCGAATGGGAAATCATATTTAGCAATGTTATTGAAACTTACCTCGTCCCACAAATTTAATCTGTTCATATATGGTTTATTCAGAACAGATTTCATCCGCACCGCGGTAAATTATTTTCCAAATATCCCTTGCTGGGACAGAGTCTTTATGTGTATGTTGTCGCTTGCGACTCCGATAAGATATGTTGATAAAATACTGCATATCCACACGCTGAACTCGAAATCGCTTAAAGAAAGATATCCTGAAGAAAAAGTTTTTAAACAGGGTAACAGCAAGAAATTCCGGTTTTTATTCTTCAAAACTATATATACATTGTTTTGCAGTATAACAAAATCGGGTTTGATTCCATGGTACCGGAAATTTTATCTTATAATTGGCCTTCCGCATTACGCGATACAAATAGTTAAACATAGAATTCAGAAATTATTAAGAGTTGTTAGAAAACCGGTCAAAGAAATGATCCGTTCTATGATTACTGGAATAGACCAAAAAATAAGCGATCTGAGTGGAAAATCCTTTTTTATTATATATTTATACAAAGCTGAAAAAAGAATAATCGTTTGTATTCTTTATGCCGGTAAACTTTTCAGCAAAATATTTTTAACACATAAAAAAAATTATAACTGTTAAGATAAGCGGAGAATATGACAGATAGCATTGTATGTGAGAATATTAGTAAATGTTATAAACTGGGTAAAAAAAGAATAAATTTTTCCACGATAATGGAATTTTTCGGAATAGCAAACCGCAAAGACAATTCCGCGGAAATCTGGGCCCTGAAAAATATTAATTTTGCTGTACAGGAAGGCGAAGTGTTAGGCATTATCGGGCGCAACGGAGCGGGAAAGACAACACTGCTCCGTGTTTTAGGGCGAATAACATCGCCGTCTCTGGGAAAAGCATATATCAAAGGCCGGGTTTATTCTCTTCTGGAGATTGGCGCGGGTATGCAGCCCGAAAACACAGGAAGGGAAAATATCTATATTAACGCGGCGTTTTATGGGCTGAAGAGGCATGAAATAAACAAAATGTTCGATGAGATAGTATCGTTTGCCGAACTTGAACAGTTTATCGACACGCCTGTGCGCCATTATTCCAGCGGAATGTATTTGAGACTGGCGTTTTCCATGGCGATAAACATGAAACCCAATGTTTTACTCGCCGATGAGGTTCTGGCGGTGGGTGACATAAGTTTTCAGAAAAGGTGTATGGATAGAATGGAACAGATCGGAAAATCCGGTGTTACCGTTCTATTTGTATCACATGATATGGAAGCCATAAAAAGAATGTGTACCCGATGTATATGGCTGGATTACGGGCAAATAGTTTACAGCGGCGATCCTCTGGATACGGTACAGAAATTCCAGGAAAATTTACTTCATAATGTACCGCTTAATAACCCGTTGCTTGAAGGAGAAATTATTCAGATTAATGCGGGCAACGGAAAAAAATCATTCAAAAACGATTATTTTGAAATTGTATCTGCGCGACTTTTGTCAGACGGGATGCAAACCATTGGTGTTGCGAAAGCATCGGAAGATTTTGTCATAAGCATAAACTTCGATATATTTAAACCGGAAGGCAGGTTGTCGGCGCTCATCGATTTATTCTGCGGCGATTCGCTTGTGTTCCGCTCAGGGTATCCGGATTTAATAAATGTTACGGAATCAGGTAAATATACGGCTAATATCCATGTACCAAAAAATTTACTTGCGGAAAGGGAATATTTTATCAACATAATGGCTCAAGTATATATCGGTGAAAAGAAATATCCTGTTGTATGGAGCAACGCTCTATCTTTCAGGGTATATTATTCAGACAAAAACGCTTCTGAGGTTGAAATACTTAACTACAACAGGTATGCGTTAACTAATCCTGTTTTGGAATGGTCATTTACAAAAAATTAGAATTTTACGGAGGAAAAATGAAAATCCTTTTTATAATGCGATACTATTCATACATTGCCCATTATGAAGACGCGTTGCGCGAACTTGGCAAAAACGGCCATAAGATACATTTCGGTTTCAATAACCTGCATAATAAACCTTTTGACGCGCAAAGGATGAATACCCATTTTTCATCAATACCCAACACAAGTTACGATTTTTTCCCTGATTTAAACAAAACAAGCATCTGGTCGGGGCTGGCGTTTATCAACCGCAAAACAATAGATTACCTGCGATATCTTCATCCCGATTACGCTAACGCGCCGAAACTGGTTATGCGGTTCAAGAGAAGAGTGCCTCTTCCAATGCGAATTTTGTTTGAAGGTTTTCTGACAAAAATATTTCCGGTAGATTTTCTTATATCAATATTTAAAAACATTGAGAAAATCATACCCGTAAACAAAACCGCTCTGGAATATATAAAAAAATGCGCTCCCGATCTGGTATTGTTTACGCCTCTGATGGATTCTAATACCCGGTTTATCGATTTTGCCAAAGCGGCAAAACAATTAGGCGTAAAAACAGCCATCTGCGTAGCCAGCTGGGATAATTTAACCAACAAAGGCCTCATTCAGGTACAAACCGATAAAGTTATAATGTGGAATGAGTTCCAGAAAGAAGAAGCCATTAAATACCATAAAGTGCCTGAAGCGAATATTATTGTTACCGGCGCACAAACATTTGATAAATGGTTTGATAAAAAACCTACTGCCACGAAAGACGATTTTTTCAAAAAAGTCGGGTTTGACAATTGCCGGTCGTTTCTTCTTTATGTCTGTTCTTCCCAGTTCATAGCGAAAGACGAAGTACCTTTTGTAAAAGAGTGGGTAGAAAAAATAAAAAATACTGAGGAACTGAAAGATACAGGTATAATGATTCGTCCTCATCCGGCAAATATCCAGCAATGGGAAAATGTGGAGTTTCCTAATTCTCAAAATGTTATTGTTTACCCGCGATGGAAAGGGTTTGCGTATCCATTCTCCGAGAATGATAAGAATGACTATTTTGATACATTGCATTATTGTTCTGCTGTGGTTGGCATAAACACCAGCGCCATGATCGAAGCGGGTATCCAGACAAAACCTGTGTTCACGGTTTTATCCGATTATTTCAAGGAAACACAAGACGGCACCCTGCATTTTCACTATATAAAAACCGGTGGGCTTCTATATATCGGAAACAATCTGGACGAACATGCGGATCAGATTGTCAATACACTTTTTAAAGATACTTCGTATAAAGAAAGAATCCCTAAATTCATAAAAGATTTTTTACGCCCTTACGGGCTTAACAAACCATCTACACCGTTTTTTGTCGAGGCAATAGAAAACCTCATGAATGAATGTAATGTGACTGCACCGGAACATGAGCGAAAACAGGTTTATCCTGTTTTCAGGCTGGTTTTGTATCCGCTGGCGGTATTATTGTATGGATTCAATTTTGAGAAAAAGAATAAGAAATTTAAATTGGACAAAGCTTAACAAAAAAGTAGCAAGGATTAACTTATTACATGAAAATGGCTATCGATAACGACATAGTTGTAATAGAACCCAAATCAACAAGTTTGTTCAAAAACCTACACGATATCTGGAAATACAAAAAACTGCTATGTTATTTATGCGGAAGATTTGCAAGGGCAATGTATAAAGATACTGTTCTGGGTTGGCTTTGGATTGTGCTAAGAGCATTGATACCTGCCGTAGTTAGCACGATTGTTTTTGGCGAAATGGCAAAAGTACCGTCAGATGATATCCCGTACATACTGTTCTTTTTTACCGGAATCAGTTTATGGAATCTGTTCGGAAATTCCATGCGGATTATCACACGCAGTATCAGAATGGGTAAACGGTTCATCATGAATCTTTATTTTCCAAGAATACTTATACCGATAGCCAGCCTTTGGATATTCATGATCCAGTTTCTGGTATATATGGTATTGCTCGGGGGGATAATTCTATATTTCTATTTTGCCCATAATAAACTTTATCTGGTATTGGAACCGCAACTTTTTTTGTCATTTTATTACATATTTCTGACTATTTTGTTTACTTTGGGAATTGGATTTTTCACGTCTATACTTAATACACAGGCGAGAGATGTCCGTTTTTCCGTACCGTATCTTGTGAATATGTTTTTCTTTATAACACCCGTGTTATACCCGCTTTCGCTTGTGCCTGAAAAGTGGCGATGGATAGCAGTAATTAATCCGATGTCAAGCGTAATTGAGGGGTTTAAGTGGAGCCTGCTTGGAAAAGGAGAAATTAACTTGTATTACCAGCTATTTTCGGCTTTCAGCGTGATTTTAATTTTTCTTGCGGGAGTATGGTTTTTTACACGAGCTGAAATAACTTTGAGTGATAATATGTAATTATAATAAAACGGAGATTTAAAATGTTCACTAATATACTTAAATTTTTTAAGGGATTGAAGAAAATAGACCGTCTGGATGAAATTGAACAACGATTGAAAAAGACATATTCTATTGTTAAAACGATGAACCAGACACAACAAAAAATAAGTTTTTTCAAAAATGGTGAATTATTTCAAGACATTCAGAACAACAGCAATATCAGGGAACTTGCACTTACTGAGATTTTTAAGGATATTGAGGATTTATTATTGCCGTTAGGAGCTATTGATGAGAATACGTCACACCCAAACAAAGTAGATATGCTCTACGTAGTTGCTATCGCAAAATACAAAAAATCCGCGAATATATTCGAGTTCGGCACACTTTTTGGCAAAACAACCTATTATCTGACATTTTCATCAGATAATCCGAAAATATTTACTCTTGATCTTCCTCAGGAAAAATTGCCTCTTTCCGGAAATAACCTTGGATTCTATTACAAAAATACCGACAGGGAAAAATTTGTTACCCAGCTTCTCTGTGATTCAAGGGAATTCGATACATCGCCATACAGAAAAAAAATGGATTTTATTTTCGTTGACGGTGATCATACCCATGAGATGGTAAAAAACGATACCAAAAAAGCTTTTGAAATGCTTGCTCCGGGTGGAATCATACTTTGGCACGATTACTCGCCGAAAAAAATTGATCTGGTAGGTTATTTTCAGGAATTTACAAAGCAAACTCCGCTGTTTCGAATAAAAGACACCTCTCTTCTACTTTATATTGACGGGATTGACCCGATGACTTTTACACCGGTTGAGACACGCGTAAAAAAAGATATGGAATCAAATGAAGCGAAAATAAAAAGTAAAATGGCATTTTTGCTGGATGATTAAAATATAACTAATTTATGAAATTTTTTTAATATGAACATATTAGCTTTTATACCCGCAAGAGGCGGATCACAGAGAATTCCTGATAAAAACATCAAACTTTTAGGCGATAAACCCCTTATCGCTTATACAATAGAAGCGGCAAAAAAATCGGAGATGATTAACCGGGTAGTGGTATCGACCGATTCGATTGAAATAGCTCAAACCGCAAAACAATTCGGTGCCGAAATACCGTTTATGCGGCCTGAATCGATAGCAAAAAGCGATTCTACAGAGATGCAGTTTTTTGAACATGCCCTGAGCTGGTTCGCCGAAAACGAAAATTACGTTCCCAGCCTGATAGTATTGCTTTATCCCACATCGCCGTTTCGAAAACCGCAAACCATTGATCGAGCAGTACGTGAAATGCTGGCACACCCCGAAGCCGATTCGCTGCGTTCTATTACATTATGCACGGAGCACCCATATAAAATGTGGGTTATAGGGGACGACCGTTACCTCCACCCGTTCGTTGAAGGGAAGGACAAAAATATTCATACATTATCATATTGTGTTCTGCCCAAAATATATATCCAGAACGCAAGCATATATATAACTAAACCGGAAACGATCCGTGAGAAAAAATCGCCTACGGGCAATACAATAATTCCGTTTGTGATGGATCAGGTCGAATCGGTTGATATAAATAACGTGCTCGATTTTGAGCTGGCGGAAATCTTAATGAACAAAAATAAAATATGAAAATTTTAAAAAAATACGCAAAATATTTTCTGAAACGAATTATGTTTATCCGACGGCTGGTGAGGTGGTGGCGGTTGCGGACATTATATCCTTGTTGGGATTCAATAATAAACAACAACAGAACTCTGTGGAACGAATTATTATCTGCTAAAAAAAACAATAAAATACTTATTGCCACCAGTTTGGGATCACACATGCCCAGTGTTATTATGGAATGCATGCTCGCTGTGGCGTTGACATTACGCAAATCGGAAGTGTATGTTCTGCTTTGCGATTGCTCGCTTGAAGCTTGCCAGGATTGCTCCATTGATATAACCATCAGGGAAAATGAGCTCGCTGACGGCAGTACGAAAAAATATCTGTGCAGATCATGTTTTAAATACGCGTACAAACTTTATAGATCTCTTGGCATTAAAGTGCACAGGTACAGTGAATTTCTAACTTCCGACAATGTTGAATCGGCAGGCAAATTATCAGAATCAATTGAATTTAGTAAAATTAAAGATTATAAGCTCGATAATATCGCTGTAGGCGAACATGCTATGGCAGGAGCGCTTCGCTTTTACGCGCGTGGTAATCTTGAAGGTCAACCTTATGGCGATAAGGTATTGCGAAAATATTTAAAATCGGCTCTGCTTACGGTTTACGCAATTCAAAACCTGCTTAAAACATATCGTTTTGAATCCGCGTTATTTCATCATGGAATATATGTACCGCAGGGATTGGTCGGTGAAGTTTGCCGTAAGAATAATCTTAGAGTTGTCAACTGGAATATGGCATATAAAAAGTCATGTTTTATTTTCAGTCACGGTGATACTTATCATCATACCCTAATGAACGAACCGATGGAAAAATGGGAGAATATCCCCTGGAACAACCGCATGGAGAAAGAATTGCTGGATTATTTAAAAAGCCGATGGTATGGTACCAGAGACTGGATTTGGTTTCATGAAAAACCTAACGGCAACCTGAAAGAAATAACTGCTGAGCTCAAAATAGATTTATCTAAACCAACCATAGGCATGTTGACCAATGTCATGTGGGATGCGCAACTGCATTACCCCGCAAACGCGTTTCCGAATATGATGGAATGGGCGGTTACTACCATAGACTATTTCGCGAAAAGGCCTGATTTGCAACTTGTGATAAGAGTTCATCCTGCTGAAATATGGGGAAAAAACCCATCTCGCCAGAAAATTCTCGATGAACTGAAAAAGATTTATCCGGTATTCCCGAAAAACGTTTATATTATACCTCCGGAAGCGAGAATAAGTACCTATGCTGTAATGATGGAATGTAACGCGGTTATAATTTACGGTACTAAAACAGGGGTTGAACTTACCAGTGTTGGAATTCCGGTTATTGTTGCAGGCGAATCATGGATCAGAAATAAAAAAATTACCCTTGATGCTTCATCGGTAAAAGAATATTTCGAAATACTCGACAAACTGCCTCTGCGATTCGGAATGGATGAAGAAACCATTCTTCGTGCGCGCAAATACGCGTATCATTTCTTTTTCCGTCGGATGATACCTGTGAAAATCATGCGACCTATCGCGAATTGGCCTTTATTTAAAATGGATATCGCTTCATTAGAAGATCTGATGCCGGATAAATATAAAGCATTGGATGTTATCTGCGATGGTATAGTTAAAGGATCCGATTTTATTTATCCAGCCGAAAAATTTGAGAAATGATTTATTTATTCTGTCCGTAAGAACTGATATTTCCGGTAGATACGGCAGTCGCTCCGAATGTTTTTATTGATGTTTGCTTATCGTATTTTCTGGATCCGTTACCCCAGTAAATGATCGAGTTCACGTCATGGTGATTTGAGAAAATAATATCAAGATTCCCATCATTGTTTAAATCGGCTATGGAATTTCCATGAGCGCCGCGAGTGGGGAGTTGTGTACGTTCTGAATACTGATTTTTACTATTACCCCAATAAACATAAGAATTTATATTATAGTTATCACCATTTTTGTAGCATGAAAATATTATATCAAGATACCCGTCATTATCTAAATCAGAAACAGAATTACAGGTGGCAAAATCGGTTTTAAGTTCTGTTTTTTGAGAATAATCCATTTTTTTCGATCCCCAGAAGATAAACGAATTGCCATCTGAAAAATAAGAGAAAACTATATCTGGATATCCATCATTGTTTAAATCGGCTACAGTTGAGTCATAGGGATATCCGGTATCAATTTGTGTTTTATTTTTGAAAGGTTCGTCTTTCGATCCGAAGTAGATAATGGATTTGGCTTTTATTTCTTCGTTATTATGGTTGCAAAACAATATATCGGGGTATCCGTCATTATTGAAATCATCAACCGAGTTTCCCAGTGCACCATGCGTTGGAAGTTCCGTTTTTGTTTCATATTTATATTCAGGATCGCCCCAATAAATGTATGAGTTTATGTCAGCATGGTCGCCATCAGAGTAATTTGAAAAAACAATATCTTTATAACCATCTTTATTAAAATCAGATACCGATACCCCATAACCGCTTACGGTAGGCAGTTCGGAAACTCTTTTAAAATCTTTTCCCCAATAAATATAAGAGTTGATTTTTCTGCTTTCCCCGTTTGAATAATTGGCGATAATCAAATCATAATTGCCGTCGTTGTTTAGATCGGAAACAGCGCATCCGCGAGCTCCATGGGTCGCAAGCTCAAATCCAAGTCGAAAGTTCCCCTTGCCATCACCAAAATAAATAAATGAATTCAGATTATAACTGTCATCGCAACAATAGTTACAGAAAACAATATCCTCATTGCCATCATTATTGAGATCAAAACCGCAAACAGGCAACGCGGCAAAAAAGATAGTGCAGACAAATAAAAGTGTCCTCGAGACAAAACTCATTTTCGTTATCCTTTTATTGTTTATGGATAAGATATTTGCTGATGATATTTTAGTGGATGATAATTATCAAGTAAATAATAAATTTCACATCAACAGCTTATCGCCAAAACGCTATTATTTGACCGCAGATATTTTTTGGTGCAGGATATATTGTTTTTTCCATTCCTTGAAAATAGACCATCCCATAATATTGAACATAGCGTTTCTGAATTGGAATGTCGCAAACAAAAGTATGGTTCTTGAGATTGAGTAAAATTTGGAATAGGCATTTGCGACATTGTTTTGCAGGTCTTTTGCGGATAAAAGCAATGGTTCATAAACGATGTTTTGACCATCGTATAGGCTCCAGTCTCTGCTGAAAATTCGTTTTTCGGTTTGGAGTTTATCATACACCTGGGTACCTGGGAACGGTGTTAATATCATCATCTGAATCGTATCGATTTTTTGTTTTATGGCAAACCGCAGTGTTTCCCAGATGGTTTTCTGGTTATCGTAATCACTGCCGAAAACAAACATACCGTGTATTTTTATATTTCTCTTATGAAAAGCTTTTATGGAGTGGATTATTTCATCGACAGACTGATTTTTGTTAAACGCCTCAAGAGTTTTGGTGTTAATAGACTCAAATCCGACACAAACAACATCACACCCTGAACTGCGCATTTTATTCAACAAATCATCGTTTTTAGCTACATCGCACCTAACCTGGCATGCCCAGTTTTTTACATTATTTTTTTTAAGAAGGTTCAAAAGCAGGTTTGTTCGTTTAAGATTGGCGGTAAAGTTATCGTCGCAGAAAAAAAACCTTCTTGCTTTTCTGGTTTTTATTTCCGCGATAACATCCTCAGCGCTCCTGAACCTGTATTTGCGCCCGAAAAGTTTTGTTACGGTGCAAAAACTGCAGTCATAAGGGCACCCTCTGGATGTGGAAATGGGTGTTATCATCGAAGTGGATTTGTATCCTTTGAGTAATGAGAAATCCGGATGAGGAAGGCTGTCAAGGTTTTTAACAGGTATTCCTTTAACTATCGGATCGGTCAGCCTGCCTTCGACAATATCCACAATAACGTTCTCAGCTTCGCCGATAACCACTTGCCGGGCATATTGTATTGCTTCTTCAGGCAATAAGCTGGCGTGAATTCCTCCGATTATTACTTTTTCTTTTGGGAACTTTTTGGCTATCTCATAACCGCGGTTGGCTGTTACAGTTAAAATGGAAATGCCTATTAAATCCGCTTCGAGTTTGGAGTAATCAGGCGCAAAAATATCTTCATTATATATTTCCACCTGATGCCCTTTTTCCTTTAGTATCGTTCCAAGATAGATAGGGCCTAATAACGGCATAGGTATTTTGCTGTAAACATTTTTTTTCCCTTGACGGGGTTCGATCAGTATAATTTTCATAATGCTCCAATAATGAGGTTGTTGTGGGTATTATTATTCGAAGAAAAGAATAAATAAAATATATTGTATGAGGATTGTTTATGAAATGAGGATATATTTTCTTTAAATTATTTTTCTTAGACTAACATATTTTCTATATTATCTTAACTTTTCTTCTTTTTCAAGTTATTGATTAGAAAATTTGATCCATTAAAATAATGTATGTTCAAAAAAACAATTTTTGTTACAGTCTGATTTCATAACGGTATTTGATCTGAAACTCCGGTCCGACTTTAGTTCTTGTTTTGCTAACCAACTGACCGTATATTCCTTAACTGCTCTGGTTATGTTCAAAACTACTCCGGATAATTAAATAATTAGCTTAGTCAAAAGTAATCGATAGATTAAATTGAGCATTCGTTGTATATGTATTGGTCTGAAATTACGCACCAATTGCCGAATTTTAAACAAAGGATGAAAACAATAGACACATCACCGCTACCCATTTTAGCGTTCCCACCATGATAAACCTTTCTAAACAGATTAAAGTCAAAGAATCATAACATATTTATTAAACAAACAGATATTAGCTATGCTAATATTACGCATCTCAGAGGATTCGCTGAAAGATAAGTTGTACGTGATTTGTTAAACGATATGATTTTGATTTGTAAATAGACGCGGATTACGGCAAAAAAAAATGCGCGAAAGTTTTGCTTTCGCGCATTTGACTATATATAAAACCTTGTATTAGATTTATTTTCTTTTGAGTTTTCTGAACATCCAGCATAATCCGCCGGCCATAAGTAACATCGCACTGGGTTCCGGGACGGACACCGGGGGAATGAAAACTTTGTCAGTCTTAACGGAAGTCAATGGAAATCCATCACCGTCAATTGTTCCGAAAGGAATAGTAACGTCAAAACTTGTGTTTACGGTAACTTCATATAATGGTGTATCATAATAAAATACTCCGTCTTCAATGGGGCCTAATGTTGCGCCTGACCATACTCCGTTGCTGTCAAACCCGCTTGGAGGAAGCGTATAACCGGGAATCGGTGTACCGGCGATATTGTCAAATACGCGTACGTAAACATAAAAAGTGCTGTTGACCGTTAAACCCTGAATATCAAATATGGGGCTGAAACTGAAAGAATATCCGTTAAAATACGGCATAGGATTTACATATCCCGGCTCAAGAGCCAGAATCTCATCTCCTCCGGATAAAAGAAACGGGTTACCTAATTGAGGAGCGCTTGGCGCCCCGTTGGTAACAGTCGCAGAAGATGCTTTAATAAGCAATATTGAAGCTCCGTTATAAATCTCAACACCATTGTTATTTAATATTGGGGAAACTACATCGATTGTTATGCTTTGAGCTGATCCGTACGAAACATTAAACAATAAAACCGAGGCTGTAACAAGTGACGCGAGCATTAATTTTTTCATTTTCTCATTCTCCCATTATTTAAAAAATTTAATAAT
>CAYVGJ010000020.1:35643-45284 GCA_964451165.1 uncultured bacterium
CATGCTATTAAGAATAATTTAGCGAAAACGAAACGATGTGTGATCTGAAAAATATAAGAGCTGAGATTGCCACAATTCCTTCAGAGCCTTGCAATGACAAAATTCTTTTTCAGCGATCCCAATTTTATTAACCGCTTTTTTTCATCTCCAATAAATATTTTTCAGCGAGTAATTTGCACAACAAAATATTATATGTTATTAATATTTATGGAATAATGATTGCGCTCTCAAATAAACCCATTCAAATAAGGAAATTTTGAAATGAAACGCTTTATACTAACGGTGATTCTATCTTTAATGTATCTATATTTTTCATTTGGTACTGCAATCGCTACAGAATTCAGGATAAATACATATACGACAGGCAATCAAATGTCTCCTTCTCTTGCGTATGACGGTACCAATTACCTTGTTACGTGGTATGGCTGGGCAACAGGCGACAGCAATTCTGGAATATACGGTCAAATAATTAGCAAAAGCGGCGAGAAAGTGGGATCCGAGTTCCACATTAATACTTATACGACAAGCAACCAGCAGTATTCGTCGCTTGCGTTTGATGGAGCCAATTATCTTGTTACCTGGAGCAGTTTCGGCCAGGATACCAGCGATTATGGCATATACGGGCAGGTGATAGGCAAAAACGGCGCTAAAGTTGGATCCGAGTTCCGGATTAACACTTACACGACAAGCGGTCAAACATGTTCTTCGCTTGCGTATGACGGTACCAATTATCTTGTTACCTGGCAGAGTAGCGGACAGGATAGCGGTAATTCCGGAATCTATGGCCAGATGATAGGCAAAAACGGCGCGAAAATAGGGCAGGAATTTAGAATTAATACTCATACGCCGGATGAGCAGATAAATCAATCGATTGCTTATGGGGGCACAAATTACCTTGTTACCTGGAGCAGTAACTGGCAGGACGGCAACCGTTACGGAATATACGGACAGCTCGTTAACACGTTGGGATCGAAAGTCGGGTCTGAGTTCCTGATAAATACATACACAACAAACGACCAGAGATACCCATCGCTCGCGTTTGACGGCGCTAATTATCTGATTACCTGGTGCGGTGAAGGACAAGGCGATAACACCGATGGAATATACGGACAGCTCATTAACACCGCTGGATCGAAAGTCGGGTCTGAGTTTCTGATAAACACGTATACATTAAACTCACAATATAATCCGAAACTTGCGTTTGACGGTACCAATTACCTTGTTACCTGGGAAAGTAGCGGACAGGACGGTAGTGGTTGGGGAATATACGGGCAACGGATAAACTCAGCGGGGGAAAAAGTCGGGTCTGAGTTCCTGATAAACACATACACAACAGGTTACCAGTATTCTTCCGCGCTTGCTACTGACGGTACGAATTTCTTTGTTGCGTGGCAGAGTGACGGACAGGATGGCAGCAATTATGGAATCTATGGCGATTTTGTCGCGGGAAATCCCCCTGTCGCTGTGCCTGAACCGTTATCAGTTATACTTTTCGGATGTGGTATATTTTTCCTAAACCGCAGGTTTGCGTCGCGCAAATAAAAAATTTTCTTGATCGCGAAAAAAGGATTATTGTTTTTCAGGTTGTGGCATTAGATTCAATCGGCGAAAATCAATTTTTTTTCAAGTTTATTGAGGTTCAGCGCTCCGTTTTTTTGTACTACAACGACGTCTTCAATTCTAACCCCGCCGAAATTTTTATAATATAGTCCCGGTTCAACGGTAACTACCTGTCCGGCTATAAGTTGCTGATCTGCATCGTATATTCGTGGTTCCTCGTGTATATCCAGCCCGAGCCCGTGCCCGGTGGAATGGATGAATCCCTGCATATACCCGTCGATCATTCCGGTAGAAAAACCGGATTCGGTGAAAATCCTGCATACTTCGGAGTGAACTTCTCTTGCGGTTACGCCGTGCTTAATAGCTATACAAGCGGATTGTTGCGCTTCTTTAACGGCCTCGAACATTTTTATAACCTCAATCTGGGGTGTGCCTCTCACAACGGTTCTTGTCATGTCGGCGTAATAAAAGGTTTCTTCAGATCGTGGAAACACGTCGAGAATGATCGGTTTATTGGCGGGAAGCGGCCCTGTTCCGCGATTGTGCGGGTCGTAGGTTTGTAGCCCGCCGGCGACAATTGTGTTTTTCGATATGTAGCCGAGTTTGAACAGTTCTCCCTCGATAAACCGCTTGAGTTTTTCGCTTGTAAACATTTCCCCGTTAAGTTTTAGGTAATCGCCATCTATCTTTGTAGTGGCGATAAGGTCTATGGCCCGCTCGACAACCGATTCGGTTGTCTCAACCGCTCTGGCGATACATTCTATTTCCGCGTCTGTTTTTATGCTTCTCTGTGGAACAAACGGAGCGTCTTTGTAGTTTACGCAAAACCCGTTTCCCCTGATGATATCGGCGTACTTTACGGGCATATTGTCAGGAACAAGAATGTTCTTGATCTTGTTTTCGTTAAAAAAATCGATCAATGTTTGAATGAAAAGAGGTACTTTATTATTTTTAGCGGAACTTGCGGCGGATTTGTTTATGCGCAATACCGAATCTACCGTTGCCTGTTTTTTTGCGCGTTCGAATTCGAGGTCTGAGGTTACTATAACGCTTGATTGCGGAGTCATGATGTATGCGAATTTATCGGGCGCGTAAAATCTTGTCAGGTAGAATAAATCCGTATTCTGTTCGGAGTTATCGATAATCAGAACCGCGTCAAAGTGTCCCGCGGCGAAAAAGGCGGATTTGTCAATGGGCTCTATCATTTTGCCGGCTTTCGTTTTAATTTTTATAATTTCATTTTCAAAAACGCGATATTATCTCAAAAAAAACGGTGTTTATTCAGCAACAAACCATATTTGATCATATCTTAATAAATTGATATATACCTTTTATGTATTTAAAATATCAATCTGCGTAAATATTAAAATAACCAGGGTCTATTATAATATTGAAATTGATAAAAAAACGTTTGATTAATATGTCGTTACGATGAGTTTTGTGATTAGACAATTATAATAACATATCAATGCCGGACTTTTATTGCTTGTGCTTAGCAAGAACTGTAAAAAAGCCGGGGTAATATTCTTTTCCCATCACGTTTTTTTTTCACGGATAGATCATATAGCTTTTTTTCGTAATTGAAAAGATTTTTAAAAGAGCCGATCGGTTTGAACATTTTTATGCTGGTGGATAAAACAGCGAACCCGAGATCAAAATCTAAAGTATAGGCATTTATGGAATTTATTCTTGAGCCTGTCCCTATAGGCTCGTTTTACCGCCTGCAGAGTTAAGTCTTTGGTGGCTATGTAAATGTCATAAAAATTTATTCGTTTAGTTTTAATTCTTGTTAATTCTTATTTATATGGGAAGAAGAAGCGATTTTAAATCATCAAACAAAAAAAGTTTTTATCTTTCTATTCTATAACCCCATATTTGAATCCGAACCAAATTGTCATCGTCATCATTTCCAAGCCACCGCAGATCTCTTGACCAACATAAGCCCGATGACTAAATCCTCTTGAATGAGTTTGTGTAAAATATTGTGCGCTTACTTCCTGGGAGATAACTGCTGCGGTAGCCAAAATGATGCAAATCAATACTTTCTTCATGTGAAAAATCCTCCATGTTGTTAATTACCGCTCTTCTTCCCAATAAATATAACAATTGTATCTATAATATAATATATTGTTATTTATCTATATTAATATCTTACATAATATGAATCAATGGAAAAACAAACTTGATATTTCTGAAACAGAGTTTTAATCAAAAGAAAGAAAATACATTTTTTTGAATTGATTTAATCTTGATTCAACCTGATTGGAATTAGTGATTCTGTTGTTGTTGAAATCTTCAACATACCTTAATTTGCGTTATAAGAAATCAAACGTGAAAGGCGAATGTCATTTTTATAAATGGGTATTTTTTTGGAATTATTATGGCAAAGGATATCTTAGGTATTCTTACTGGCATAACAAATGCTTTATTGTCTTTCTGTATAATTATATTTTCAATTTTTTATATATGAAAATTAAGGGGATGACATGGAAAATTTATTAAGCGAAATAAAGAATCTCAAAGCATTAAAGCTAAATGAATATGAAAAAAAGTTCAAAATGGATTTATCTGATTGGATGAGGTATCACCATTCTGAGATTGTTATGAAAGAGTGCTATTATGGAGGTATAAAAACATTCAAAAATCCATTGGATATGTGGATATACCAGGAAATCATAAATGAGCTTAAACCAGATATTATTATTGAGATAGGCAGTATGTATGGAGGGAGTACGCTATTTTTCGCCGACATTCTCGAATCTATAGGCAAAGGTATGGTAATCTCCATAGATATTCAGAGGCATTATTATAAAGCTAAACACAACAGGATAATAGAGATTACCGGAGATAGCGCTTCACCGGAAATAATCAAAAAAGTTTATTCAGTATGCCAAAATAAATCAGTGATGATAATTCACGACGGTGAACATTCCAAAGTTCAAGTTCTAAAGGATCTTAACGCATATTCTGGTTTAGTGAGCATGAACAGTTATTTTATTGTTGAAGATACCGCAAATGAGTTTATGAGCAAAAACCCTTCATATGAAGGCCCATTTGAAGCAGTGGAAGAATTTTTGAAATATAATGACGGATTTATGATCGATACAAATCGGGAACGCTATATTCTGACGTATAGCATGAACGGATTTCTAAAAAGAATAAAAAATACCGATCTTGAAAACGGTGATAAAGCAATTGAAAAGAATAAATCTATGGTTTCCAAAAACGATATAGAACCTTATCTGGTAGCGCAGAATAAGATGATCATGTTGTCAAATTATGTAAAAGCCAATACCGGCAGGCTTGATTATGAATGTGAAGAAACGATGTATAAAGTTGGTTTGAATTTGTATACTTTATTTAAAGATATACTCAAATTTCATATTGGCAGGTCAAATATCAAGGGAAATACCGCTATTTACGGTACCGGAGATTTTTGCGAAGTTATAATAACTGTTTTAAAAGATTTCGCAGGCATAGAACTGAAGGCTGTTATTGAGAGAGATAAATCTAAATGGAACCATTCATATCTTGGAGTTCCAATTATATCTATAGATGAATTGGAAGACTATGAAATAAGAAACATAATCATAGCGTCTTTATCACACCGGAATGAAATCTTTCAACGGTTACAAAATATAAAAAACGTCAATATATTTATGTTGCCGCCGCAACAGTTGGAAATATCAGAAATAACTGATGAATTATTGTGTACTTATCCCATAAAATCAGAAATTATGATGAATAAACTTCAGTTAAAGACGATACTAACAAAATTGGAAAATGTTTTACTCTCTAATATTGAAGGCGACATTGTTGAACTGGGATGTAATGCTGGTTCAACATCTCTTTTTATACGAAGAATGATGGATATTTATAAATGCGATAAAAAATATCATGTTTATGATTCGTTTGAAGGGTTACCCGAACACACAGAAAACGACATCGGAAAAAATCAGCGATATCGGGGGGAATGCAGTACCACTAAAGAAATATTTATAAATAATTTCAAAGAGGCGAATATCGAGTGTCCCATTATCAACAAAGGCTGGTTCAAAGAAATTCCGTGCGAAAAATATCCTGATAAAATCGCGTTCGCATTTTTAGACGGTGATTTTTATACATCTATAATAGACAGTTTTAATAAAGTATATCATAAACTGTCAAAGGATGCGATTGTATGCCTCCATGATTACAGTAATGAAAATTTGCCGGGCGTCAGAAAAGCCTGTGAAGATTTCCTTCGCGATAAACCTGAAAAAGTGATTGAATTAAACGGTATCGGTTATATGATTAAATTGTAAGCAATAACTGCGAAGATATATCCGAATCTATATTATCTATTATGCATAAACAAAAGGTAATTACTGAAAAACACAAATAAATATATCATCAGCATGGAGATTCGCTTTTATACAAATCTCCATGCTGGTTTCAAACTGCTCAAAACATATCTTAATATATTTCAGGCGTTTTATAATGTGCCGTCGTTATCCGGCGGTATTGCTCCATCGTTATCCTGATCTGTCGTTATCGCTGGAAGAACCTGAATAATTCTCGTGGCGGTTTCCATTTTAATGACAAACCCGTTTTTGTCCGCATAAGATCCGGTAAACGTTATGCGGTATATTCCCGGTTGGGTATAAGCGAATATCGGTTCGTGCGGGGCAAAAGTGAGTATTCTTGAATCGTATTTATAATCATAAGAAAAATAGTCGACAGGCACATTGTAAGGCAGTATAGGGATATCGGATATTGTGCCGTCATTATCCGCCGGAAGAGGTATCGGTCCGGGAATTGGTATGGGTTGAGTGGAAACTATCGGGTTTAGCCTTGTGTCGAAATCCCAGTATTTCTGGAATACGGGGAATCTGGCGGATTCGTTATCGGTTTCAGCGGTAAGTATGTTTTCGGCGATTGATTCCGGAGCGGAGCTGTCGAGTTTGTCGGTATTGAAGGCAAACCCCCGCCATTTGATGTTGCCGATCTTGTTGAAATTAATTTTTTCACCGACTCTGAATTTCAACGGTTCACCGCTCATCCAGATTATGTGGCGCAAATCTTCAAGGACAACAAGTTTCTCGATATCCATTATTTTTATTTTAACCGGTAATGTACTGTTTTCCAACTCTTTTACAGGCCCGGCGACCGCTATGACAAAATCTATTTTATATTTCATTAGCAGTGAGGAAATATATTTGCTGTTGGTTGTAAGAAGCCCGATAACTTCTCCGTCGGGTGTTTTCAGGGTATAGGGAGCGTATGCGCCATAAGGGTTCTGGTTATCGTTGGGATACGCGATCCCTTTCCAGACCTCAACAGGCGGAGGTACATAAACTATGGTTATTTTCCTGACGTCGATTACCGGTACAGAACTTATAACCCCTAACGGCGCTTCGTTTACGGCAGATAATCGAAGTCGGTCTGCAATACCATTATCCGTATCAGCCGGAGTGTTTAAAACCGGCAAATACTGGTATCCGGCTACCTGAACAACAAATCCGTCATATTTATAAAGAGGTATTTCATAACTGTATAGCAGGGCGATAAGCGATTCGTTTTTGTCATAAAGTTTACCTGTATGTACCGGCGATACGCTGTCGGTTGAGGTTTTGGCTTTGCATAGTCCTTCGATTTCAACCCATTTTGCGATAACCTTTATTCTCTGCACATCGATTGAGGGCACAAGTGGAGGCATGGTTATCGAGTTTGTGGTATCGGTTATCGGTGTTCCCTGAACGATTGGTACAGGAAGGTCGAATCCGGCTACATATACGATCATTTTGTCGTATTGCGGAAGAGGTATAGTCCTGCTTTGCAGGCGGGCGATGAGTTTGCCGGAATCGTCATAGAGGTTTGCTCTGTATGGTTCGCCGACAACATGGATAGCGTTTACCGCTCCAATAATCCCTTTCTTTTCTATCCAGTGGTATATGATTTTTATTTCCTTTACATTTATGACAGGTACAAACGGAGCAATCATGAGCATAGATACCGAGCGCGTATTCAATATAGGCGTTATAACCTGATAACCCGATACATAAACATATTTGTCATTACATTTGGCGAATATATTATCGGGGCTTTGGAGTTTGGCGATAAGCCTTCCGTCCATATCGAATAAAGAAGCCTTGTATATAACAGGATTAGGGTTTATATCCGATTCGGCGGCAACAGGTATTTCTCTGAGTATCCCTTTCATTTCAATCAATTTTTGAGCCAAAAAAGAATTTGGAATGAGATTTTGAGGAGCTATATTGGTGACTCCATTAAAAACAAGAGAATTATTTGTTGAAAGCACAAGAGGTTTTGGCTGTACCGCGGGTTGCTGGCGGTCATCGGGTGTCTGCGCGGGTATTGCGGATGCGAACGCGAAGACGAAAAACAATAAAACTAAAATGGATTTTTTCATAACTTATTCCCCCTGAATACGACGTTGCGGATTACGGAAAAAAATCAATAAGATACTACATATTATAACAAATGTGATTAAAAAAGATTACATTAAAAATTCATTTGAATGAAAAGGTCAAATGTGATCTCATTAAAAATAAAAGGATGGTAAATCAGCGATTCATCTTGGTGCAACATTCGTTTTCGCTTTTATTTTTCAATTATTTTGATTAAAATATATTGAGACGGCATATTCATTTCGCCATTAAATTCAATTACCATTAACTTTTATTTGTGAACTGTCGCAAGGAAGAAAAATCTATATTATATAGTTTAAATTATATGCAAATAAGGTAACATTATGAAAGCGATAGTAATATCACATTATGGTGATGCCGGTGAACTGAAATATACAGATGTACCGGATCCATTGCCTAAAAACAACGATGTTATTGTTCAATCCGAGGCAATAGGAATAAATTTCGCGGATGTTATGCAAAGACGCGGAACTTATCCGGGAGGCCCGAAAGTACCCTTTGTACCCGGTCTTGAGGTATGCGGACGGATAATTGAAAAAGGCAAAAGCGTCGAAGGATTAAATATCGGCGACAGGGTAATCGGATTTGTCTGGCGAGGAGCTTATGCTGAGAAAGTAGTTGTTGCCTCAAGATATTGTATGAAAATAAATGATTCTTTATCACCAGAGGAAGCTGTTGCTGTTCCTGTAAATTATCAGACCTCATATCATCTTTTAAAAACATTAGGGCAGATTAAACCCGGACAGAGCGTACTTATTCATGCCGCGGCAGGAGGTGTCGGCACAGCATCGGTTCAACTTGCCAAAATTTACGGTGCTACTGTTATAGCCACCGTTGGTTCCGATGAGAAAAAGGAACTGGTTGAAAAACTCGGCGCTGATTTTGTAATCAATTACAACAAAATCGATTTCGAAGATGCCGTAATGGATTATACAGGCCATGCCGGTGTTCATATCGCTCTGGAAAGTATCGGCGGGGATTGTTTTAAAAAAACAATAAAAACACTCAGGATTCTCGGGAAAATGATGGTGTTCGGGTTTTCATCAGGTATTGAAGGTAATGCTCTGACAACCGATTTCATTTATCACAGCAGGTCCATTATGGGGTTTCATATGGCGGCAGTAATAAGAAACAACGAACTTTTCAGCGAAGGCCGCAACGAAATACAAAGACTTCTTTACGAAAACAAAATAAAACCCGTAGTAGGGCATATTTTTAAGTTAAACGACGCAAAATCCGCTCATGAATCTATTGAATCACGAAAAACAGTGGGGAAAGTTGTACTGAAACCTTAATCCATCACCGGATTATCCGAAAGGGGCAAGAACAATGAATAAGAAATCCGCTGAACCAATTAAATTATCCTCGTTTGTGAATTATCAGGAAGGATCCATAGTTAGCAAGGAAATCATAAACAAACAAATCGGATCGGTAACCGCGTTCGCTTTCGACAAAGGAGAAGGATTAAGCGAACATACCGCGCCGTTCGATGCGCTGATACACGTAATCGACGGAAAAGCGCAGATAACCATTAGCGGTATACATCATGATCTCAAAAAAGACGAAATGATCGTAATGCCCGCTAACCAACCTCATTCAGTCAAAGCAATAGAACGGTTTAAAATGATATTGGTAATGATCCGGGCGTAA
>CAYVGJ010000020.1:45384-50701 GCA_964451165.1 uncultured bacterium
AATCGTCCTGTTCCAAAAGATTCTTTCCTGTATCATTATGTAATATTTTTTATAATGCAATTGTAAAATATGTTTACATATACTCAATATATTATCCGATATTATATTTATTCCCCCTCAATATTTACTGGCATAATAGATGCATTATTATCTCAATAGATTTTTGATGAGAGTATCTCGAGATATCAATCCGACACTCCCTGAATTAGGGTTTATATATATTCGTAACGGCTGATGAAAAAGGGTAACTTTCCAATATTCACTGGGGGGTTACCCTTTAGCCTCAAGTAAACAGATCTATCGGCGATTATCGTGTGAATATAAAATTCACACGGTGCGATTCGTCGGACGAATCGAGCGCGAATTATTAATTTTTCAAACATACAGTTTTTTTTTAACCGATTATATTGTATAATTCGTTTATATAACGCAATAGACAAACCGGTATACAAATTACGCGCCAGAGATTTAAAATTCTTTGAGGAGAAAAACAGTGAATCTGACCGGCGAAGATTTGCTTAACACCGATAAAGATAAGGAAACCGTAAACGCCATTCTGGCAAGGCGAAACTTGAAATATACACGCGGGTTTTGCACAAAAAACCTTATTTTCGATATGGGCTCGATTTCTCCATCCGGCGTTCTCCAGTTATATAAACTTTTAAAAAGATATTCATTCCGTCTATATTTACGGGAAATAATAAAACTGCGCGAATCGTTTAGAACAGAGTTTCTGCTGAAATTTTCCGGAATTAATACAATCGAGAATTATACGCGCGCGGCTCTCGAGATAGATATTATAGAAAAAACAGGTATTGATGGTGAATACAAACTCAAGAGAGATTATATTGAGACGTTCGGCGATACATTGGAATGGTTTGTTTCGCGTATGATGCGCTTTGAGTTCGGTTCGCCGTCGGGTTGGAGCATAAAACTCCAGACCAGCGGCGTGGGCGGTGACTATGATGTTCTCGGGCTACTTGAAAACCATCTGGTGTATATAGAAACAAAATCTTCTCCGCCCGCGCATATTGATCAGAGTTCAATAGTTGAGTTTGTATCCAGAATAAACACCCTGGCTCCGCAAATGGCTGTTTTCCTTGTTGATACAGGCCTTAGAATGAAAGACAAGATTGTGCCCGCTCTGGAACACGTCATACACTCTTTCGGAATCGATTGTGAAATGCGAAATATCTGCGGCGAAAATTTCCAGTTTAACCACAGCATATATATTATCAACAGCAGGATCAGCCTCGAATCAAATTTGAGAAAAGTGTTCGCTGATTTCATTCTCAACAGGGGATTGAAGTTATAATCGATTTCGGCATAATGTATCACACAAATCGCAGGCAGGTTAATCTTTAAGATTGAAAAAAGAGGTTATTTCCTCATATACTCTGAGGCTGTTATCGCCATTATGATATTTATTGAACCGCTCCACGACGGATTTGCGTTCGGCGGAATATTGCGCGGGATCAGCCATGGATTTGCTAATCGCGTCTAAAGTTTCTTCCCAATCGCAGCATTGCGGGCCGGGAACGGTTTTTGAATAATCATAGAAAAATTTTCTCTCCGGTACGGGTAATTCAAGAGGCGAAAAAATCATTGGCTTGTCTAAAAGAGCGTAATCGAAGAAAACGCTTGAGTAATCGGTTATCAGAAAATCAGTGTACGGCAAAACCTGATAAATATCCGACTCGATATCTTCATCGCGCACAAAATAAATATTTTTCAATCCCTCGTATTTTTCCAGATCGGGTGGATACTTGTAAGGGCGCACTAAAAGAAGCGTATTCATAGTTTGGAGTCGCGAATTGATCAACTCAATATTCGATAGAAATAGATCAAAGTTGTCGTGAGGAATATAAATGCCGACATTTTTTCTATTTGATTTTTTAATTTTATTAAAAATCCCAAGCGATCCGTTTTTTTGGCTGAAAAAAGAATCTATCCGCGGATACCCGGTAACCTTTACCCTCTGTGGGCTGACTTCGAACTCATTTACATATATTTGCGCAACGGTATCGGATGAAGAAAAAACAAGGGCCTCGTCCCATCGGTAGATATTGCGCTTAAATAGGGGGAACCAGTGATTGTATTTCTCGCCGCCATGCGATGGAGGAACAAGAAATGGTGTTCCCCGGCGCAGCTGTATAATTTTTATTGCGCCGCAGGCGTACTCGTTAATATCATATAAATTATGGGTGATTAAACAAAATTTGGCGCGCATGGATATAAAAATACCCAGCAAACTGCAAGCATCGTATACTTCCAATCCTTTCTCTTTGAGAATACGTTCGATATACCGGTTTTTCGTGAGCCAGACACATCTTATCCCTGGATGATTCTTATACATAAACTCAAAGAAATGCCTTGGGTTATCGGCGTATTTCTCCCCGAACCATGCTCCGAATACCCACAACCTTTCTTTTTTGGGGATAAAAAGAGATATCAGGTAAATCAGGTCGCATCTAATAAAATATATGATTTCTTTAATCTTATTCATAAAGTAAATATAAATTATTTTCCGGATTTGATAAATATTTTTTCTTAAGATACTATCCATTTACTATCGTAAATTGATAAATCAATAAAAAATATATTTATTGAATTCAATATAGAATTCGCAAATCGTGGAGAAAAAGGGCAAAGTATTATGAAAACTGAACATATGCAATAAGATACGATTTATGGCGATTTACCGGTGATAAATAAACACGGTTCAATTTATTTTTTCGCTTTTGTGATGTACAGCGACCCTTTTTTGCCTTTTTTCTTGAAATATCCCATCACTATTTCCGCTTCATGGAAGGGGAGAGTGATAAACGAGAATTTATCGAGAATCTGGATATCCCTGATTTTTTCTTTTTTGATTTTGCAATTTTCTCGGATGATATCGATCAGTTTCAGTTTTGTCAGTCCGTCGATTCTGCCTTGTCCGACAAACAGGCGAGTTTTCCCTTTCGAGTCGACAACGGCCTCTTCGATTTCGCTGTATTTTGTTTCATCAAGGACATCGGGAAATGAATACTGGAGTACCGCCGCGAGCATATCGCGGGGATTATTGTTTTTCAGAATTTCTTCTGCCAGATCGGTATATTCTGTTTTAAGGTATTGCTGGAGAATGTTATCGAGAGAAGCTTTGATTTTCTCTTTTTTTGTCTGGATTACATCTCTTATACCGGGCAATTTGGCTTTGCGGATTTCGGTTTTGGTTTCCCTGATAATAAACTGGAGTCTGCGGTATTCATCGGGCGTGACAAATGTAATGGCAACACCTTCTTTGCCGGCTCTACCCGTTCGCCCGATACGGTGCACGTAAGATTCCGCTTCGTATGGCAGTGAATAATTGATTACATGAGTTAAATCCTGTACATCGATTCCCCGCGCGGCAACATCTGTAGCGACAAGCACGTTGATTTGTTTTCTCTTGAATTTGACGAGTATCTTTTCTCTTTGTGCCTGAGATATATCTCCGTGAAGAGCGTCAGCGTAGTATCCGCGTTCCATAAGATGGTTGGCAACGGTATCCACGTCTATTTTGGTGCGGCAGAAAATCAGCCCGTAAAAATTTTCCTCAATATCGACTATCCGGCACAAAGCCTCGAATTTATTCTCTTCGGATACCTCAAAATAAATCTGTTCCGTAGCGGATACAGTAAGTTGTGAACCGGTAACCTTGATAAACTCATATCCGCGCATATATTTTTGCGCGATCCTGACAATTTCAGGAGGCATGGTTGCCGAAAAGAGCAATGTCTGTTTTTCCTTAGACGTTTCGTTTATGATGGTCTCGACATCGTCGATGAATCCCATATTGAGCATTTCGTCGGCTTCATCAAGTACCAGAAAAGATATTTTATCGAGTTTTAGCGAACCTCGTTCTATATGGTCTATTATCCTGCCGGGAGTACCGACAACAATATCAACGCCTTTTTTCAGATGCCGTAACTGAAGGTCTATCGACTGCCCGCCGTAAACAGGAATGACGCTCATTTTGCGTTTTCCTTTGAGCGAGTTGATTTCCTCCGCTACCTGAATGGCGAGTTCCCTTGTAGGAGTAAGAACAAGCGCTTTCACGTCCTTTGTTTTGTTATTAATCAGCTCAATAATCGGTATTCCGAAAGCGGCTGTTTTTCCTGTTCCGGTTTGTGCCTGCCCAACAATATCTTTGTTGCCGCCCAGCATCACCGGTATGGTTTTTTCCTGTATTGGTGTTGGAGCCTCAAACCCTTTATCGCGCAGAGCCTTTAAAGTTTCCTGCGATAACCCGAATTTCTCGAATGAATCCATTAAATTTCCCTATTTTATGTTGATTTTTGTTAAGAACGGTGAATTATATCATGTATCGGCCCGTTTTAGCTATTTTTATTTAATATTTTATTTACCTATGGCGCTATATCGTATTTTTTTTTATTTCCATTACGTTTTTTAACCGGGATAATTTTATCTCTTGAATATATCACTAACCGCGCTTAAAATAATTTTATTATCAATTCGCGCCTTATATTCTAATTCTGTTGTTATTGAAAAACTGATTTTTTACTATTTATTCCATAATGAAAATAAATATTTTTTAAGAAACAAAATTTTTTCACGGCGATTTTCGTATTATCTTATTTAATAAAAAATACAAAATATAGTAATTTAAGACAACTGGCGGTTAATAAGTTAACCGTAAATTGATTGAAGCGGGTTTTATGGCTGTATCCATTGAAAATTTAAAATCAGAAATTCGGCAATGCTTACAACCGGCAATACCTTATTTGCTAAACAAAGGCATTTACCCAAACAAAATTTCTATCGGATTGCTTTGCGGTTCGATTCTTTTCGGTATTATAATACCCGCGTTTGCTCTGGTTCATATAGTGTTTCTTTTCCTTTTTCCCATCTGGTGTGCCGTACGGGTAGGATTTGGCATAATCGAGGATATTATGTCAAAAGAATGCGATTTGAATCCACCCGAACGGATTGTATTAAATGAGTTGACTAATGTTATTTCCGACCTTGCGATGTATTTTCCGCTGATTATACTGGTACCGCAGGCATTGCCGTCGATATTCTTTTTCGCTATCGGCTCGGTTATAATTGAGTTTTGCGGGTTGCTCGGATTGCTGAACGGTTCAAATCGCCGTTGCGACGGCCCTATGGGTAAAAATAACCGTATAATTTATGTTTGCGCCTTGATTGTGCCCGGCGTATTTTTTCCTGGCCTCATCTCATACTGGAACATTATGTTTCTTCCGGGAATTATTTTGATGGTGCTTACCTGCCGCAACAGAATCGCCGGAGCGATACAGGGAATCAATAGTCCGGA
>CAYVGJ010000020.1:50801-67864 GCA_964451165.1 uncultured bacterium
CCGCGAAATAATTAGAATTCAGTAAACTTATTCCACAGTTACGCTTTTTGCCAGGTTTCTCGGCTGGTCGACATTGCATCCTTTCATAACAGCAATATGATACGCGAGAAGCTGAAGCGGTATAACCGATAAAAGCGGTACTAAAAACGGCAGTGTATCCGGTACATAAATAACGCGGTCAGCTTTCTGGGCGATTTTCGTATCGCCTTCGGTGGCTATGGCGATAACGTATCCTTTTCTGGCTTTGACTTCCTCGATATTGCTTATGACTTTTTCGTATATGACGTCTTTTGTGGCAATAACCACAACCGGCATACTCTCGTTGATAAGGGCGATAGGTCCGTGTTTCATTTCCGCCGCCGGGTATCCTTCAGCGTGGATGTAAGATATTTCCTTAAGTTTGAGAGCGCCTTCCAGGGCGACAGGAAAATTGTATCCCCTTCCAAGATATAGGAAATTCTGTGCGTATGTGAAGCGTTCTGCCAGTTCGTGTATGGTTTTATCCGATAAAAATATTTTATTGATCAGTTCGGGAATTTTGTTCATTTCCGAGATAATTTTTTTTCCTTCCGCGGCGGACAAATTGCGCATTCTGCCGAGCATAAGCGCGATCAAACCAAGTACAGTAAGCTGGGACGTGAACGCTTTGGTAGATGCAACACCTATTTCCGGCCCGGCGTGCAGGTAAACACCTGCGTCTGTTTCTCGAGCGATTGTGCTTCCCACAACATTGCATATGCCTAAAGTCAGGCATCCTTTGCGTTTTGCCTCGCGCAACGCCGCTAACGTATCGGCGGTTTCGCCGGATTGGCTTATGGCGATAACCGTATCGGATTCATCAAGTATAGGGTTGCGGTACCTGAATTCCGAAGCGTACTCGACTTCCGTATTGATATGGGCGAGTTCCTCGATCATATATTCACCGATATGCGCGGAATGCCATGATGTTCCGCAGGCGGTAATGATTATCCGGTTGGTTTTGCGCAACCTGTCCACGACTTTCTGCAATCCGCCCAGATGCGAGGTAAACTCAACTTCGTTCAACCTGCCGCGCATAGCGTTATAAACCGATTCCGGTTGTTCGAAAATTTCTTTAAGCATATAATGCGGGAACCCGTTTTTGCCTATCATCTCAAAATCCCAGTCGATTGCCTCGACTGGTTTGTCTACATTGATATCCTGAATGGTTTTTATCTGGTATTCCTTGTTGTTCAGGGTGATAAGTTCATGATCGTTCAGGTAAATTATCTGTCGTGTATGTTCAATTATGGCTGATGCGTCGGAGGCGACAATGAACTCCTCGTTACCGATACCCACAATAAGAGGGCTTCCGTTTCTCGCGGCTACCAGTTTTGTCGGGTATTTTGTGCATATCGCGGCAAGCCCATAGGTACCTTTGATTTTCTGCATAGTCCGCCGTACGGCTTCTTCTATATGGCACCCTTCATCGACGTATTTTCCGATAAGGTGCGCGAGTACTTCAGTATCTGTAGAACTTTTAAATACGCATCCTTCTTTTTCCAGTTCTTTTTTTAAAACCTGGTAATTTTCTATTATACCGTTATGCACAACAGCCACAGTACCGCTGTTGTTAAGGTGTGGGTGCGCGTTTAATTCGGTTGGTTCGCCATGTGTTGCCCATCGGGTATGCACTATACCCACTTTAGAATCGAAATTCCAGGTTTTCAGCCTGCTTTCGAGATTCTGGATTTTGCCGACTGCTTTTATGCATTCTATTGTATCGTCATTGATCATTGCGATTCCCGACGAATCGTACCCTCTATACTCAAGTCGTTTTAATCCTTCGATGAGCAGCCATTTTGCGGGCCGTCTGCCTATATACCCAACAATTCCACACACTTTTATGCCTCCTCAGAATAAATTGATTTTATATTTTGCGTGTTAAAATAAATATCGACATGTTTGACTACATCTTTATTTAAATAGATTATTTATAAAAGTTTAAAAGCGGATTCAAAAGATGGTTTTGTTTCTGCGGTTTCTTATCTTATAACAAAATACATGCTCAAATACTTTTTGTCGCGGCAAACATGAAGCGGATCCGGAGATAATTTATCCGGATCCGCCCGTTTTTTATTTAAGGGAGAGATTAATCCGCTTCAAGTTCAAGTTCTATTTTTTTTGCCGTCAGTTTATCTATTTGCGCTTCAAGAAGCCGGATGCTGGCGTGATACTCGTCTTCCGATTTCTGCCGGCGGTAACTGATGGACTGGAGTTCTTCTTCTTCCTGTAACCGCAACGATTTCAGCCGGTCTGTTTCTCGTTTGATAGTCGCCTGTTCATCCAGAGCGTTTAACCGCTCTTTCTCGAGTTTTATTTTATGTTCCTCGATTTGCGCGCCAAGGGCATCTTTCTCAAAACCGAGTCTTGTTAATTCACCTTCATAAACATCTTTTTTTGAAATAAGTTCATTTGTTGAACCATGCAGGCGGTTTTTGTCCGCTTCTAACTGTTGAAGTTCGTCGTTTTGCAGTTCGATGAGTTCTTTATGTTCTTTTTTTGTTTTTGCGAGTTCCTGTTCCATCCTTCGTTGTTCCTCAACGAATTCTGCTCGCTTATTTAATAAATCATGTTCCTGGTTTTCTATTTCCCGGCGGATTGATACAAGTTTATCGTTATGCCGCGATTGCGATTCGTTGAAGTTTTTGGTTTCTGCTTCTATATTTTTGCGGATTTCATCGAGTTTCAGGTTTGCCAACTTCAGGTCCTGGTTGATTTCCTCTATCTCAAGGGAAGTTTTTTCTTTTTCGAGCGAACATTCTTTTCTCAACCGTTCAATTTCCCTCAAAACCGTTTTCTTTTCTTCTTCTTTTTCCTCGATAGACCGCTGGAGATTTTCTTCCTGTGATTTCAATTCCTGTTTTTTTTCTTTGAAATCGGTATATTCCTGAGCAAACGACTGTTTGATATGATTTATCTGGAACTCAAGTTCTTCTTTTTCACGGGTGATGGCGGCTATTTCCTGTTCGTGAAGTGCTTTTTGTTGCTGGATCTGTTTTTCGAGCTTGATTTTCTGTTCTTTGAGAGAATATAGTATTTCCCGCTCATCATGGGAATATTTCTGTATCCGGCTGAGTTCTTCTTCAAGCCTTTCTTTCTCGCCGAGTTTGGTTTTTTTGAAGATATCGAAATCTTTTGCCTGTTTATCGAACTGGTCCTGAATCTGTGCCCGGCGTTCTATTATATCGTTTATTTCAGACGATATTTTTTCGCGTATAGAATCGGTTTCATGTTCGGTTTTTTTTATCTCCTCGTTGAGACGGCTGATTATTTTATTGTTAAGATGCTGTTGTTCGGCGAGCTCTTCCTTTTTCTTGTTCAGAAGGATATCAAATTCCTTAAGTTTTTCCTGCGCGTTCATTGCCTGCTGTTTGAAAGTGTGCAGGTTTTGTTTTTCCTGATCGATTTTTTTCTCTATAAGTTCCATTTCTGCCCGGGTGATATTGTTTAGCTGTTTTAATGTCTGTTCTTCTTCGTTTTTCTTCTGTTCCAATTGGTCGATTTGCCGGATGCTGTCGAGTTTTCTTTCTTCCATAAATTCGACATTTTTTCTCAGTTCGCGTTCCTGCTGGTTGTATTTCTCCTCGGCTATGAGGCGGTTTTCATGAATTTTCTGGAGCTTGAGTTTTTCTTCCTGTTTGCGCCGGTTGAGTTCGTTTATCTCATCTTTGAGCTCTTCTTCTTCTTTGCGGAATTTTTCTTCGGCGGACAAACGTTCTCCATGGATTTCCTTGAGCCTGTTTTTCTCTTCATCACGCCTTGAGTAATACCACTGGAGTTCCTGTTTGAGCAGAGATATGATTTCGGTCTCCGGTTTTTCTTCGGAAGTTATTGTTTGTAAGAATGGGTCTCTGGCTTTATTGCGGAATTTGATATATTCTTCAGCAGGATTAAACGCAAAATCCGATACGGTTGTCTCATCGGTTTGCGTTTGCGCGTCAATTATTTCATCCGGCGCTTCAGTGTCGGCGGTGTTTAAAAAATCGCCGGTTTCAAGGGCCGATATTCCGCCATCTTCTTCATCAAACATTTCCGTATCAATAAAAGTATTGATTTTTTCTTCATTTACCTCATTTTTAACAGGTAGTGAAGCAGATGATTGTGTTGTGATTGCGTTTTCGGTTGATCGCTCGCCTTTCTGCGGTTCCGGGAATATTTCATCGGAGGCAGTCGAGGATAAAAATTTTTTAATTTTTTCACGAAGAAGAAACTCTCCCGACTGATTTTCCTGTTTCGAGGACTGGTTTTTCTCTTCGATATTCCCGTTGATTTTCTGAATCATAAATATATCCTCCAAATGGTTATTTGATTTTTTATACAAAATTTATTAACAGAAGGGGTAGAGCAAAAAATATACCAGAGGAATAGTGCGGTATAGGCGGATGTCCGAATTCATTTTTTATTGTGTCTGAGACTATTTAAATAAAATTATTACGATGGGTAGGAATTTGAGTTGTGAAAATTAATTTGGATTAGAATCGGCAAAAAATTTTTAATATGCTTCAGATACTTTTATAATATCGAATGTTATATATAATTAAATGATGGATTTTTCTTTCAGGATATCTAAAAATTCCCGTGCGAACTTATCGAGTTCAATATTGAATACAAAATCGGCGTACGAATCGAGATGAGTTTGGGTTCTGTTAACTATCACAAGTTTTCCGCCGGACCGGATAACGATTTCCGGAATAGACGCCGCTGGATAAACCACAAGCGAAGTGCCCATTACGATACAGCAATCGGCTTTTTCCGCGTCACTAAAGGCGGTGTGAATAACATTTTCATGCAGCATTTCACCGAAAAACGTAATATCGGGTTTAATTATGCCGCCGCATTTATCGCATAGCGGAACTTTCTGGGATGTCAGTTTCCCGATAATCTCATTGGCTGTATAAGATGCGCTGCAATCAAGACAAATATTTTCTTTCGGGCTCCCGTGCAGTTCAAGTACTTCCCGGTTGCCTGCCTTCTGATGAAGCATATCGATATTCTGGGTAATCAGTCTGCGGAGTATATTTTTTTGTTCAAGAATCGCCAGGATATTATGCGCGATGTTCGGTTCGCAATTAAAAAACGAGAATATGAATTCCCGCGCGAAATCGTAAAAATATTCAGGATGGCGGTGAAAAAAGTTTATATCAAAGATTTTTGTCTGATCAAACCGGTTCCATAATCCGGAGTTAGGGCTTCTGAAATCAGGTATGCCGCTTGGTGTGCTTATTCCTGCGCCAGTCAGGGCGATGAGGTATTTTGATTTCAAAATAAGGTTAGACGCTTCCCTGATTTCGGTGTTCATAAATTTTACCCGTTTGTATTTTGTTAATTTTTAACAAGTAACAGGATACGGTGCATCCTGAGAAAAATTTCCCGACAATATGAGAAGGCGACCTCCGGGAAGATAATTCAGAGTGAAAAGAGTCTTCCAAACCATAAAAAAAAGAGCGGTTGCCATGAATAAATTATATTACATTGGCATCGAATTGCGCAAGAACTATTCTTGTATTACAGTTATATATTGTTCCTGTTCAGAAGCTACTAAAAACCGAATACAGGTATTATCACGTCAGTGGATAGTTCCTGCGTGGTAATATTACCAAACAGGGTAATAAATTTTATCAGTACTATACAACGTGCAAATATTAAATATGTTTTATTTAATATAAACCTGAATTATAATATCAATAGAAATATATACCATTACTTTTATGGAGCACGATGGATGAGTAAAAAAATTGTAGTGATAGTCGGAAGTTATAGAAAAAATGGAATTATTGATCAGACAGTTGATGCCATTTTGGAGGTTGCCGGCAACTATAATACCCAAACGCAAAAAATATATCTGATAGATAGGGATATTAATTTTTGCACAAATTGCCGGTCATGCATGAGTGACGATCCCGCAAAAGAGATGGGGAAATGTATATTTGATGACGATATGAGCGGTATTTTAGCGTCTATCTGCGATGCCGATGGGATAATACTCGGTTCGCCAGTCAATTTCGGTACAGTGACTGCCATAATGAAACGGTTTGTGGAACGATGTGCCGTGTTCGGGTACTGGCCATGGGATAAACCGTTTCCAAAATCGAGGGTTCAGCGGGTTTCCAAAAAAGCCGTAGTTGTGACATCAAGCGCGTGCCCTGCTTTTATCGCTAAATTCCTTATGCCTTGCGCTTTAAAAGTTATGCGAAATTGCGCGAGGGTTATCGGCGCTAAAAAAGTTAAATCGTTATATTTTGGGATGGTTTGCAAGGAAGAAACACAGAAATTAAACAAAAATCAGCTTAAAATGGCTCGATCGGCAGGTGAGTTTCTTTCAGTTTAAAAAAGGGATGCGAAGCATCCATAGAAAAAGTTTTTGTTTCTTTTTTCAAAAAGAAAGAATTTTTTTTAATTATACTTTTCATTTGTACAGGAAGTGATTACATGAATAAAAAAGCTCTTCTGGTTATTGATGTGCAAAACATATATTTTACCGGGAAAATGCGGATAGCTTATCCGCCCGACAGCCTGTCGAACATTCTGAAAGCGATGGATCATGCGATAGCCAGGGGTATAGCTGTTGTTATTGTTCAGCATAGCTCGTCGTCGATGGCGTCATTCAGCAGAGGAAGTGAGGATTGGGAACTGCATCCTGAAATCGTTCGCCGCAAATGTGATATAATTATTGAAAAGGAAATGCCCGGTTCTTTTACTGCGACGGAACTTGAAGAATGGCTTCACAAACATGGTATAAATACGATAGTTATATCGGGTTATATGACTCAAATGTGCTGTGATACTACTGCCCGGCAAGCGATGCATTTGGGATTTAAAGTTGAGTTCCTGTCTGATGCCACGGGAACTCTGGCGGTATCCAATTACGCCGGGTCGGTTACTGCAGAGGAGTTACACCGTGCAATTCTTGTAACTCAGGCAATGAGATTTAGTAAAGTATGTTCGACAGATCAATGGATTAGTGAGAATTAGTTTATAAAAAAACCAACGATAATTTGAGGAGCTGATCATTATGATTGAAAAACCGCAAAATACCGGATGTTGCCCCCCGTTTGATCCGGTCAAATGGGATAACAAGGAATTCGAGTGGAAAAACAAAATGTTTGTGAAAGACAAGGTTTTCACTTTTTTTTATATGCCTGTGAATTTCGGTTCGGTAATCAGGAGAGTCAATGGCAAAGTGGAAAAAGCTGGCGCAAAAATCCCCGATTGGTTATGTCTGTCGGATCATACATCCAAATGGAACATGGATATTTATCTGGCGGTCGACAAAGATATTTCCGGCGCGCAAAATGTTCGGTTATCCGGCAAATATTTTAGTAAAGTATACGAAGGTGATTTTAAAGAAACAGGCAAATGGTGTGAAGATTTTAAAAAAATCTCTACTGACAAACAAATGGACATAAAAAAGATGTATATGTGGTATACCACCTGTCCGAAATGCGCGAAAGAGTATGGAAAGAATTACGTGGTAATTATCGCAAAATGCGAGTAAAAAAAAGAGGATGCGAAGCATCCATAGAAAAAGTTTTTGTTTCTTTTTTCAAAAAGAAAGAGGTCTTTTATTTTTTTAAATATTTATAGAATTAAAATAAAATAATTTGTAATAAAATAACTTTGATTTGTGTATATCCGATAATATAAGTGTATTTTTAATTCTTCAGAAAGGAGCGAAGGATGAAATATATTTATGTTGTCATTATTATATGTTTGTTTTGTGTTATAGCCGGGGTAGCTTTAGATTACGATACGGTTCCGGAGAAAACATATTGCTGGATGGAAGAATGCAATGACGGTATAGAAAACGGGGTTGTGAAATACCAGTTGATGAGTTGTATAGAGAGCAGGTTAAAATCAATGGGTTACACTGTATCGGAAGCTGATAAAGCGGATTATTTTCTTGAGATAACGATCCGGGTGGAAAAAAATCAGCCAAAAGTGTCTTCGCAACCCAAATATATGGAAGTTATCAATTCGCGTGGATCATCTGTAGGATCGATATGGGATTTTTCCGCGGAACAACCTCGCGTTGAAAGCTCGGTTTCGCAAACTCGCGAGAATGTGCATGTCAAGATGTACGACGCTAAGACATTCAGTGTAATTTGGAACTCGAATGCGGGGTTGAGTTATACGGATGGCATGTCGGATGAGAAAAAAGCTGATTCTCTGGGGGAAACTGCGAGATTGATTTTCGAGAGTTTTCCTATTGACGCGTTAGCGAAGAAATGAAGCGCCGGGCAAAATATCTTTTAAAACAGGATGCGAAGCATCCATAGAAAAAGTTTTTGTTTCTTTTTTCAAAAAGAAAGAAATCTTTTCGTATTTATAAAAATCTCATAACAAAAAACATAAAAGCGGAAATCATTAAGCTGAACTAATTGTTTGCCTATACGACATTTACAATATAGTTCGCGATAATATTAATAATATTATTAGAAATACTAATGTTTGAATTTGTTTAGCAGATTCTTATTTTCACGGCAATGATCTGAAACAAAATCAGTTATTCGGAGGTTATATTTATTAATTATTTAGGCAGATGTATAAAGAACGTGCTTCCTTTGCTTATTGAGCTTTCTACGTTTACAAACCCGTTATGAGCGTGGACGATATGTTTTACAATGGCAAGTCCGAGGCCTGTTCCTCCGAGTTTGCGGTTTCTGTCCTTATCTACTCTATAGAACCGCTCGAACAGACGTGATAAATGTTTGGTTTCTATACCGCATCCCCAGTCTCTTACGGATACAATGATCTCGGTATCGGCGGATATAACTTCAATATTGACCTGGGATTCCGGGTTGCTGTATTTTATCGCGTTGTCGATCAGGTTTACCATAGCCTGTTCAAGAAGAGGCGGGTTGATGTCGGCATAAATATCCTCTTTAGAAATTAGATAAAGTTTTATATTTTTACTTTCTGCGCGCGGTGTACAAATTTCAATCGCGTCTTTTATTGGATCTTTAATATTGTTTTTTTCAAGATAAATTGAGTGAGTTTCCTCATCCTGTTCAATTTTTGATAGTGATAACAGGTCTTCAATTATTGCCATTAGACGGTTTGTCTGTTTTGATATGATTTGCAGAAAATTTTGCGAGTCAACAGGATCTTTGATTGCTCCCTCCATTAGTGTTTCGACAAAACCTTTTATGGATGTAATGGGGGTTTTAAGTTCATGGGAAACGTTAGCGACAAATTCTTTTCGCATATTCTCGAGTTTTTTTATTCTGGTTACGTCATTGAGTACAATCAAAGCGCCGATATAGTTTTTTTGGGAATCGATCAATGCCGTACCGTTAGCCTGTAGAAACCTGTCGATTCCGTTATGGAATACGATATCGCTTTCCACAGGTGTATTGCTGGAAATAACTTTTCTGACAAATTTCTGCAAATCGGCGTTTCTGATGATTTCCTGTATAAGTTTTCCTTTAGCCGATTCGGGATTTACATTCATAAGTTTGCAAGCGGCATTATTTAAACTGATAATGCGCTCTTCCATATCGACAGCGAAAACACCTTCAACCATACTCGATAAAATTGCCTGGATTTCATTTTTCTGGCGCGTCATTGTATTGAATCTGTTATTCAATTCTTCCGACATGCGGTACATTGATCCGGAAAGAGAGTTTATTTCTTCCGAATACTTGAATTTGACGGGTGGAGAAAGGTTAAAATCTCCTGTGGCAATACTTTCAGACCATTGTTTTATTTCATTAATCGGAATAGTTATCCTTTTGGCGATATACCAGCTTAATATACCGCAGATTAATAATATGATTAATCCCGCAACGATAATCTTTATATACACCATAAAAATAGAGTTTTCAATAGAATGAACCGAAAGAGATGTTCTTAAAAAAGCCGTTAACCGGTTATTGTGGTATAGCGGTATGGCTACATACATCATATTTTCCCGGAGCGTATAACTATATCGTTTATACGGCAGGATGTTACCTTTTTTCGCACGCACTATTTCAGGCCGATCGCTGTGGTTATCCATTTCGGAAATATCTTTTTCTGAATCGCCGATAACTTTTCCGGAAGGGAGAATCACTGTAATTCTTGTTTTGGCGTTCGGCCCGAGTTTTTTGCAAAGCAAATCGGCTTTAGAAAAATTGTTTTGAGCTGTTAATTCAGTAAACTGATCTTCAAGAAGTTTTGCGCGGGAATATAATCCTGATTGCACCCAGTTATATAACGGCTGGCGGAATAACCCTGTAAAATATATAGTGACGCAACTTATAGAAATGGTTGTTATGATTAAAAAAGCGAAAAATAGTTGCCATACCAGTTTTTTTAAGATCATTCTAAAATTTCCTTATTCCTTAAACCTGTATCCAATACCCCTTACGGTTTCTATATATTTACCGCACGGCCCGAGTTTTTTGCGCAATCCAACAATTTGGACGTCGACAGACCGTTCTGTTACCGGATAATCCTCGCCTCTAATGGAATCTACGATCTGATACCGTGTAAAAACCCAGCCGGGTCTTTTTGACAAAAAGTGCAGAACTCCGAATTCAGTAAACGTCAATTCGACAGCTTTGCCTTTAACAAGAACCTCGTGTTTGCCGGGATTAATAACCAGATCGTTTATTTTTACGATAGATGTATCTTCGCAACCAGATTTCGATTTTCTTCTTAAAATGGCCCTTACCCTTGCTATCAGTACTTTTGGGCTGAATGGTTTTGTAATGTAATCGTCGGCGCCTACTTCCAGGCCGGTAATAATATCTGACTCTTCTCCTTTTGCAGTAAGCATCACAACAGGTATATTGCGGGTTTTTGAGTCGGCTTTAAGAATCTTGCATACATCAAGCCCGTCCATACCCGGCAACATAAGATCCAGCAGGATAAGGTCTATCAATCCGGTTTGCGCGATTTTCATTACTTCTTCCCCGGAAGAAGATTGTGTTACTTTATAACCTTCCTTGGAAAGATTGTAACGTATCAGTTCAAGTATATCTTCTTCATCGTCAACAACAAGAATACTTTCTTTTGCCATAAAGCCTTTCTCCTATATTGCCTATTGTTTAAATTTCATGATCAATATCAAGAGAAATTTAATTATATCAATGTTAAGAATATATTAAGGTATTATGAGAAATTTAATATTTTTAAGGAACGGTGTTTGGTAATTATATATTGATTAATATAAAAAAACAAAAAAAAGATGCCGGTTTGGCGCCGGCATCTTCAAAATATATTTATAAATTAAAAATATTATCTATTATATTTTCTTTTCAATCGAACAAAACTGAATAATCCGACAATGGATATGCCGAGCATATACATTGTTGCCGGTTCCGGTACGGTATCAGCAATATTCCCGCCGCCAAAGAACTGAGCGGAAAGCGTATCGAACCCTGATGGGACAGTAGAACCCCATGTTAATTTCTGTTTACCTGTGAGAACAAATCCATCCTCCAGATTTGCGTCCATAAGATGAAGAATATCAAGCATATAAGGACCTATCGCGCTTGCTATGTCTCCAAGCAGTGTTCCGTCTAAAGCCAGATCGTAAACAATAATGCTTGTTCCTGCTTTCTTTGCCCAGGTTCGTATATACAAATCCGTAAGATTGGACATATACATCGAGAACGAATGTCTTAGTTCATTATAAGCGACCTGATAAATAACAAGGTCTGCGCTTCTGTCATATGTGAGGGTGAAATCGACTTCCAATCCGTTTTGCCAGTTAAAATTCGCCATTTCGGGCCCTAAAATAATTTCCCATTGCGCAAAACCGCCCCTGTCTCCAATACGCGATTCGGCTACAAAGAAAATATTTTCTACCTGCGCGTACATTAAATCATCATCATCCAAATGCTCAATATTAAAACAATACCCTGATGACGAAAAAATAAACAATGAAACTAAAAAAGCAAAATGGATGAAAATAATTTTTTTTATCATATCAGGTCCCTTATATTATAAAGATTTAATCAGCTATAGAAAGCAAAATGACATATATTATAAATATACATTATAATAATCGAATTTGCAACAAAAAAAATTAATAAAGCATACATATTTGATGTATAAAAGATCAGATATCGGTATTTAATCCTTTCCATAAACTAAATTGATATGCCGTAAATAAATCCATATATAATGTTGCTAAAAAATCCTCAAATTAATTAAGGATAATACCGATAAAACAAATACCGTCAAAAAATGAAGGCGAAGTATTTACATATTGAAAAATAAATGTTATATATATTCATATGACGGATTCATATACAAAGATCAGCTTGTATTGGTAATGTTAAATTTAGCTTATTTGAATGTGATGGAGAGAAAAATCATGAAGAAGATAGCATTATTTAGCGTTTATACATCGGTATTAATATCATTATTTATATTTCAAGCTCCTGTTTTCGCGTACAATGTTGATGGTAATCTGGATGACTGGGGTGTTACACCAGAATCGGATTGGCAACCGAATGAAGGTATTTTCAGTTGGGTTGAAGATTATACAGATTACAGACATAATGGTTATGTCGGACCGGGATACGGCGGACAGCCTTTTGATGTTGAAGCAATGTATGCCACCGTAAACAACGGCAATTTGTATGTGGCTATCGTTACAGGTATGCCGCCGGTAGGTTCAGGCCCGATGTATTCTGCAAACGATACTCCGCATAGTTCACCGTATTATTATCCGGGCGATATAGGGTTTGATTTTAACGGCGACGGTTTCTTTGAATATGGACTCGAGACCACCGGCAGGTCAGACAATACACTTGACGGATATGCCCAGAACGGACAGTATTCATATAATCCTCAATTGGTTGGCGATGTATATAGTGTAAAAAACAGTAACGGTTGGAATAAAGGTATTGCGCTGAGCGATTATACTCCGACAGAACTGAATTACCGCCAGATAGCGAGCCTTGAGAAACTTTACAAAGCGACCATCATGTACATCCAGACAGCGAATCCGCTCAAATACGTGATCGAGACTTCCATACCGCTCGATATATTTAATCCGGTATATGGTGTCGACTGGACAATTCACTGGACAATGACTTGCGGAAACGACATAGGCGATCTTATAGTGAATTTCAATGCGCCGTCAGACTCCGATTCTGTTCCAGAACCATTCTCGATATTTATTCTGGCAACGGGTTTATTCGGTATTTTCGTGAGAGGGAAATTCGGTTCGAAATCGAATAATTAATGTTCCAGTATTTTTTTCATAGAATTTAACGTAGCTGTTTTGACTATCTCTGAAATTTCAAAAAATTCATGTTCATCTGTCATGAGCGGATCTTTTATTTCTTTCTGGTTCAGCCCACCGAATTCCGTCAGAAGATAAATATCCGGATGAAACCCGGAATCAGCGTAAATTCTTTTTATCCCTTTGAGATTATCATCTGACATTGTAAGAATCAAATCGGAATTTCTCGCGATAGTTTGTTCTTTGATGTGTTTATATGATTTTATCCCGTTTTTCGCCAGGAAATGACCGACTCTCTTGTGAGAAGAATCGATATTCTTTCCAAGCTCTTTCATTATTTTCTTCGCGTCGATTTTCCGCTTTATATAATCAAACAGTTTCTGGATCATTATCCGCTGGTATTTGCCTATTTTGTCTTGATTGTATAATTCGTTTATGAAATTCGGAATGGAATCCAGTATATCGCTTCCGTTTTTGTAAAGGTTGTCAAGCGTATTTACCAGAACTCCGCTGGAGTAAACGTTAACATCTTTGATATTGTTATCGTGAAGATATTTGAGCGCTATTGCCTCTGCGACAATGCTTCTGCAAAAATTGCCGGAACATATAAATTCGATATTTTTATATTTCATTGCCCGTTCCCAGTGTTAAGAGTTTATTTAAACGCGACCATATAATAAAAGTTATCGCGCGGTTAAACAAGAAAAATATTCAGGAAGAATCTATTCAGTTAAAAATCCAAACCGGCAAAAAACGTTTGGTTTATTTTTTAGCCGATTTAAAAAACTCTATCGCTTTTTGGGTGACAGCAACAACAAAATCTGTTTTACCTTTTGTATATTCTATTCTGTCGTTAGGATATTTTTTAGAAAGATCGGTTTTTATTATAGCGTATTTAGCGGCAACATCAGGGAACATGCGCAGATAATCACGGAAATACAATCGGTCCCATAATTTTGAGTCAGATTCAACCATATGTATGTGGTGAGTCCGTTTACCGTCTTCGCCTCTTTTGATAAACCACGCGTAGTAAGGAGGGCCATCGAATTCAGGACGCCAGAAATAATCGTAACCTTTTGATTCGAGGATTGGGACAATCTTATCTCGTGTTTCTTCAAGCGAACTGACTTCAATAAGCATATCGATAATTGGTTTTGAGGGTAATCCTTCAACAGCTGTACTTCCGAAATGTTCGATACGCAAAATAATGGATTCCGGCAATATCTTTTCGAGATAACTTTTTTCTTCATCAAACATATGGCGCCAGTTGGCATCGTATGGCTCAATAGATATCTCTTCGCTAACAGCTCTGGCGATTCTCTCTTGCAGACTTTGATTCATTTATCTCTCCATATAACTATAGAATTGATTTGGCCCGCCAATCATTATTTGAATATAACAAATTATAAATCAGAGACATTTATTTGTCACTGGAGATTTAAAGAAAGAAAACCGATAACATACTAAAGGGAGATTTTTATTTAATATATCTTCCTCCTTAACAATTTATGCCATATTTATTTACATATTATACAAATATTTATAGTGCAACTGATTGCAAAAGTTGAATTTTATGCTAAAATTATAATATAAAGGTAAATTCAATCGATATATCTATGTAATTCAATAAATAAAAATTAAGGAGCCTGCCATGATGCGATATCATTGGAGAACCAGATTTTTTTTGATTTTGTTTTCTATCTTTTTTGTCGGCGTGTTATGTAATACACCGAAAGTTTTCTCGCAGGAAGTGCCAAACGCTCCGGCGATATCTAAAATCGGTGGCAAAAGCGTTGTTGTCGGGCAAACACTTTACACCAACGGCGGACAGACAGGGCCATCCACAATAAATTTGCTGATAGAAGGGTTTGCCGAGGCAGGATCTACTATAACCATTTTTGATAACGGAGTACAGAAAACCACTTCGCCCGCTACAGTCGTAACACAATCCAATGGAACATGGCAGGCTACATTATCTGTTACTCAGGGAAGTTATTCTTATACCGCAAAAGCTACCAACGCTAACGGATCGTCTCCTGCCTCAACTCCCCCAATAACCACAAATGTAGATACCACTGCTCCTACCGTAAGGGCATATAATCAAAGTACATGGCAGGGTGACAATTACTGGGTTGGAGCCGAACTAAAATCTTTATACGCAACCGTATCCGATTCAGGAAACAGCGGGCTTGATTTCAGCTCCGCTACAGGCCAGGTTTCCGATACTACTGCCGGAGGAACTCTTGTTGCCGGCTATATGTCACACAACAACAGCAACAGAATAGATTTCGTACCTACAAACGGTTATCTGAGCGGTTCTTTTACCAACGCTCATATCTATATACTCAGTCTTTCCATTTCAGATAGAGCAGGCAATACATCAACAAGCACAAGAACTTTCTATATCGATTATTCTTTTGATTATAAAGGTTCAACAAAAGGCGCTATCCTTGAATATATATACGATCCGGCGCATCAAACAGCTCTCACCAAAGGCGAACTGGGTTCGGGAGAACCGTCAAACAATACTCCTGTGACAGTTAAATCATCCAACAATTCAAAAGATTATGGTACAGGTTGGGTTAAATTCTATCCTAATATGCATATATACACAAATCCTACAAAAATGCTCGTGAAAATCGTGCCCAATATTACATCGCCATGGCATACTCAGACAAATCCCGGTCCTGATCTATCCGCTATAGGCGATTACATTGATACCTGGATAAACAGCGAATGGATTTATGGAATTGCTGGACGTCTTGATTGTGATGGAAGATATGAAACAAAAATGCAGGATAAACCAAAAGAAAGAGTCGCTCAATGGTTTTATATAAGAGACAATGCTTACAACAGAGCAACTGAAGACTACTACTATTATTATACAAAAACCGGCGTTCCTCCGGCTCCAACAATGACTAACTGGGGAGCAGATACCACGACATTTAACGCTACAAGCCCGAGGATTATAAACCCTATGTCCGGCACAACCTCAATAAGCGATGCTACTTTAGTTGCGTCTGCGTGGATCAGCGGTATTCAGGTATGGAAAGTTGAGATACCTGTTTCAGGTACACCTTATCTGAATCGCGCCGGGATATATGATCCCGGTGATTCATTTTTGGATTCCAATGATAACTGGCAATATGATACTGGAGAACAATTTAAAGATTTTACAAAATCAGCTACAAGCGATGGTAAAACATTTACCGTTTTAAACGTAACAAATCAACCCCTAAACTCTTCAGGAATATATACTGCCTATGCCAGAGTTTATGATAAAGGATCTAATTTAGTATCCAATACAACATATAACTCGCATAATTATTATGTCGATAAAGATTATCCTACTTTAAGTTCGATATCGATTTCCCCTTCGTACATAAAAGACAATATATATTACTCTTCGCTTTCGAATCTGCCGAAAATTACCGTCGATTGTGACGATACTCCTTTCAATCAAACATATAATACTGCTTTTACATTTAATTATTCCGAATGCAAAATCCAGATACTCAATTCGCAGGGAACCATAATAAATTCCACAAATACAGGCACATTTAAGAAAGATAATCCGAACGTATCTACCGCGAAAGGCGAGCTTGACTTAGCGACAGTATCTGGTATTCAGCAGGGAATATACACCGTAAAAGTGATTCTGACCGATAAATTTAATAATGTTACCACAGTCGATAATGCCGCGACCATATTTGTCGACAGCGAAGTACCCAGTATATCGGCAATTATACCGGTACCCGCCAGTCAGGTCAGTTCATTAAGCAATTTCAGGGCTGTAATGTATGATCTCTCCGCAATAGCAGACGAAGGAAGCGGTGTGTCGTTCGGTTCGGGCGATCAGGCT
>CAYVGJ010000021.1:0-65318 GCA_964451165.1 uncultured bacterium
GTCAATTCCTTTGAGTTTCAACCTTGCGGCCGTACTCCCCAGGCGGGGCACTTATCGTGTTAACTACGGCACAGAAGGGGTCGATACCTCCTACACCAAGTGCCCATCGTTTACGGCCAGGACTACCGGGGTATCTAATCCCGTTCGCTCCCCTGGCTTTCGCGCTTCAGTGTCAGTGTCAGGCCAGAGAGCCGCCTTCGCCACCGGTGTTCTTCTCAATATCTACGCATTTCACCGCTACACTGAGAATTCCGCTCCCTTTTCCTGCACTCAAGCCTATCAGTTTCAGATGCAGTTCTCCAGTTAAGCTGAAGGCTTTCACATCTAACTTAATAAACCACCTAGACGCCCTTTACGCCCAATAAATCCGAACAACGCTTGCCCCCTTCGTATTACCGCGGCTGCTGGCACGAAGTTAGCCGGGGCTTCCTCCCATGGTACCGTCAAACATATATGGTATTAACATATATGCATTTCGTCCCATGTGACAGAGCTTTACAATCCGAAGACCTTCATCGCTCACGCGGCGTCGCTTTGTCAGGCTTTCGCCCATTGCAAAAGATTCTCGACTGCAGCCTCCCGTAGGAGTCTGGGCAGTGTCTCAGTCCCAGTGTGGCCGACCACCCTCTCAGGACGGCTACCCATCATTGCCTTGGTAGGCCATTACCCTACCAACTAGCTAATAGGCCGCAAGCTCCTCTCTAAGCGGCAGGCCTTACGGTCCCCACCTTTAGATATATTTAGATGCCCAAACATATCCACATTCGGAATTAGCGTCTCTTTCGAGTCGTTATTCCCAACTTAGAGGCAGATTACTTACGTGTTACTCACCCTTTCGCCACTCTCACCAAACTTCACTTTCCCGAAGGATTGATCAGTAAGGATCGCGTTCGACTTGCATGCCTAATCCACGCCGCCAGCGTTCGTTCTGAGCCAGGATCAAACTCTCCATAATAATATGGAAAAATATCCTATTTTCCTTTTTTGTTTCGTCAATTAAATTGACGGTATTGGCATTTGAGCTTAATGCATCATTCCAAATAAATTTTCAAAGAACTACCAATCTCCACCCACACCATTAGGTGTTCTATTTCAAAATCAAATTTTCTATTTCAAAAATTGTGTCTCAAACAATACCAAATTCATTTCGGCTTAGTCAATAGAAAAATTTAACTTTTTTTACTTTTTTTTAACTTACTTATAATCATCAATGAACAATCTTTTTTATCTAACAAAGTGGCGCAAATTCTATTTGATAATTATCATTAAGTCAATACTTTTTTTTCGCTTTTTTTACTTTTTTTATTTTCTACTTCTATAAAGCTATTTACGCCTATTTTTCATTCTCTTTCCCATCACTATAAACCTTTTTTCAGGGAAATGTTCGCATAATATAACCCGCTTTTTTTAAAAATGCAATTATATTTTACATATTTTTTTCTATCCCTTATAATTTGTCATACCATATAGCGTATAATACAACCTTTCGTATCTAAAGCCAAAGAGGTAAGACTTAATAAACTCGAGCAGGTTTAAACTTTCTACATATTATTTTAATTATTTTATGAATTCTAAAATACCTTATATGTCAATGATTTTTGCCAATATTTTAACTATTTCAGGCTTGTTATCGCTGGCGATTCTTTTTATCTTTTGTCTTTATATAAACTTGAGTATAATCTTTCATTCTCTGGGGTATACCGGTTTGATTGCCGGACTCGTTTTCGCTCCCGTAATTTTTGTCGCGGCGCCTTTTTACGCTTTGTTCTTTAAGAACGATTTTTTACCGCTTTTGATTTGTTACGGAGGAAGCTTATTGAGTTTTGCGGCAATCTCAGCTGGAATTATTATCAGAAATAAACTGAAATAATGATATCCACATTATATATTATTAATCATTACCATGAAAAAAATTGAGGTTTTATCCTGATGGACAATTTACACAAAACCAAACAAAATCTTTTTATTACCGGTGCATCAGGTTTCCTGGGATCCAACCTGATTCGGTTCTTGGCCCCTTTCTGCAACCTTTCACTGCAGTATCATCAAACAGACATTAATTATATGGCAGGGGAAAAATTGAGAATAGACCTTACCAGTGAAAAAGAAGTGAAAACAGCGGCATCTTCCGGCAAATTCGATTTTGTGGTTCACCTTGCCGCTTTAACTTCCGTTGATGAATGTGAAAAGGACAAAAGCTATGCCAGTAAAATAAATATAGAGGGAACGCGAAATATCATAAATTATTTCAATGATAAAAATATACCTGTGCTTTTTATATCTACTGACCTTGTATTTGATGGAACAAAAGGCAATTACTCGGAAAACGACCCGGTTAATCCCGTAAATTATTATTCGGAAACAAAAATCATGGCGGAAAACATTGTTCTCGGTACAATGAGTGAAAATGCGATTTTCAGAATAGCTCTTTCTTACGGCAAAAGTTTTGCCGGAGCAAAAGGCGGGTACCTTGATAATCTCCTGCAATCACTTGCCGTGGCGAAACAACAGTATCTTTTCCATGATCAGTTTCGTACACCTCTTTATTCATTCGATTTCTGTACTGCCGTAAAAAAACTTGTTGAAAGGAAAATTCAGCGACGTGCGGAATGCCAGTCAAAAATTTACCATATAGGCGGAAAAGAAAAAGTATCCAGATTTGAGCTCGGAATAAAAACCTGCGAGATCTTCGAAATAGACAATTCTCTTATAAAACCATCTTCCATGCAACACTCCGGTTACACAGCAACACGGGGAGCAGATTGTTCACTGAATATATCTCTGGCAAGTAAGGAACTCGATTTCCAACCCGAATCGATAAACGATAATCTTAAAAAAGATAAAAATATAAGAAAGGAAGAATTAAAAAATGCCAATCTCAATAGCCATTGACGGACACTCAGGCTCCGGCAAAAGCACTTTAGCACGGCAACTCGCGGATAAATTCGGTTTTATTTATGTAGATACTGGCGCATTATACCGGGCAATCACTTTGAAAGTGATTGAAGTTTGCGGCGATCAATTCACCGACCTGGATTTAAATCACATTGTAAAACATACATATATTAATATACTTCAGACGCCGCAAGGAAACCGGATTTCCCTTGACGGCAAAGATGTCAGCGAAAAGATCAGGGAACCGAAAGTAGCGTCTCTGGTATCCAAAGTCGCCGCTAAACCGGTGATACGGAATTTTCTTGTTGAAATTCAAAGAAATACCGCCCGGGGCAAAAATGTTGTTCTGGAAGGCAGAGATATCGGCACGGTCGTTTTACCTGATGCGAATTTCAAATTTTTCGTTACCGCAAACATTGAGGAAAGAGCAAAAAGGAGATTGAACGAACTCAGGGAAAACGGCATAGACATATCTTTCAATGAAGTCCTCAATAATTTACGGCAACGCGATATGGAAGATTCCTCACGGGAAATGAGCCCTCTGAAAAAAGCGCCTGATGCGATAGAAATAGATTCAACCACAATGACACCGGAAGAAAAACTAAATTTCGTCTACAGGATAATAAACTCGAGATTATTCGATAAATCAAATATATTTCACACCATCTATCGCGCAACAATTCTAATTATTTATAAATTTCTCTTCAGGGTTGAGTTTACATATGAAGATTACGAATCTCTAAAATCTTTCACAGGCCTTGTTGTGGCAAATCACTGTAGCAATCTGGACCCGCCTATGGTAGGTGTATCGCTCCCTTTTCATTTGCATTACCTCGCTAAAGATTCCCTTTTGAAAAATAAAATTTTTGCGAAAATTTTAAAACCATGCAACATTATTCCGATAAACAGAGGGGAACCTACTCCAGGCAGTATAAAAACTATCTTCAGATGTATTGATGAAGGTAAATCAGTCATAGTATTTCCCGAAGGAACAAGATCCGGGGACGGCGAAATGAAACCTGCCAAACAGGGTGCCGGCTTAATCGCTGGCAAAGTTAATTCACCCATTTTACCGGTATATATAAAAGGATCGTATTTAGCTTTACCTAAAGGATCGATAATACCAAAACCGGTAAAAATTAATGTATTTGTAGGCAAACCATTTTTGGTTGACTCAGAATTAAAAACCGATATTAAGAATCCGAAGGAAAAATACCAGATCATCGCCGATTTGCTCATGAACAAGATACAAAATATCAAAATTAAATATGTTTCTTGATTAAGATTGATATTGACAAAACTTGATTATTCAAGTAAATTGCTATAATCCAATTTTCTAAAAATTGGAAATACATATTTCTAAGGGAGGAAACAGTTATATGGTAGAAGAAAAAGTAAAAAACGAATCTGTACAGAAGGGAGGGATGACCGTTCAAGAATCTCTTGAAGACTTTCGCCAACTTTATGAGCAGAGTTTAAGCACCATTGAAGAAGGAAGTATAGTCAAAGGAAGAATAATAAAGATCAATCCGAATGAAGTTCTGGTTGATATTAATTATAAATCCGAAGGAGTCATACCCATTGAGGAATTCCCCGATATCGAAAACTTTAATATCGGCGACGAAGTAGAAGTTTTTCTCGAAACCATGGAAGATGAAGATGGGCTGACACTTCTGTCAAAAAGCAAAGTCGACAAAAGCAGAAAATGGGAACGTACCATATCCGGATGCAACGAAGGCGCCGTTATAAAAGGCAAAATTTTCAAAAAAGTCAAAGGCGGTTTTATGGTTGATATCGGTGTGGAAGCGTTTCTGCCGGCATCGCAACTTGATATAAAACCCGTGCCGAATATGGATGATTTTGTTGGCAAATCTTACGATTTTAAAATAATCAAAATCAGTGAAGAACGCAAAAACGTCGTTATTTCACGAAGGGAACTTCTCGAAGAACATCGTGAAAAAGAACGCGCGAGACTGCTTGCCGAAATCAACGAAGGAGATCTCGTTGAAGGTATAGTAAAAAATATCACCGATTTCGGCGCTTTCATCGACCTTAACGGAATTGACGGGCTTCTGCATATAACCGATATGAGCTGGGGCAGAATAAATCACCCGAGCGAAATGTTGTCCGTCGGTGATAAAATCGAGGTTATGGTACTCAAATTCGACAAGGAAAGCACCAGAATATCACTGGGGCTCAAACAGAAATCCCCTAATCCATGGGATAATGTCGATGATAAGTATCCTGTAAGCAAGAAAGTTGTAGGCAAAGTGGTCAACATAATGCCTTACGGCGCATTCGTGGAACTCGAAGACGGAATCGAAGGATTGATACATATATCCGAATTCTCATGGACAAAAAGAATCAACCATCCATCGGAAGTACTTTCAGTCGGTGATGAAGTAGAAGCTATGGTTCTGAGCGTTGATAAATCCAACGAGAAAATATCGCTTGGAATAAAACAGACTGAATTTAACCCGTGGAGCATCGTTGAGGAAAAGTATCCTATCGGTAAAAGTGTAACCGGAACTATCCGCAACATTACTTCATATGGCGCTTTTGTTGAGCTTGAAGAAGGAATTGACGGTTTAATTCATGTCTCCGATATTTCATGGACAAAAAAGATTAATAATCCGGCTGAGATTCTCAAGAAAAACGATAAAGTTGATGCCGTTGTTCTCTCAGTAGACCAGGTCAACAAAAAAATCGCTCTTGGAATTAAACAGCTAACGCCTGATCCATGGGAAAATATTGATGATAAATATAAAATCGGCGATGTAGTCAAAGGTAAAGTCAGCAAAATTGCCGGATTCGGTATTTTTGTATCTCTTGAAGATGACCTTGAAGGATTGATTCACGCTTCTCAACTTGCGGAAAAACCACCGGCCAAAGTCGAGGATATAGTCAAAGTCGATGAAGAAATCACCGCAGTTGTGGTTAAAATCGATACCGTTGACAGAAAAATTGCTTTATCAGTCAGGGAACATCTGATGAATCAGAAAAAAGCTGAGGAAGAAGCAAAAACAGCCAAAGATAAATCAGTCATAAAAGAATATGAAACACGCAAAAGGAAAGAAGCTTCTTTCGAAAGCACCAGTATTCTTTCTGAGAAACTTGATGAAGTCCTGAAAAAATCTGATAAGAAAGAAAGTCCTAAAACCGAAGATAAACCTTCGAAAGAATCGACAGATAAAGAATAATTATCCGTTTTTACACAGACAGTTGATAATAAAACAAAAAGGCCTTAAGGACAATTCTTTAAGGCCTTTTTGCCAATTATGGTATGGGGAGGATTTTTAAAAGTGCAAGCTGAAATAGACAGGCAATTAAACATTATTAAGGAAAATACAGTAAATCTTATTTCCGAAGAAGAACTCAGCGCGAAGATCAAAAATTCGCTATCACTTAATAAACCTTTGATTGTCAAATTCGGAGCCGACCCTACCGCACCAGATATACATCTCGGACACACCGTAGTTCTTAACAAACTGCGCCAATTCCAGGAACTTGGGCATGTCGTTCATTTTATCATAGGCGATTTTACAGCCGCGATAGGCGACCCTTCCGGGAAATCCGAAACCAGAAAACCTCTCAGCCGTGAACAGGTTCTCGCTAACTCAAAAACCTATCAGGAACAAATATTCAAGGTTCTCGACAGGGATAAGACCGAGATCATTTTTAACAGCAAATGGTTCGACACCATGAATTTCAGAGATGTAATACAGCTTAGCGCCAAATATTCGGTAGCGAGAATGCTCGAGAGAGACGATTTTTCCAAACGTTACAAAAGTGGCCAGAGCATAAGTATAGTTGAATTTCTATACCCGCTGATTCAAGGTTACGATTCAGTCATGCTTAAATCCGATATTGAGCTCGGCGGTACCGATCAAACATTCAACCTTCTGGTAGGACGGGATCTTCAGCGAGAATACGGACAGAAAGAACAGGTAATCATAACCATGCCTATTCTTGAAGGTACTGACGGCGTCCAGAAGATGAGTAAAAGCCTCGGCAATTATATCGGTATCACTGAATCCCCAAAAGATATTTTCGGGAAAATCATGTCTATCTCCGATGACCTTATGTTGCGCTATTACCGTTTACTGACAACAAGGACGACATCGGAAATAGATATTATGGAATCCGATATGAAATCAGGCAAACTTCATCCGATGAAACTGAAAATCGCTCTCGCTAAGGAAATCGTCGCCCGGTTTCACAGCCAGGACGATGCGCAATCAGCTGAGAACGAGTTTGTTAGCGTTTTCTCAAAAGGTAACTTACCTGACGACATAAAAATCATAAAGGTTGCTGATCTCAATTTATCAGACGGAAAAATAAAAGCCGTTACACTTTTATACGACATAGGCCTTACTTCCAGCACAAGTGATTCAAGAAGAATGATTCAGCAGGGAGCCGTTGAATGTAATGGAGAAAAGGTAACCGACATAAATGCTTTAATTGTTCCTGAGAACGAAATGATTTTAAAAGTCGGCAAAAGGCGATTCGCTAAAATCGTATCCGATTAATTTCAACTTATTTTTAAAATATCTTGACTTTTATCTTTAATAACTTAGTATGGATATTTGATTTCAGTAAATAATCATTTATTTTATTATTTGCGGGGACATATATATTTAATGATCAAATCCAGGTTATTTTATTTTTTGTTAATTCCATTTTTTATCACAATATTCACCGCATGTTCGCAGAAAAACGACAAACCTGCGAAAAAGAAATCTGCCGCCATTAAAGAAAATACAATCTCTGACATAAACTATAATATAAATGTCGGTGAACTTGCCATAACCAGCACTGAATCAAAATTCGCTATATCAACATATGAATTCGATGAAAGGAAATCTCTTCGATTTTTAAAAAAACCCCAAACGGGTGTAACCACACTTCAACAAATTTTCGTGGATCCCACAAACAAAGATGAAACCAGCCAGATAATTCTTTTAATATTCAAGTTTCACAACCATGAAAACGCAGAAGATGAAGCGAAAATCAATCTTAATCTGCTTGAAAACCTTCTTAAACGATCACATACCGATGTTGTTACTTTTGATAAAAATCTCTTTGGTGATGAGAGTTTGGGTCTTGTTTTGTCAAACCGTCCTTATCCGATTTTCTTATATTGCCGTATCGGAAACATTTTTATTAAACTTAACGGCGGGAAAAATCGTCAAAATGAAGAAGTGGTAAATATTTTAAAGATAATAGAAACTAAACTGAAAATAAAATCAGGTCGTAATTAATAAAAAAAGATTGAATCCGCTTATTACTTCTGATATTATTTTGCGCTTTAGTTATTAATATTTAATTACTTTTTAGTAAACCTTTATAACGGAGGATTTTTATGGTGCGATTGCACGAAAAGTTACAAAAAGCCAACGCAAAATATAAGGAATTGAAACCGCTATTGTCTTTTTTCGCCGCTTCAAGTTTATACGGCATTTCCATCGCGCTTCTTTTGAGTGTATTTCTGGTGGGAAGCCTTATGCTTATCAGCAAATAATATTTTTTTACAAATATGATTTTATGTATTCAATATAATCTGTATCGAAGTTTTCTTCGGATATGATATCCATGATCCCGTTAACGTAATCTTTTGACGGGCGGAGTTCGTCATCGCTTACAACATATTTTGGATTGGCTATAAAAACATTCGCCATAAATGTTTCACCATTTAAAGTAGATACCGGGAGAATTCTTGTAGTAAAATGCCCTGAACTTAAACCTTCAATATTCTTTATTTTTTCGAACTCGGCAATGTCTATTGCGTATAGGATGCCATAAACTCTTGATTTCTCTTCCGCAACAATATTGGCTTTCGCGGTTCCATCTATAGACTTTTTATTAAATTTCAATTTATAGTTTTCGATGAAAGCTGGCTCTTTGCTTATGAATTTAACACCTCTTCCCTCAAGGCGACTGGAATTCATTGTTGTACTGTAAGAAAAATAGAAATGTGTTTTCTTAATATCATTTATCAGTTTCATTATCTCCACCCCATATGATTATTTTATGAGAATAACTAACCAAGCGACGATTCCGACGAATCATTTAAACTTAAGCATCTCGGACACTTGGTAATTTCTTTATCGGAATCATCAATATACTTAAATGTACAGATGCTACATTTATACAACCCTTTCGAATACGGAGTCATCCTGCATGAAGGGTGTTTCAGCTCAAATAGAAACCATAATATTATAATTCCACCCATCGATAATACAAGATAAATAAAAAACAATAAAGATAAATCAACTTTTATCATGGCTAATTTCAATATTATTCTGTATAAAAAACTATCGAACCCCAGTTATTGGCGGGTAAATCCGTAACTACTCCGTCAAGTTCCAAAGGTGAAAATTTGCATTTTCTGAATTGCGATAATACCATATCCAGATTTTCTTTATTTCCCTGCGATTTATCCACAAAAACATGGACCACATTACCCGCTATATCTATGGAAAACCTCAACTTTACAAATATAGTTTTCCCAATTATTCCATCAAAAGAACATTTAACCAGTTTTCTTTGTTCCGGCATACTATTAAATATATATTTTACCGGTTTCTCATAGATCTTTCCAGAAATATCGTTATTTACTTTGTCGATATTCTCCAGATATCGGGTAGAAATCAATTTTATGCCACCTTTGAAATCGGAAAACGAATCACTGTTATTCTTTTTCCTTAAAATTGACTCATGCAAAACAGGTTTTACCGGATATATTCTATCAACAGTTAAAATATCGAATTTCCTTTTCTGATCTGTGGGGGTTATATCAATAAGAAATATCCGCGCGTCAATTTCAGTCATTTGCTGAAAATTTTTTTTTGTTTTTGCCAGTATTTTCGGATCGATAACCTCAAATAACCTTTGCTTAGATAAATCCAAAGTCTGAAGAGATACATTCAGATTGGATACAGCCTCTTCCTGAATACGGTAGGATTCAGCTATTTTAAATAATATAAAAGCAAAAGAATGCCAGATAATCGACAAAAAAACAGCGATAACCAGAATTCTATTCATTTTTCTGCCTTATTTCATGATTGGCGGCTATCGAGAGCCTTGTTATACCTGATTGGCGCGCTATATTCATTACAGCAACCACATATCCATGGCGAGCGTATGTATCCGCTTTCACCAGAATAGCAACTTTCGGGTTTTTCCGTTTTTCCCGTTTTATCCTTCTGCTCAGGCCATCAAAATTTATCAGCTCATTGTTAAAATAAAGTTTGTTATCCCGGGTCAGGGTTACAGTTATATCACCGCTGTCATTAAGGTTTGAATTAACTGAATACGGGAGTTCAACTTTAATACCCGGCTGAGTAATAAAATTCGATGACAACATAAAAAATATCAACAACAATAAAACCACATCTATAAGCGGAGTCAGATCGAATTTACCTTTTTCGATCTGGCGTCGTCGTTTAAATTTCATATTCGTCCTTACCTTCGCAAAGAAGGTTAACTACCTCTGTTGAACACTTTTCCATCTCAAAAACAAAACTTTCCACCCTGCTTACAAGATAATTATAAGCTACATAAGTTGGTATTGCTATAACAAGCCCGGTCGCTGTTGTAATCAACGCTTCCCAGATCCCTTCGGACAATACCGCAGGACTTACAGGACCGGGATTATTCACTATACTTTTGAAAGCGTTTATCATACCCGATACTGTACCCAGAAGCCCTAGAAGCGGAGTAATATGCGCAACTGTAGCCATAATCATGAGTTTTCGTTCCAGTAACGGTATCTCGTACAGGCTCGCTTCTTCTATAGATTCTTTTATCTGTTCGCGTTTCTTTTCGTGACACATAATACCCATTTTTATGGTATTTGCTATCGGGCCGGGTGTTTCATCACAGATTGTTATTGCCTCAGTATAATTTTTTTTCCTTAAAATATTTCTTATCCCGGACATAAACTTCTGCGTATCTATTGATGATTTATGAAAATGTATGAGGCGTTCCAAAAAAACAGTAACAGCTATTATAGAACACAATAACAGCAGATACATTATCGGTCCGCCTTTAATTAAAATATCAAGCATAACTACACCTCACATTCAGTTTTTTTGCTTTTTTAGAACTTCTGTAAGCCTGTTTTTCGCATCGGCAATAAGTTCGGACAGAATTGTGTCGCCTCTATGTGCCTTGAGCAATTTTCTATAGAATGTTTTTGCCCGATCATACTTTTCCCTTTGATCATAATATACCGCGATATCGAAACAGGCCTGATAATACCATAATTTCTGGTCTGGATAACTATATATTACCCTTAACATTGTCTCAATTCCTTTGGATCCGATTCGAAGTTCCATATAACTTTTGCCTGCATAATATAATGACCTTGCCGCAAGTTCCCTGTCTTTTGAGTCCGCTACGTGCAGATATGCGTTTATCGCATCAGTGTAATTTTTTTGCTCAAAAAAAGCGTTTCCTTTTATAAGATACACCTCATCTATCAGATATGAATGGGGATTTCTTTCCAATATCAAATTAATATCATTATCCGCTTCCTGATATTCTTTCTTCGCCAGATGGATTTGAGCGGATACAAGATATGACTCAGCAATAAGATCCGCCTCCGGATACTTTTTTATAAATTGCCGGATGCCGTTTTGAGCTTCATCATAGTCGCCTTTCAAATATGCGCATTTGGATAGATAATATAATGATTCTCTGCAAAATCGTGAATCAGGATATTTATCGGTTATGCGCTTGAAAAACTCATATGCCTTGTTCAAATCACCGCAATTATAATGATACTCGCCAAGCCAGAAAACCGAATCTGGCGCGTACTGTGAATCAGGATAAAGACGGGTTACCACCTCAAACTGTTCGTATGCTTTCTTATCTTCGTTTTTCTGGAAATAACACCATCCTTTTTCATACTCGGTTTGCGATGAAAGAGTTGTCATGGCTGGAATTTTATTCAAGCATTGAATAGCGTTATCATAATTAGAAATATTATAATAACAAATTCCGCAAATCAGGTTTGCTGAATTTAACCTGTCACTTTCAGGAAACAAATCCGCGAATTCGGTGAATTCAGCTATCGCTTTCTCATACTGATTCTTAGAATAATAAATACACCCTGTATAATATTTTATTTCCGATTTGTATTCATTATCCGGATATTTATCATTTAACAAAATGAAATATTTCAGCGCATCATCATATTTTTTTAAAAAATAATTTGATAATGCGCACTGAAATATGATTTTTTTGTGCAATGAAGGTTCAATGCCTTCTACAGCAAGGGATTTTTTGTAATTAGAAAGAGCGTTCTCATAATTCTTGCGCTCAAAATAACTGTCCGCGATAGCGACTTTACATTTCTCGATAAAAATTTTATCTGTCGAATTTAGTATACTCTGCCTGAAATACAAAATACCGGAATCATATTCACCATTAAGATATTTACAGCAACCCACACCATAATAAACCTCGCTCAGCATCTTTTTATCCGGCAACATATTGAGTATTTTCATAAACATTTGCTCGGCTTGCGTGCTTTTATTTAACTCAAGAAGAGATTTAGCGTATAAAAATAGAGGATAGGAATCCGCCTGCTCTTCTTTGCGCATGGAAATATATTTTTCCAGATAATCCACGCAAGCGTTAAAATCTTTCGCCTCATATGCTGTTTCAGCACAATACAAAAGAACGTCATTTTTCAATTCAGAATCAGGATAAAGTTTCTGAAATTTATCGAAAACCTCAAGGGACTTTTGATAATCACCAAGAGCACTTACACTTCTTGCATAATGAAGCATCGCTATCTGTAAAAACTTTTTCTCGCTTTCATTTTTATCAGCAGATAGATATTGATCAAAATATTTAGAGGATTCAGAATATTTTTTTATACTGTAGTTACACTCGGCTAATATAAACAATACCTCTCTCGAAAACTCTGTTTTTGGATACTTGCTTATAAAATCTTCGCACAATAATATTGTATCCGGATACTTTTTCAGATCGAAAAGAGATTTTATTTTGAAAAACAACGCGATCATCAGGCTCTGGTTTTCACCAGATGAGCTAAGTATATAATCACACAAGATTACAGCCTCATCATAATTTTTCAAATTGAATTGAGCCATAAGAGCATCCGGCTGGACTTTTGGTATTAACCGGCTCTGAGGATAATATTTATTGAGCCTATCATAATATTTTATGGATCTGCCGAATTTAGTTTGCCGAAAAGAAGATTTTATAAGAAAAAACAATGACTCTTCCCTGAATTCATTTTCTCTTTCACCTGAAAACATCTGGAAATATTTGTCCGATTCAGCAAGTTTATTCTGTTTATACAATACTTTTGCCAGCAAAAAATTTATTTTCGCTATACTTTGGGATGGGATATTTGTTTTTACAATTTGTTTAAGCTGGGTTTCAGCTACATCATAAATTTTGTCATGATAAGCTTTTTCAGCTAAATCATATGTTTCTTGCCATTTGATTTGCGCGCAGTTGGAATAAAAATCCGAAAACACTATTATTATCAAAACCGCGAGAGAATATATTTTCTTTACCATAATTACCGGCCGGAGCTTTTAATCAAAATATACTGTAAGGCCTCATCCCTGTTATTGAGTCGACATCCTGCTCAGCCTGCTCAGCTCTTGATTTATTATAATACTCGTACTTTACAGTTTTTGAGTTCGCGCATGAAGACAACAAACCACACATAAAAACCGCAATTATAAATTTGCATAAAGATAAGTATATTTGATTATCCAATCTCATTTTTTTCTCTTATTTTTTTATTGAATCAATTATAATATCCTGTTATTTCAACTTTTTCTGATTCTAATAAAATTATTAATCATTAACAAGATTTTTTTATTTATCATGGAAACATTAAAATATTTTAAAATACATATCAAATATGAAGGCACAAATTATCTCGGATGGCAGATTCAGCCACAATCGCCAACCATTCAGGAAATGATAGAATCCGTTCTATTCAAATTGACCGGTAACAAAACCAGAATCACCGGCGCGGGAAGAACCGACAGCGCGGTTCACGCTCTCGGCCAGGTAGCTCATTTCAAAATTGTAACCCGATTGGATGAAAAAGCGCTACTCAAAGGCCTGAATGGTTTGTTACCCGACGATATCGGAATTACTTCCATATCCCAATGTTCACCGGAATTCCATTCCAGATACGACGCGACAGGCAAATATTATTTATACACCGTCCAGCAAGGGCCGACACCACTGATCCTGACTAAAAATTTCTGCCACCATATCCGGTCTCCCCTCTCAATAGAAAAGATGAGTGACGCTTCGCGCCATTTACTGGGAACACATAATTTTATGAACTTTTGCGCAAAATCCGGCAGAGAAAACGAAATTTTCGACCGGACAATACTCGATATCCGAATAGATCATCGTCCGCCTTTTATATTTTTTCATTTTCTCGGAAAAAGTTTCTTATATAAGATGGTACGGTTCATGACAGGCACCCTGATCAAAGTGGGTACGGGCAAAATTCAACCCGATACTATCTCAAAAATTTTCACCGAACCGGAAAAATACGCGCGTCTGAGCGGGCCTGTCGCTCCGGCTAAAGGTTTGACTCTGGCTAAAGTTTTTTACGAAGAAAACCCTCAACTCCCCGACAATGACAAAATTTGTAATTTTTTCGACCTTTCTTGTGTTTTAAATAATAGGATTTAGTTTGAACAACATATATTATTTGCTTATAAACTGATTATATTTTACAATCAGCCGATTATATAGTATAATTATATTATGGGGATCCTTATATGTTATATAATATTTTGAGATTTAATACCATATGTCTGTCCGCATCCGTATTCATATCGGCGTGCTCATTATTTTTTTCTTCGCCTGCCGAATCAACCATAATGTTTAAGAAATACACTACCGGTGAAATGATCGATCGATCCGATACAATCGTTTTCGGAAAAGTCAAGGATATAAGCTTTGAGCAAAACAACAGAAATCAGGTTTTCACATATACTACAATCCAATGCGACGACATTCTTAAAGGGAACCCATCTTTAAATGAATTTAAAGTAATTGAGATCGGTGGAAAAACAGCAAAATACACTACCGCTGTATATGGAGCACCAACATACGCAATAAACGAGGAAGTAGTATTGTTTCTAAGAACAAATAAATACGACAAAAGGTTAAAAAGAGTTGTCGCACTCAACCAGGGGAAATACAGTATAACCATCGATCCGCAAACCGGTGAGAAATTCGCCGTTACCGATTTGTCCGACATAGGTTTTGTTGATAAGAAAGACCAGGAAAGCGAAAGAAAACTGCACAAAATCCCTTTTGAGGATTTTATGCGGCAGATAAAAACCGGAATCAATGAGGAAAATAAAAACACCACCACACAGGATAACTATTCGGATACATCCGCAATCGATAAAAAGAACATTATTGAAAAATTTGATCTTGTTTTATGGATCAGGGAAAAAATTATCTTTTATTCAAATAAGGCGGCAAAAAATTATAAAAACATAACATATAATTGCAGATATAAAGGTAACTCATAATATGAGACGATCTCTTTATTTAATTTTTTTCATTTTTCTTGTTTTTGCCGGTAACGCCATATCGGCTGAAACTACATTTAATTTTATAAGGGTACTTAAACCTGATCCCCGTTACCCAAATCTACCGGAAGGATGGGACCCGAGAGTCGCTATTGCCGGCGAAGTGGTTGCAGATCCATCTTATTCGCATGACCCACCTCCGCTTGACCCGAATTTGCTTTATAACGCCGACCCTACAACCCAAAGCCTGATATGGAACTCGAGGCTTAATTATTTCCACTGGCCGAAAAACGATGGAGAATATTCAAAAATAGAAGTATTCTACGATCACGAAATACCGGATTATATTATAAATACTCAAGATTTCTCTAATGCCATCGCCAACTCTTTTGGAGCATGGGAAAACATACCTACCGCCGCAATCGACTTTGATTTTAAAGGTTCTATCATAACCTCAAAAACACCATGGGAAGTAGACAATGATAATGTAGTCAGTTTTTGTTATAACTCTGAGATTTTCGGATTCGAAGAAAACGAAGTTGTGGCGAAAACTCTCCTCACATGGGACAGCGGCGACAGGGATTACGATGGCATAACCACAGAACTTATCGATTGCGACATTGTCCTTAATGCATCGGAATTTCAGGGTGGAGGACACTATACATGGAGCCTTAATTCTATGGATCAAGCCACAAAAACATTGGATATACAGAGTGTGCTCACTCATGAAATCGGGCACCTGCTCGGCATCGCGCATCCATTTTCGGCATATTCCATGCCTGATCCATCTACAATTCCGCTGGCTACATGCCCTACTTTGTATAATTCAATATACCCGGCATTTACAACAAATTTAAATATGCGTACTCTCGAAGATTACGACAAAAACTGCGCGACTTATCTATACCCGTTCACAACCGACGGCAACGATTCATACACCCACCCCACCCCTGTTGGCGCGGGAACATACAATTATGTAATCACCCAGAAAGATTACGACTGGTACGTTACATTTCTCGAACGGTACGACAGCATAAAAGTAGTAATTGAATTCCCAAATAAAGACCTGGACGTATACTTATGTTATCAATCAGCGGCGCCATTTTTTAACCCGAACCCATTTGATAACTCTACACCAAATACAACTCATAATATTACGGTAGTCGATTCCTCTTCAGCGCATTTCAAGTCAAAAGGAGATTCAAGTAACTTTAGCAGTTATTATGAATATGCTTACGCGCATACTGTAACTCAACCAGGCAACTATTATATACTTGTAAAAGGTAAATATATTGATAGCGCCGCTAACTATACAATGAAAGTTTATATCTCAAAAGACGGAGACGGAAGCGAAACGCTTAACCTCAACGGAACAAGCAGAGACAGAAAACTCCCTATACCCGACGGTGACGGAATTCAGGACTGGTGGGAAATGGCTTATGGATTCAACCCGGCTAATCTCGCCGACGCACAACTCGATTTCGATATAGATGGATTAACCAATCTTCAGGAATTCCAGAATTTAACCGATCCGAAATCCATTGATACCGATTCCGACGGGTTACCAGATAAATGGGAAGTCGATGCCGGCCTTGACCCGAATCATAACAACGCCAACGAAGACCCGGATAACGACGGGCTATCTAATCTCGTCGAATATAACCATGCAACTTTGCCTAATTCAGCAGATACCGATATCGATTCAATGCCTGATGGCTGGGAAATACAATACGGGCTAAACCCCACTGCCAACGACGCGGGTGAAGATCCTGATAACGATGGGCTCACCAACCTCGAGGAGTATAATCACGGAACAAACCCGATGTTAAGCGATACGGACAACGACTTGATACCCGATTTATGGGAAATTTCCAATAATCTCAACCCGACTGTAAACGACGCTTCGACAGATAACGATAACGACGGTAAAACTAATCTCGAGGAGTATTACTCCCATACAAACCCGCAAGACAACCAATCGGTATTTAAACTCAACAACATTTCAATCGATTCCGGCGAATCCGGTCTCGGCAATGGACCTTCAATTATGATACATTGGCAAAGCCAACCCAACGTATATTATGAAATTTTATATATGGATTTTCCTGAAAACCAATTCAAGTTGATGGAAGAATTTTTGCCCGGCAACATTTTCCAGACAGGTATTCAAGCCGACACCTATTATGACAGAGGATATCCTTTCCCTTCGGATCAAAACCCCTGTTCAATAAGGAAATCGCCTTTTGAATCCGATAAACGATTGTATAAAATAAGAATAAAACAGTAAATCAGAATTTGGCTTTATGCAATTCTTCGGCTATTTTTTTGCACAGATTTAATGTAACGGACAGTTCCTCTTTTGATAAAGACTGTTGCCCGTCGCATTTAGCTGACTCCGGAGAACAATGCGTCTCGATAATTAAACCATCGGCTCCCGCCGCGACAGCCGCCATACTGTATGACATAACAAGATCCCTTTTTCCTGCGGAATGACTTGGATCAAACATGACAGGCAAGCTGGATTCTTTCTTCAAAACGGGGATCATTCCTATATCCGCGGTATTTCTTATAAATTTTCCAGTCTCGAAAGTTCTTATTCCACGCAAACATAAGATAATATTCTCGTTTCCTTCTTTGGCAATATATTCTGCGGCATTCAAAAACTCTTCAAGTGTAGCGTTATCGCCTCTTTTTAAAAGCACCGGCATTTTATTGTCTTTAGTTAATCTTCCTATTTGTTTCAACAGGTCATAAGACCGCATATTTCGAGCTCCGACCTGAAGCATATCGGAGTATTGCATAACAAGCTCTATCTTATCTTCGCCGGTAACTTCTGTTACCACTGGCAACCCTGTTTCCAGAGAAGCTTCTTTTAGATATTTCAAACCTTCTTCGCCCAACCCCTGGAAATCATATGGGCTCGTCCGGGGTTTAAACGCTCCTCCACGCAGTATTTGACAACCAAGTTCTTTAACAAACCTCGCCGTTGATAACATCTGTTCCCTGCTTTCAACAGCACAAGGGCCGGCTATAAATGTAAGATTACCCGCGCAAATTTTTACGTCTTTTACAATTACATTCCTGTCGATCGGAGAAAATTCCCTGCTCACCAACTTGTACGGACGGGAAACCCTGACTATAGATTCGACAGCTGAAATTTCTTCTATCAAATCAGGTGACAACAATGTCACATCACCAATCACCCCGATAATGGTAAGACTTTCACCTCTTGACACCGATTCGGTTAACCCGGCTTCTCTTATACGGCTAACTACCTTTTGTATATCTTCTTCAGTAGACGATTTTTTCATTCGAATTATCATGGTAAACGCTCTCCATTATTAATTTAAAGATAATATTTTAAAATTCATTATTTTCACAATTTTCATCATCTGATATTAATATAAACTATTTTTCTTCAATAAATCAATCATTTTCAAAGTTCATTCGCAATAAAAATAGTTCATTTATTTCTTTGCATTTGACAAACAATGAAATTTATTCCTATAATGATCTTCTTTATGTTTGGGAATTCTATTAAAGATAATATTTGGGAATTTAAATCTAACCCTGTTTATGATTTATGAAGAAAAAAAAAGTAACAAAAAATTTATATTCTCCTCCTACAAAAATACGTAAAAAAAGAATCTTTATTATATCTTTTTTTATTATACTTGCTTTTTTTTATTTCGATTATTTGTTGAACTTAAATCATTACAAATCAAAATTCGAGAATATAATCCGCGATAAAACCGGTATGGATGTAAAAATAGCAAAGGTCAGGCTAAAATTGTTCCAGGGACCGGCGGTAAGCCTTTATAACCTGAACCTGGCTGATCCTGAAAAAGACCAGCCTTTATTTCACGCGGATAAAGTATTATGCAAGTTCAACCTTAAAGATATTATCAAGAAAAATAAACTCCATTTCGATTCAATAACTTTCCAGAACCCGCAGGTTGTTATTTACAGTGATAACACAAAAAAATTTACGTTCAAAAAAAGCGCGGATTCTGAAAAAAAGAATATAGATACCACCACCCAGATCGAAAAAAATATTTTGTCGTTCCTGCCAAAAATAAAAGCGCTTAATTTCGATAAATCCGCGTTCGTTATAAATAAGGTTATAGCTCATAACGGTTCTCTAACCATAATATACCCTGGCAACAGTGAAAAAACCGTGATCAATAATATAAGTCTCGTCTGCCAAAAAGTAGAAAGGTTCCTGACTCTTACCATGGAAGGTCAACCGGACGAATCAGCTGAATCGAAAATATTGTGCAAAGTTACCTCCGATTTAATTAACGCGAAAAATTTCAGCACAATTAAAGATAAATTATTTAACGCACCTATTGATATGTCATTATCTGTAAACTCAATGAACGTGAATAATATATCAAATCCATTAAAACTCGTGCTTCCGGAAAATATGAAAACAGTAAAAATAAATATAAGTGCCCGCTCCAGAGGTATTCCAGCTAAATCAACTGAAGTATCCGGGCGTATTAACCCGATAAATCTGGTTGCCAATCAGGAAACCAACGCCGATTTCAATATCCGTATCCAATGGGATAAAAAATTAATTTCTCTTCGCAAATTCATTACTAATATATATAAAACAGATGTTCAGGCGGATGGTTACTACAGTGTTTCTTCCAATAAAGGGGAATTCTACTGCTATTCAAAAGAATTGGGTCTTGAATCAATGAGATTTGTCCTACCTTTCTTAAAAAGCATTAAAGCTGAAGGAACAGGCAGATTGTATTCTATGGTCAAAGTAAATTCATTATCTTCACCACCGGATATTTCCGGCAATGTTTATCTTAACAAATTTACCGGATATTTTAAAAACCTGTCGAAACCTGTTATTCTGCGAGAACCTATAACAGGCAAATTCACATCGAGAGACATCGTATTCGATCGCGCGCAAGTCGAGTATGGATCAATACCCCTTTTATTGTCAGTAAAATATATCTTCTTACCGGAAGAAAAATTATATCTCGATCTCGATAAATTATATCAGGTTCAAATTCTTGACCTTATGCCTTACTCCGCCAATGATACACATAAATCTCCCGTTGCGGATCAAGCGGAAACTAAAAAAGATGCAACAGAAAATGACGTTATGGACGAACATAATGCCGTACCGCACCATTCCAATCATGAAAAGAAATCACACTATCAACTACCCACCTACTTGACGGCAAACATAAAAGATTCTTTTCTCGATAACGCAAAAATTGACACCATGTATCTTGACGCTTTTTTTGAAGGGAAACGAATGCTCTTTAAAAATATAGACATACGATTATATGATGGAGAAATGAGAGGTAACGGCGTAATTGACTTTAAAGAAGATTCACCAGAAGTTTCATTTGTGGCGGATATCGAGAATATTGAACTTAACGACCTGCTAACCCAAAATACGGATTTCAAAAATATTTTCTGGGGAAAACTTACTTCCGCTATTTCTTTCCAGTGCAGTGGCAAAACCGCTCAAACAATATCTCAAAAACTTCGGGGACAAGGAACATTAAAAATTGAGGAAGGTAGAATTTCCAATCTCTCATTAATTAAACAGATACTCCAGCGCCTTTCCAATGAAAGCGACAACAATAAATTAAAACTGCTCGGAAGTACTATCGGGTTAAACCTGCCGCCAATTGAAGAACTTGAACTCGATAACGAAACAAAATTTCAACAACTTTTCTGCGATTTCAAAATAGACAAAAACGATTTCGATAAAAACGCGTTTCACGCAAAAGAACTAAAAATACTATCACCAACTATGACTATCTCTATGGATGGTAATTTTGATTTTGAAAAGAAACTCGATTTCAAAGGCGATATTTTGTTATCAAAAATAGAAACAATAAAAATGTTGCATAAAATAAAAGAATTAGGCATTCTATTTAATATAAAGGATGAACAAATGATTGTTCCCTTTAAACTCAAAGGCACGCTTGACGAACCTAAACCATCACCTGTAATCAAAATAAGCAATGTAAGCAATATCTGGGAAAATGTTATTCAGGAAAAACTGTTAAAAAAAGATACACCATCGGCTGATTCAAAAAATGATTTACTAAAAGTGATAAAAGATAATGAAGGATTGCTAAACCTAAATTCGCAAAAACTCAGGGATACATTAAACAAAATTACTCAAAAACAGGATGCTATTCTCGATAACGACACAATCAACAGGCTGAAAACAAAAGCAAAAAGCGAATCTATCAATATTGATGAAAATGATATTAAAAAGTTTGAGTCTGCTGATAACGGTATTATAAAACTCGATGAAACCGATATGCAAAAAATACAAAAGTTACAGAAGAAAATACAAAAATACCTCAAGGAATAAATAATGGTTACACGGTTCCCAAAATCCTCTCAATATTAAGGAGAAATAAATAATGGAAGAAAATTTGACCATTGAACCGATCACAAAACCACTTGAACCCCAAACAGTCGATTTTATTAATGCTATTTTGCGCTCTGAGTTTCCCGATTCGTTCCACCATCTTGTAGCGGATGACCTTGCAAACTTATGTGACAATTACAGAGGTAAAAGAGACCTTTTCCTTGTACTCAAAAACGATTCCGACATAATAGGTACCGTCGCAATTAAGGAAGACAGCCGGCAAGTCGCTCTGTTAAGAAGATTATTTGTTTCCCCCAATTACAGAAATAAAGGTTATGGAAAAATGCTTATGCAGAAAGCAATAGATTTCTGCCTTGATAAAAAATATGAAATGATCTGTTTCAGAGGCAACAATCAAATGGACGGAGCAATAAAAACCATTGAGAAATTTGGATTTATAAGAAAAGACCTTCTCGATCTGGGTTCATTTCATATTTATATTTATGTTAAACTATTATAAAATTTAGCCGTTATTATTAATGGATTATAAAGAGGTAACTAATGGCTGAATCAGAAAAAAAGAAAAAAATACTTGTTGTGGATGACGAGATCGATATCGTCGAAATGATATCCGAATATCTGCATACACAAAATTACGATGTAATCAGCGCCACCGACGGCGATACAGCAATCGAGCTCGCCGTAAATGAAAAACCTGACCTGATCACTCTGGATATCATGATGGGGCAAAAAGACGGATACGAAACATGCCTTCTATTAAAAGAATCCGTTGCGACAAGCACAATCCCCATTATAATAATTACCGGAAGAGATACAAAACAGGCGGAACTTGCTTCAATCTCTTTCGGAGCGGACGGTTATTTAAGTAAACCTTTCGAACTTAAAGAATTACTTGCAAAAATTAAAGAACTTACCAGTTAAATTTTTATCCGCTATCATTTCTTATAATATTTCTCAAGTATATTGCCGTATTTGAAATAATTGAACTGCGGCGTACTTAATGTGCCTGATATTTCAAATGGAATTAAACTGATTTTCCCTTCGAAATCATTTAGAAAAGTATCCACGGAAAAAAAATCATTTGTAAGAGTATCTATAAAACCGGTTACTGTCCTTACGGGAAACAGCGGATCAAGCCGGAGCGATCCCGTACCCTCCAACTTATCCCCTTTGATTTTCAACTCGGCTATATTCAACTGATAACCGGTACAATCCATCTTAGCATTCTTAATAATTAAAATCCTGCCATCGTATTTAAAACTTAATTCCACTATTTTAAATGGAGTGGATGAAAAGACAAGTGATTGTTTCTCTATCAAATCGAGTATTTTATCCATAACAATGTTTGAAGGCATATTTTTTCTTATTTTAGACATTAAATTTACATTTTGGATAACTCCATCTTTGATTTTAAAAGTACCCGCATAATTGTTGTCTTCAATTTTCATCTTCGAAAACAATTTTCCCGATACCCTGTCGTAAGGCGGATATATCAGTTTCATAAACTTTTGAGAAGAAATCCCTCCGGCTTCTATATCAAATCCTTTCGCCCGAGACAGTACAAGTTTCCCGTCAAGAAAAGACATTTCCGCTTTTTTTAGTTTTATTTCATTCCCGAAAAAAGAAAGATCAATATTCACATCATGAAACGCTGTTTCATTATTATCAAAATGAAAATACTGATTCGCTCCCTCAATTGATCTGGCGTCAACCAATTTGGAATAAAGCCGAAAATCACCCGCTAATTTTTTCCCGTATGATATTTTGCCCTCGACATCAAAATTAAATTTAGCCGAGCGGAGAGTTCCTTTCAGATTTCCCGCGGATTTCACTCTATCCCAAATAGCGCTCAGCTTGAAATCTATTTCATCGCGCGTTTCCCGCCAGAAAGTTTTTGCGAATATATTTTTCCCTTTATATGATCCTAAACTTTTAAAAATCCCATTTAGATTTCCAAACCTGATTTTATCCTCAGGCAAAAAAATCACTTTTGACGCAATATCGCCATTGATTGTTCCAAACTTGAAATTCAAACTACGAATATCAATACTTTTATTTTTTTGAAAAATAACATAAAAATTAAAATCAAGTTTATCTCCCGATTTTAATCCGGCATGAGCTTTACCAAGGCATTCATTTTTCAATCCCAGTATGTTTAGCCATAATTTATCCAGCTTTCTGTAATCATATATATTCGCTTTTAGTTTTACGCTGTCGTTATCAAAATACCGAACACCTTCAATATTAATACGGGTTGAAGGCAATAATAATGTTGAGAATTTCTCAACCACCTCATTTCTATCCAGCATATTAAAACTTATAAATCCGCGACAGTTTTCAAGCTGTAATTTCTGTTTTTTTTGCGGGGTTATCGCGATACTTCCGTTATAAAATGATATTGAGCGGATTCTATAATTCATTTTTTTCATATTCACAAACGGATATAAAGGTATCAAAGCGATATTTATATCATCGCTTTCAATAAGGAACCTGTCGGCTTGAATATTGTTAAATATAAAATAATTGAAATTATTTCCAAACAGGCTGAATTTACAATCTAATTTTTCGCAAAATAAATCAAATAATTTGTGTTTATATTTCAGATCATGCAATATTGCCTGATTGGTAAAAAATTTAATATTAAATTTTCTTATCTCTATTTTATCTGATCCAAAATCAACCAGAAATACCAATTCCTTCAATATGAATTCAGCGAAAATCAAAATAAAAACCGCAATAATCAGCAGAACATAAAAAATTTTTCTTTTTAATACTTTCATTTACTTGCCAAATCTTTTGTTTTTTCATAAAAATATAGAAATATTTTTGCCATAACAAATGGTTATTTTTTTATTCTATGTATTTTTTATATTTATTTATAATAATGGTAAATATAATTTTGTCAGGATTTTTTTATAATACATCTGTAATTCTTTAGCTAATAGCTTTATTTTAACTGAAAGATAAAAATAACTCTTTTTATAACTAAAAAAAAGGATTTTTTATGACTGTCGGCAATACAGGGCCCGGAGAACTTTTTATAATCGGCTTTAATGGAACACAATTAGATGATAGCCTCAAAAAATATCTGAATAACATTCCATCCGGCGGCATAATACTTTTCAGCAGAAACCTTGTCTCATTCGATCAATGGCGGGAATTGGCTTCCGGCCTTCAGGAATTAAGGTTAAAAGCGGGTAATCTACCATATATTATCGCTGTCGATGAGGAAGGCGGAACTGTATCGCGAATGCCTGACGACAACTTTATTTTTCCGGGAGCAAGAGCATTGTCTCAAACCGGAAATACAAATACCGCGCGAACCTGCGCAAACGCAATAGGACAAATATTGAGTTATACTGGTTCCAACTTAAATCTCGCTCCGGTACTTGATGTCAACATCAATCCGATGAACCCTGGAATCGGAATCAGATCGTTTGGCACAACCGCTGAAGAAACTGCCAGGTATTCTACAGAATTTATTGAGGGATTGCGATCCGCCGGTATTTTTTCCTGCGCAAAACATTTTCCCGGCAAAGGCGATATAGTTAAGGATTCACACAAAACGCTTCCCATCTGCTCGGCAACAAAACAGGAATTGGAAAATATTCATCTTAAACCATTTATTGAAGCTATCCGGCACCAAATACCATTCATAATGACATCTCACGCGGTATACCCGGCTTTGAGCAACGATAACCTGCCCGCTACATTATCCCACGAAATACTAACCGGATTGCTGAGAAACAAACTCGGATACAACGGGCTCATCATTAGCGACGATCTCGAAATGGGCGCAATGACCGAATGCGGAGAAATTCATGAAATCGTTTACAAATCCATTATGGCAGGTTGCGATATGGTTCTTATATGCCATGACGCGAAAAAACAGGAAACAGCTTATAAATTCGTTCTGGAAAAATATTCGGATGATTTGCCTTTCCGAAACAGATGCGACGAATCAATCAGGCGCGTTACTGAATTCAAACAAAATTTAAAAATGCAGAATTCTCTTTTCCCGGAAAAAGTAAAAGAAACAATAAGGTTAGCGGCCGAAAAATCTATGAAATGCCCGAAAAACGAATCTTTGCGGATTCCACTCGATGAAAATGTGAAATCGGGGAAAATTCTTCTCGCGGGAACAAAATTCAGATCTGAAATCGAGGTTGAAATGATCGGAAGGACACCTTACGAAATTACCGATTTCCACAATTACCTGAAAAAGTATATTAAAAACATTGATATGGTTTCATGGGATATCAACCCTGCTGAGTTTTGCGCCGATAAAATAAGGAAAATTAATTTCGATGAATATTCTCTTATCATTTTGTGTACGAATAACGCAATACTTTATCCGAATCAAAAAAACATCGCCGAAACTATTCTGGATAATTACGGAGAGAAAACTATTCTGATGGCAACAAAAAACCCGGAAGACATATACATATCCGCCAGAGCGAAAAACATTGTCCTTACTTTCGGCTACAACAAGGCAAACATCGAGGCGGCTGGAGATTTTATTATCCGTGGAAATTTATCATAAATTTACCGGTGACCACGATCCGGTTTTAAACCTGTAGACTTTGCTCCAGCATCCATGTTTACTGCCTTTGTCCACCCTGATGCGCCAGAAATACCATTTCCCCGGTTTGAGACCGCGGTATCCCACATTATCCTCTTTATGATTATTCAGTTTAAATATCGGACAGGCAAAACTTAATGGCGATTCAGCCATTTGAAAAGAATATGTTTCTCCATCAGATAATTTATTCCACCTGAAAACTATTTCCAGCGGATTAATTTTTTCCTGACCGTTATATGGATAAATCAATGATGTTTTACAAAAAACTTGTTGCGAGATATATAAATAAATCAACCAACCCAGTATTAATATAATGAAAACTCTGAAAACTTTTACATAAATGTTCAACCCGTAAAAATGGTAAAAACAAATTTTTCCCGATTTTGACCGGAAAATATTTTTTTTACGGGTAACCCAGCAAAAACCCGATACAACTATGATCGCTCCAAAAAGAAGCTGGAAATGAAGCGCTGACGGGATATACTCAAAATCAAATGTATCCATTTTGGGATCAGCAAAAAACCCGACGAATCCGGGTGATACCCACAACGGATCAATCTGCTTGCCGTTAGATGTTATTTTCCAGCAGTCATAAAAAGCTGTTTTCGCGACAACCAGCCGTTTTTTTCGGGATTCATTTCCGGTTAAATTGAGTTTATATCGGTTTAATCCAAGTGTATTTACTTCGATTTTAGAAAACAGTTCATTATTTTTACCTGAAAAGGCCAGTATATTTTTAAACAAATCAACACTTGAGGATTTAAGTTTTATCGACGGTATATGTTTGCTATTGGTTAAAAGTAACCCGCCATTTTTGCGAAACTCTGCCAACTTTTCGCAGTATCTTTTATCTTTCCAGTATTTTGGAGGTATATTTATAAGTACGATAACATCAGAATAACTTGTATCAATCAAATGATAAAAATCTGCCGGCGCTTTTACCATCTGCGCAATATTGCCTTTATTTTTTATGTACTGGGAAATCCACAATTTATTCAATTGAAACCATTTTTTATCCGTGCACCAAACAAGCACAGTTTTAGGTAACGCTATGTCAAACAGCCCGCTTTTATTATTTACCCTGTACAAATCAAAATCCGATCCGCAATATAAACTCATCAGATCGACTGGAAATTTTTTTTCTGATATACTGTATTTTTGCCAGCCGGCACCCGAAATAAAAAACCGAATATTGTACAAATCCGTTAATTCCGGTGAATCTGTTATTTCTTTCTGAAATCCGTTAACCAGCCATGACAAACTGCCTGCCATTTCGTTATCGTGCCCTACCGCGTTATTAATAAAATTACAGTCAGCGTATGAACGCAAAGCAAGATTAGTCACGCCGCTATAACGCCCGTAATATGTTCTATGAATTCCATCAGGATCATCTTTTTTTATGGTATTATAAATATGTTTTAGTTCACTATATCTATCTGTAGTTAAAGATATTATTAATATTTGCGATATATTGTAGCGTTCGATTACAGGCAGTAACAGCAGAATAAAAAAGATGCATGCAAGATAATTTCTGTTGCGGCGATTTAAAAATTTATCTATCAGAATGAAGATATCACAGAAAAAACATCCCGCCATCACAGCGCAGGCAAGCTCAAATAAGAAAACCGCTCGAATCGGCTGAAAATCGCGCGAATAAGGCAGGTATCGCAATAACGCGATATCATCTTTTCCCATAAATAGAATCACGCTGAAAAGAAAGAAAGCTACAAAAAAAAGTTCCCTGTACCTCCTTCCTTTGAGAAAAAAACATCCAAAACCTAAAATTGAGAATAAACTGAATATACCAAACCGTTTATAATCAAAGTTTGCCGACCATCTAAACCCTTCTTCGCCTCCGCCAAAGAGAGGGTTTCCGGGAATTACGTTATCAAGGAGCTCACCTTTGAATAAAGAATTAAAAAATATTTTCGGTGTTACAGATACAGCAAGAGAAGAAAACGATCTTTCCGATTCGGGTATAAACTTATATTGAGTATTAAACTTAATAAATGGAACCAGCCAGAACGCGATAATAACCACACCTAATAAAACACCGGATAAAAACCGAATGTTCAGGTTGAGAAATGATCGCAATCCTCTCCATACCATATAGAATACAATGTACAACATAAGTGAATAGACACACAATATGCCAAATACAGCGTGTCCCATGACAAGACCGGCTATGGCAAACGCAAGAAGAAATACTTTGTTTCTCGCACTACTATTTGCACAGTAACTAAGGCGATGCACCGTCCCCAAAACAACGGGAAACAATACCGCGCCGATAAGCTGAGTATGCAATCCTGTGGAAAAATAAGCGTCTATTGTATGGCCCCATCCAGAGATGGGAAACACACCAAACAAACTTATAACACCCGCCCTGAATGTACCGAACCTAAAGGATTTTGCAAGATAATAAACCGACAACGGATATATTGAGAATAAAAGGCATATTAATAAATTATGAAAAAAATAAACCGATAACGTTTTCAGACTGATCATATGTAAAATTACGACGATCAGGTAAAAAAGTGGCTGATAAAAATTCGCCAGCGGAAGCCATAACCCTTTATGAAGACAATCAAAGATTCCTCTTCCAAGTTCAATGGAACGAAGAATATGGATTTCATTTGAATAATGCCAGAATGAATCGCCCGAATTAACGAATTTTGAGTTTACGATTCCAATAGTCAGAAAAAAACAAAAAGAAACCGCGAAAATTAACGCTGTTTTTCCGAGAAATTCGTAAAATTTTAGTTTGTCTTTCATTTTTCAATAATACCAGTATTGGCGTTCCCGAATTCTGATAAGTGGTTTTATGCCTATCACGCTAAAAAACAATCTATTGCTTGAAATATTCTCGACATGTTTTACTTCCTTAAGCCTGCCCGGCATAAAAAAACCCACAATTATTCTTAACACAGCGGAAATTAAGAATAAAGATAAAATTTTATATCCGAGGAAAGGAGGCAGGATATTCAACAAAATACCGCCGCATTGAGCTCCGGCGCAAATAGCAATTCCATTCATAAAATTATAATAGGAAATATATCGCGTTCTTTTTTCAGGCGGAGCGCAATCGTAAATAAAATTTGAAGCGCACAAATTAAATCCCGCCCAGCAAAACCCGGAAAACATCTGGGCGATTATCAGCCAATACGGATTTTGAGAAAAAAACCACAGAACAGGGATAATCCCGATCAGTTTGCTGGTAAACCTGATAATTTTCAGGTTCCCTACTTTATCAGCATGCCTGCCCCATCGATGAATCACGAAAAAGAACGTAAGCGATTCGGCAGTTGTTAATATCGTATACATAAGATAGTTGAACTTAAGATCCTTGATCATGATAACTGCAAAAAACGGAGCGGCGATCTGAACGGAAAAAACCATCGCGAAAATATATATAAGAAACCGCGCGAAATTATTTCCCCGGACTTTTTTAATAAACCCAATAAAATTTGTTTTTTCCGGCAGATGATGTTCAAAAGTAGGTTCGTACATTCTGCTTATAAAATAACCTGATACCATTCTGAAAACCATTGCGGACCCGAAAATCAGCGCGAATGCTGTATAGACATTGAATTTCTCTATCGCATGCAATATGAATCCCGCCAGAAACATTGAGCCGACATTTATAAAACCGAGTATTCTGCCCCGCCAACCGAAATAATCGCCTCTGCGGTTTTCCGGCACAAGATCGGCCATCATACTCCCCCATGGAGGCACAGAAACAGCTGAAAACGATGTAAACATAACCACGCAAAATATAAACAAAAGGGGGTTGTTATAACCGTATACCGCTATCAGAACAACTGGAAGTAGCATCAACGCCTGCAAAAAAACAAAAAAAGTCACTGTTTTTTTCCTGTTTTTCATTAATACCGTAAAAGACGGGCTTTTCAGCTGAATTATCGAGGCACATAAATTCGGCAACGCGCTCAGAGCGCCCACATATCCTGCGGTTCCACCAAGAAGCAGGATAAACGGTGTAAAATAAGATTGCGTGAATCCAATCATCCCGCTACCAAAAATTCCATCAAGAAATGAGAACCGAAGGCTTTTTTTATTTTTATCAGGCAGATCAACCATATTATTTCCCGAAACCGCACTTTATAATATACTCTATCCCCCGGCGAACCATCGAAATTGCGAAAGCACCCAGAAGAAGGCTCGTTATCTTTGATAACGCCCGAGCACCGGATTCACCGATCAGTTTTATGATTAATACTTCCATCCGAAATATTAAACCGGCCAATACAATATTAAATATAATAGATACCATAGTTGCCTTCAATCCATACTGCTGAATGATAATCAGCAGAGCCGTCATAACTGCCGGCCCCGCCACAAGAGGTGTTCCCAGCGGAACAACACCGAGGTCATCTGAATGAATACGGCTTTCTTTTTGGGCCTGAAGAATATCCATAATCGCTATACAAAACAGTATAAGGCCTCCCGCCACCATAAAATCGCCGATTGAAATGCCAAGATAATCAAATACAATTTTACCCGCGAAAACAAATAAAACCGCAAGGCAAACAGCAGTTACCATGGATCGAAAAATTATTCTCTTTTTTTCGATTGTATTAAGACCGTTTGTCAAACTTATATACAAAGGCAAAAGGCCTATCGCGTCTACCGCGACAAATAAAGTTATTATTGCTAAAAAAATGTTTTTCATCGCATACATTCTATCAAAAAATATTGGTTATTATATTTCGGTTAAAAAAAATCAATCCGGATTAAAATAAAATCTCGAAAGGTGGTATTTTAAAGAAAATCTAATTGGAATTAAAGGACTATTGAAGTTTTTTAAAGAATTTCGTGTCAATTCCCAATTTTTTAACTTTTGCCTGAAGCCCCTGGCGCAATAATCCCGATTTTCTCGCGGCGGTAGATATGTTTCCATTACATTCTTTTAGAAGCTGGAGAATATAATTTTTCTCGAAGATCTCTTTCGCTTCATTGAAATTGAGGTTGTTTGACGTTGAGAATACACCGATAAAATTGGCGTCAAGCATTTCAGGAGGCAGATCACATTTTCTAACTTCACCGGTGGAAGTTAATATCACCGCCCGCTCAATTACGTTTTCAAGTTCCCTAACGTTGCCCGGCCAGGTATAATTAAGGAAAATATGAATTACTTCATCGCTTATTTTCGATACTTCTTTACCGGATATATCGCTGAATTTTCTAAGGAAACTGTCACAAAGAAGAGGAAGGTCTTCCTTGCGATCCCTCAGAGGCGGCAAATCTATGGTGACTATGTTTATGCGGTAAAAAAGGTCCTGCCTGAAATTTCCGTTTTTCACTTCTGTTTTCAGGTCGCGGTTGGAGGCGCTTATAAGGCGGGTATCGATTTTAGCCGTCTGGTTACCGCCGACTCTTCTTATTTCTTTATGCTGAAGAGCACGCAATAATTTGGACTGGAAATTCAGATCGGTACTTGAGATTTCATCAAGAAACAATGTTCCATGATTCGCGTCTTCAAACAACCCTCGTTTATCCGCGATAGCTCCGGTAAACGCTCCTTTCACATGCCCAAACAATTCGCTCTCTAACAATTCATGCGGCAGAGAACCGCAGTCAATGGGAATAAGCTTATTTTCGCTCCGCTTGCTTTTCGTGTGAATCGCTCGCGCAACAAGTTCCTTTCCGGTACCGCTTTCGCCCTGTATAAGTACTGCTGTATCCGATTGAGCTACTTTGTCAATTATCTCATAAACCTTTTGCATTGGTTTGCTTTTTCCGATTAAACCGTGATACGAAGAAACCGATCCCTGAATCTGGCTTCTAAGCCTGATATTTTCAGATTGAATCCGCGCTTTTTCTATTGCTTTTTCGATTATTATCCTTGCCCTGTCGAGATCCTCAATCGGTTTGGTCAGATAATCATAAGCACCTATTTTCATGGCAGATATCGCGGTGTCTATGGTCATATAAGCGGTAGTCATTATCACTTCTATCTCAGGATAGTTGGATTTGATTTCCTTGAGCAGTTCGATCCCGTTTTTGCGCGGCATTTTCAGATCGGTTATAACAAGGTCAAAATCAGTTGACTTGATTTTCTCCAGAGCATTTACACCATCATACGAATTGATCACAAAGTAATCCTGTGCTTCCAGCATAATCTGGAGCATATCAAGAGTTGACGGATCGTCATCCACTATCAGAATTTTTCCGTTCATTATAGAATCCTTAAATCTCTAGGAAGTATTATTTTAAATTCTGTACCTTTACCTCTATGGCTCTGCAGAATAATTTTGCCCCTATGCAAATCCACAATTTTCTTAACGATAGTCAAACCTAACCCGCTTCCTTCGAATTGCTGGATATCGGGATTATTCGACCGGTGAAACTCGTTAAATATCTCGTCTTTATCTTCCGGATAAATACCTATTCCATTATCTTTTACGCAAATCATGACAAACCGGTCGGATTTATCTTTTTCCCATTCTTTTACCGATATTTTCACAAATCCGCCCGGGTTATTGTATTTTATGCCGTTGCTTATAAGATTTGCGATCATTTGAGATAGTTTCTCTTTATCGCCTATTATATAATCAAGATTATCTTCTATCCTGAACGTGAGGCTGATTTGTTTTTCCATAGCCACTTGCTCAAAATTTTCAAGTTCTATATTAATAAGTTCTTTCAGCGAAATCTGGCTGAGATGGAGTTGCCCTTTTTCAGCCTCAATTTTCGCCAGATTCAGAAGGCTTTTTATCAGTTTCATCAACCTTTCGCTTCCGTCTTTGACAAGTTTAAGAAGCCTGAGCTGTTTCTCGTTCAATGGCCCGACCAACCCTTCAAGAAGCAAATTCGTCGAACCGAGAATAAGATTCAGCGGTGTTTTAAACTCATGCGATACCGTCGCCACAAAATTCGATTTTAGTTTATCAAGCTCCGCAAGCGCGATCAATTTTTTCGAACTCGACAGGTCTTTTATAACAAAAATTATGCCACTTTGTTTGCGCCCCATTTCAAGAGCCGAAGCGGTTATACTGATAGGAATTTTTTTTGTACCCCTCAGGCTATGCTCAAATTCCCTGTCGATAACAAAACCATTTTTGTTCACAGAAGAGATTACATGATCCAAAATCGAAGCGATACTTTCGGAAAATATTTCTTTAAAATGCGCGCCGATAACATCTTTTGATGTTATCTGAAACAGTATTTCCATACTTTTGCTCAATAAAGTTATCTGTCTTTTGTTATTGAGCACCATAATGCCATGTATCATATTATCAAGCACGCTGGTTAAATATTTCTGAATTTCGTTTAAAGTCTCGTTTTTGCGTTCGATCTTCTTCAGATATCTGGCGGTTTGAACAGCTCCGGCTACCTGCCCGCATATAATCCACAATATCTGTTCGAGATGCGGGGTAAACGCGCCTGAAGCTATCGGCATTATGATCTGAATAAATCCGATAATATTATCTGTCGAGATCAAAGGAATGACAACCATTGATATTTCCGATTGGCCGTTATCCGATCCGGTAAACGGGATAACTCTGATCTTACGGTTGGCAAGTATCCAATCCATCACATCTTCATTAACTAAAGACGGATCAGGTGAATTGATTTTCTCTTCATTTAACTCAATTTCCAATTCGCCTGTATCTTCATCATATAGTTTTAAGTGTACAGAGTTGTAATTACAGAAATCATCCAGAGTTTTTACAAGAATACGGAATATATCCGTCAGATCTCTTGTGTTATTGATCTGACGGGTTACCCAATATAACGCGGAAATTTCACGCAATGATTTCTGTATATTTTTTGTGAATTGTTCCTGCAAACAAAAAACCTCTTATTAATATGTTAAAAATATTAAACCTATATTCATATCGGACAATCCTCATTTTTTTTTATTTATTTAACCTATTTTTAAGATTTATTTTATTTTCACAAAACTGATTATTAAATTTAAAAAAACTTGATTTTATTATAGAACATTTATATGCTAATTCCATTACCTTAAAGCAAATCCAAAATCTGTTTTCATAAGGAGCATATAAATGGACGCTATTATCGAAAAACGTATTCAGGAATGGCTAACCGACGAATACGACATCGAGACAAGAACCGAGATACAGAATTTAATTGACTCAGGCAATACTGAAGAACTGACAAACAGATTTTACCAGGACCTCGATTTCGGTACCGGTGGCTTGCGCGGAATAATAGGCGCTGGCACCAACAGGATGAATATATATAATGTAGCAAAAGTAACCCAGGGTGTTGCTACATACATATTAAAACAAGGTGAAAAAAATAACAGTGTTGTTATTTCCTACGATTCACGGCATAAATCACCGGAATTCGCTCTGGAAACCGCACTGGTTTTAGCCGGAAACGGTATTCGCGCGTATTTATTCGAATCGCTTCGCCCCACACCTTTATTGTCTTTCGCGGTAAGGCATCTGAAAACCATAGCGGGCGTAATGATTACCGCAAGCCACAATCCATCACAGTACAACGGGTATAAACTATACTGGGAAGACGGCGCACAGGTTGTCCCCCCACACGATAAAAATATCATAAGCGAGGTTCGCCAGGTTAGATCAATTGCCCAGGTAAAGAAATTAAGCAAGGAAGACGCGATCAGCAAAGGATTGCTCACATATATCGGCAAAGAAATTGATGAGGCATATCTTGATAAAACAATGCAACTGATGATAAATAAAGATATTATTAAACAATATAATGATAATGTAAAAATTGTGTTCACATCCCTTCACGGAACAGGAATAACTCTTGTCCCCGAATTGCTTGGCAGAATGGGGTTTACCAATATAAATATAGTGGCTGAGCAAAAAGAACCGGATGCGGATTTTTCCACTGTAAAATCACCAAACCCGGAAGAGGCATCGGCAATGAAACTCGCATTGAGAGACGCTGAAAAAATCAATGCCGATATCGCCATGGCTACAGATCCGGATGCCGATAGAATCGGTATAGCGGTAAAAGATAATTCAGGCAAATATATCCTCCTTAACGGTAACCAAACAGGATCACTTCTCATTTATTACATATTATCCCAGCTAAAAGAAAAAAATATGCTTCCCGAAAACGGTGTAGTAATAAAAACCATAGTAACAACTGAACTGCAAAGATCTATAACAGAGAGTTTCGGGCTTGAATGTATTGATGTACTTACGGGATTCAAGTATATCGGTGAAAAAATCCGCGAGTTCGAAATACAGCAATCCCCGGAAAACCCTATAAAACAGTTTATTGTTGGCGGTGAAGAAAGTTACGGATATCTCACCGGTACATTCGTCAGAGACAAAGACGCGGTTTCCACGGCAGGGCTTCTCGCGGAATTATCCGCATACGCCAAATCAAAAGGAATAACCATCTACAACATGCTCGAAGAAATATACCGCCGATACGGTGTTTATAAAGAAACAGGAAAATCTATCGGTTACGAAGGCAAAGAAGGAATGGAGACGATAACCAAACTTATGACCCATTTTCGTAACAACTTATATAAATATTTGGCCGGAGTTAAAGTGAATTACGTTAGCGACTACCAGAAAAGCGTGAATATTGAACCTTCAAAAAAGCAAGTTATCGGATCTATTGAACTTCCCGCATCCAATGTAATCGCATACCATTTATCTGACGATACAAAAATTACCATTCGCCCATCGGGTACTGAACCAAAAATAAAGTTTTATTTCGCCGTCATGGTACACCCTGAAGAAAAATCGTTGAGCGAGATCGAACCTATTGCTCAGACAAAAATTGACAACTTTTTAAATTTCTTTATGGATGAAATAAAAGCCATCACTTCATCATAATTTTTATAATTCACTATTTAACAGATTTTTATATATTTTATTCATTATTTATTAAGTAAATATATTTGAACTTTATATTGATTTATTGACATCAAAGTTATATTATAATCTTATACATTATTGAATATTTTAGTAATTTTTTAATAATATTTTCCATCCATATTGAAAATCAACGGAATATGAGGTATAATAATATTAATGCTGTTAACTACTTTGTTTTTATCTTAGGAGGTGATTTAAAATGCCTGAACCTACAAGTATGATTCTTCTTGGCGGCGGATTGATGGGAATGCTGTTTAGATTCACAAAAAAATGTTTTGAACAGACAAAGCGGTTATTTGACATTATTCTTTCTATATTATTTATTCTTATATTAACACCACTATGTGTTTTTCTGGCTATTTTAGTTAAGGTTTCGTCTCCGGGTCCAATAATTTTCTCTCAGATACGGGTTGGAAAGGGTGGCAGGCTTTTTACTATGTATAAATTCAGGTCTATGCGATTTGATGCCGAAAAACACACTGGGCCTGTCTGGGCAAAAACCAATGATCCGCGCGTAACAAAACTCGGCAATTTCATGCGAAAAACACATCTTGATGAAATACCGCAATTTATAAACGTAATTAAAGGCGATATGAGTATCATCGGCCCAAGGCCTGAAAGACCGCATTTTGTCAATCAATTAAAAAATGAGTTGCCGGAATACCAGAAACGCCTTACCGTACGCCCTGGAATTACCGGGCTTGCTCAGGTAAAACACAGGTATGATGAATCTATAGACGACGTGAAACACAAGCTCCATTATGACCTTGAGTATATTAAAAGCCTTCAGGAAAAATCATGGATTAATGAATTTAAAATCATGTTCGGAACATTGATCCTGATGATTACCGGAAAAAATAAATTTATCTGAAATATCTTGTTTTTTCTTTATTTAGCCATTATATTAAAAACCTAATAAACTGGTTTTTAATATAATGGTGATTTTTTTATGCATCTGAAAGAAACAATATTTTCAATTCTAATTTTTTTACTTATCTCTTTTCATATGATTGTTTTTGAGCAGGGAATGGGTGGTGATGGCTGGGGGTATTATGCCGTTACCGAATCTATAATAAAAGATAAAGACCTGAATCTGGATAATAATATTTACGGTGTATATAACGGTTTTACCAAAGATCCGAAAACAGGCCGTTGGATTACACAATATCCACCGGGAACATCATTGATGGATATTCCGTTTTTTTTCTGCGTAACAAAAATATCGCAAAAATTCAATCTGCGTTTTCCTGCACCAGCACTTCCTGAATCCGCAGGAGCGAAAAACATTCCCGATTCAATTATGCCGGGGATAATAGGTATTATTGCCGCCCACAATTTTTACACACTACTCGGGCTTCTCTTTGTTTATTTTACTTTGCGAATTAACGGATTTTCTTCTCTGGCATCATCACTGATTGTTTTTGCAGGTTACCTTGCGAGCCCACTTCATTTTTACGGCCAGTCAGGAATGAGCCATGCGAATAGCTTCTGTGTATTATCAACAATTGTTTGGTTATACGCCAGGCTTGTGCGTTCACATAATATTTCTCTCTGGTTTTTTATAGGCCTGTTATGTGCTCTCGCTACTTCCGTAAGGCTCCCCAACGCTCTGATGATTATTATTTCATTCTTCTCGATTCTCTATATGTCAATAGATAAAAAAATCAGATCGATTTTTCTGCTCGGAGCCGGATTCATGTGCTTGATACCGGTAATACCATTGTTTTATATTTTACATTCAAACCATATCTCATCTTCCTATTCCGGAAGCTTTTTTTTTGACAGGCCTCCTTTAATCAATATTTTGTTTTCGCCACACCGCGGTTTTATGATTTTTCATCCGTTATTTCTTCTTGTGATACCCGGAGTAATATATTACCTGTCGTCAAAAAAATTCAGTTCCGATTCAAGAATTGTAATGTTATTTGCGCTTTTCAGTGCATTCTCCATATCCGCTATTTACGGGTACTTCGGTGAATGGTGGGGATCGGGGTCTTACTCGCAACGATATTTAACCGATTTTACAGGAATGTTCATTGTTTGCATGGCTTCGGTTTATAAATCTCAAAAACCTCTAAATATCGCGGTAATTATTTTTACAGTTACTGCCGTTTTATTCAGCTATTGTTTATTTATTATAAGCATTTCGCAGGTTATTGAATTTCCAAACAATGAAATATGGGCAAGATATATTACCGATTTCAAATACTTTTTCCAGCAGGGAATAACACCGAAACAAATTATACTCGGATTGAAAGATCACGTTTACGGAATTAAAGGAATAATCTCTCTCTTTAATTACCTTTAATCAATATAACCGATTGATAAGATTAATCCAGCTCGGAATTTTTTGTATCCATTCCCTTTTTTCCATAACCATCAAATAGAATAATGGAAATATATAATATTTTTATATGGAACAATTTATAGATTATTCCAGAAAACTTTTTTGCCGAATAATAATCAATTCCATTGGCGATTCTAAAACAAATTTTTCGGCAGGATCCTATTCCCTGTAATCGATAATCTCATACGCCGGAGGTATTTTATACTCGAAAACCGATTCTTTTATATTCGGATTGATTTTTATTTGCGAAAAAGTAAGAGTTGTTATGTCACCGGTTTTTTCTACCAGTTTTGTAGATGACGGAACCATATTAACACAAGAAACCTTAACTTCAAAATTATCCATAATTTGTGCCATTTCAGGATCTTTTGGAGATAATCTGAATAGATAAAATTTACCGGATTTGTCCTCACCTTTAAAACATAATACATTAAACTCAACAAAAAATTTTGAGAGCGGTTCACCTAACCCGGCAAGAAGAAACTTAAACCTGTTGTTCTGTTCCATACTAAATAACTGGACCTGTTTCAGATTGGGAGTAACAATGAACCCTCTGTTTTCCTTCAAAATAACCATATTTTTCTCTGGAGCATAAAACTCCCAGACAACTTTCATCGGTTTTTTATAAAAAAATACGCCGTTTGCCTTTTCTGTTTCCTCAAAAGGCATTATTGTTTTAACCTGATCGAATTCTGCCGAAAAAGTCCTGATCTGTTCACGATGCTCTTCGATTTCATTAATAATTTGTTTAAACTCCTGTTCATCCGTTATCTGATTAAGATTCAGTTCCGCGGATTTTCCAGCGCCGGCATTGAATAAAAACAGTACCACACAAAAAAATAATAACTTTTTCATAATGTTAATCCAAATTTATCTCTTCAGTGTTTTTGGGAATTTGAAATTGAAATATAGTATCGTTGAATTCTACTCCAATATTAACCGAACTGAACACCATCGCAAGATCAAGATGGCTCGCCGGCCTGATTATCTCTAACTTTTTTGGGAAATAACCGTCTTTTCCGAAATTATACAATTCGTGTATAAGGACATCCAATACAATTGCCCGTTTCTGATCAAAAGTCTGATGACGTATTATTTCGTATGTATCATCCCTGACCCAGACTTTTTTCCTGATGAAATAATTATCTCCGCTTTTCTCAGCGATATATAAAATATAAAAACCGGGAATATATTCATAAAACGATATTTTTTCGCGGGCAAAAGTAATAAGGTCATTGAAAAATATCGATTCCAGAATATCGTTGGGCCTAATCTTTATTGCCGGCAAATCCCTTTGGCAAGGAAACCTGCTTGAGCCGGTATACACTTTAGCTTCCTGCGGAATATAAACCCAGAACGTTTTCCCGTCGGACGCGATATCGAATGTCGTACCGCCAATGAAACTATATCCACGCAACCTCATTTTATGAGGCCTCTCAACGGCTATTTTACCGGAACTTTCCAAAGCCCCTTTATCCCTGACAGTATTTTTAAAAACAAGTTTCATATCCGCCTTGAAACTCTTTATCTGAGTATTATTTTTATGAATGTTTTTTATCAATTCATCGGTAGTTAAATCTTTCGGAGGTTCATACGAATCGGGAAATTTTCCTTTACCGCCTATCAGCCCTTTTTTCTCAACAACCGCACAACCGGATAGAAAAAAAGTAATTAACAATGATACGAAAATAAATCTGATTTCTCTCATAATAAATCTACCTTAAATAAAACAAGATGTAATAAAATAATAAAGTATGCCCAAAACTATGTGCCGCCGAATATACCAACATAATGAAAAAATAATTCATAATCAGTATCTCTATATAACCATTTTTGCAGGCTATCGGATAATGTGATAAGAAACTTTTTGGCGGTTAAAAATAGTTTTTTTTAATAATATTAAATTTAATATTTTAAAACAATATTTTTTACAGTTAAAACAAATGATCATTTATTTATTTACCGCGTTTCTTATCGGATTTTCCAGCATAAACTTCCAGGTAATGTTCCTGCGCGAATTTTTAATTATTTTTTATGGCAACGAACTCTGCATCGGCTCGATTCTGGGATTATGGCTTTTTGGCATCGCCTCAGGCGCGTCACTGGGAGCAAAAATATCCGGTAAAATCCGTTTCCCTGAACATGTATTTAAGTTGTCAGTGTTTATGCTCCATTTTTTGTTTCCGGTATCGATTTTTTTATTCAGGTTTTTTATCTGCTATTTTTTACCCGGCAAAGGCGAGCTGATACCTTTTTACAAAACCATACTTGCTTCAGCGATATTTATGATCCCGGTGACATTTAATGCCGGGCTTACGTTTCCGCTTGCATGTCAATGCGTAAAAGAAAACAGTAATATAGGTGTAAGTTCAGGTAAAATTTATTTCGCAGAATCCGCGGGAGCACTCGCCGGAGGATCTTTGTTTACTTTCGTGTTGGTTCAACATTTCGATTATTTTCAGATTTCTTCAGCTCTTTTCATCATTTCATCGATTCTTCTGTCTTTCTTTGCTTTCACAAAACCTAAACATGTCTTTTTTTCTATTGTATCCATAGTAACAGCAGGTATTATTTTGTTTTACTTAAATATACCGGACAGAATAAATGAGTTCTCCATAAATAAACGGTGGAACGCTTTTTTCACTCCGCTTAAACTCGAAAAGTCAATCGATACAAAATACCAGAATATTTCCATCAGCCGCCAGAATGAGCAACTGGACGTTTTCAGCAACCTCAAATACTCTTTTTCCCTTCCTCCAGACCCGTTCACAAACGAAATTTTTATAAATTTTGTTCTCAGCCAAAGCATAAACCACGAGAACATCCTGATGATCGGAGGCGTTTTTAACGGATACATTGATCCGATACTGAAATTCAATCCTGAAAGAATCGATCTGCTCGAACTCGATAAAGATTATTATGACACAATAAAAGAATTTATCCCAAAGAATATAACTGATTTGCTCAGCAATAGAAAAATCCGCCTATATTTTACCGACGGCAGGTTTTTCATAAAAAATTTAAATAAGAGATACGATATCATCCTTATAAATATGCCCGATCCGGAAACAGCTATGGCAAACAGGTTTTATACTTTTGAGTTTTTTAAGGAAACTTCAAAAGTTTTATCCCAAAACGGGATCGTTGTATTCGCGATTTCTTCGGCGGAAAATTATTACGGTGAAGAAGTACTTCGTTTCAATACCAGCATATTCAAAACACTGAAAGAAATATTCACAGACGTACTTGTTACTTATGGCGAAAGAAAGATCTTTATTGCCTCCAACAATAAAGGTGTCATAACAACCAATCCGAAAATTTTAATCAACAGGTTCAACAGCAAAAAAATAAAAACCGACTCGTTTTCACCGATGATATTCATTCCGCTACTCGATAAAGAAAGATTGAAATTCGTTGAATCCAGTTTCTATAAAATCGCGCCGAAAATCAAATCAAATACCGACAATAACCCAATCGCTTATCATTACGAGTTGTACTTATGGGATAAGTTTTCCGGTTCAAAATTAGCCGGTTACCTGAAACGGATAGAAAAATTAAAACCGTTTCACATAATATCGGCAATGATAACGCTTGTTTTATCTTTGCTTATACCTCAATACACAATGAGAAATGTATCTGAAATAAAATTTTTCAGGATAATTCTTTTCTGGGCAATATTGTCCACAGGGTTTTCCGCTATGGGTATAGAGATCCTTCTTCTTTTCGCGTTTCAGAATATTTTCGGTTACCTTTATTCGATGATAGGATTTATTGTGGCTCTTTTCATGAGCGGTTTGATGGCAGGCTCGTATACCGGCATAAAATTTATAAAAATGTTCCGGAATTTATCATCAATTTTAAAAATTCTTATTATAATTGAATTTCTAATTCCTGTACTGGCATTTTGTATTCCCGGAACCATAAGATATCTAAATACATTGGAATCTCAGTTTATTATAAAATCACTCTTTTTTTCGGTAGTTGCTCTGTGCGGTTTTTTAACAGGCATCGAGTTTCCAATATCTGTAGCAATGTTCTCATCAAACGATAGTTGTGCCGGATTCTCAACTGGCACGCTCGACGCCGCCGATCATTATGGCGCGTTTCTGGGAGCGATATTCGCCGGAACATTCCTGCTACCACTTTTAGGGATAAATATGACTGCAATCATTGTCGGATTGATGAATTTTTCATCGTTTGTGCTGGTCGCATCATCAAAGTTCACGATTAAACTTATAAGAACCGGCCGATAACTAAAGATATCCAATATTACAATTTCTTTTTTCGGGAAAAAACGATCTGGAAAAATCCGTTTTCGTAATAAGAAAAAACAAAAAACTTCTTTCTTTTTGAAAAAAGAAACAAAAACTTTTTGTAAGGATGCTTCGCATCCATTTTAAATACTTATAAGCAAAGTTATTTTGTGAAATTTTTTACCTTCACGGTAGCGATTTTCGGGTTACTCAACACTCCAGGCCCGGCAACACACCCTCCCTCACATGACATAACCTCAACAAAATTGCCCGGACACAATCCTTTCGCAAAAGTTTTCAAAGTCTTTATGGACTGTTTCGATAACCCATCGATAAGCACAGGATTAAACCCATCTTCAGATCCGATAACTTCCTTAATCGCTCCCGTAACCCCGCCCGATACAGGAAACATCCTTCCTATTTTCATTGCCGGATTATCTATGACAGACGATTCACACTGGGCAACATCAATGCCTTTAGCCACAAACAAAGCCCCAAGTTCCTCAAAAGTAAGTACATAATCAACATACTGATTTTCTATCGCTTCTTTTCTCTTTGCGACACACGGACCGATAAACACTTTAACGGCATCTTTGTTTTTCACATGAAGCATTTCAGCTGTATAATGCATCGGAGTAAACGTTTGAGACACAAACTCACCCAGTTCCTGCACATGTTTTTTTACCGCTTCGGTATATGCCGGGCAACATGAAGTGGTCATCAGTTTCTGCCCGTGTTCCATTCGTTCTTTAAACTCAGCAGTCTCTTTCTCGGCTGTTATATCTGCTCCAAGAGCAACTTCCACTACATCGGAAAAACCTACTTTTTTGATTGCCGAAATTATCTTTTCAAAATCAGCGGGAAACTGCCCCACTATTGCCGGCGCTATCATGGCAATCACATTTTTCCCGGACTTGAGATGTTTTATGACATCGATTATCTGCGATTTCTCCATAACCGCGCCAAAAGGGCACTCTCTTGTGCATTTACCGCAATATATGCATTTTGTATAATCTATTTTCTCTCGCCCCATTTCGTCTTTGCTTATCGCCCCAACCGGACACGCCTCCTCACAAGGTACCGGAACAAAAATAATGGCATGATACGGACAAGCTTTCATGCACAACCCGCAATTAACGCATTTTTCCGGATCTATTTTTGCCTGTCCATCAACCATGGTAATCGCTTTTTTCGGGCAGTTTATCATACATGGACGGGCAAAACACCCACGGCATACATTTGTTACCACATAATTGGCTTTTACACATGAACTGCAGGCTTCATCCAATACCGTAAGTATAGGAAAATCGACTTTATCCCTGTTTACAGCTATCTTTGCGTAATCCGATAGAGTCATAAGTTCGTCCTGTTCATCCTCAATGCTGAAACCCAATATTGCCATGCTACGGTATTTTATTATCGCCCGGCTTTTGTAAATACAACACCTTGTGGATGATATAGACCGTTTGGGAAACATATCAACCGCAATCTTATCGATTTCTGCAAATAGTTTATCTTCGAAAAAAAGTTTTGCTATATTAATAAGAAGATCGCGCCTTCGCAACGTAGCGTTATTCTCGTACATCATTGCACTATACCCCTTAAAAATCTTTTCCGGTTAAATGATTTATATAATCCAGTATCTTAGGTACGCTTGCTTCGCTTATAAGTTTATCGTTTATTTTCACAAAAGGAGGTTTACCGAGTTCCGCGTTTTTACAGTATTCCAAACAGGTGGATCCTTCGATATGAACAAAATCCTTAACATCCTGCGGAATAAAATCTTCAAGCATAAGAATATTCGCGCCTCCCATAACGTAACAAGCTGTACCGGTGCAAATTTTTATATTAATTTTCTCCATTTGGTCCTCCTATTTTATATGAACTGCAGATGAGCTTCTTTAAGATATTTTTCCTCAAGCAATTTGATAATTTTTTTAACCACATTCCTTCTGATTTCAAGTTCCACAGGCATGTTTGGGTCCTGATGAACCTCGTTGATCTTTGTGCCGACCACAAAATTCACGATATCGCTATTAAGCAAGCTATATACAAGTTTCTGTGCGGCGTTACCATCTTGAGAATCCTGTTTTACTCCCATTTCCAATAATTCCGCTACTTTTCCAAGCGTAATTATTCCTTCAGTTATCAGATCGATTCCATGCATTGACGCAGGCGGCGGTATTTCCGGATCAATATCTCTTAGGTTGACTTTTATATCGCGTTTCAGTTCGCGAGCCACAATATTGGCTGTAGTTCCCCCACAAATAACCTTTTTCCCGTCGAATGTATCTATCATAGCGGCAAGATCTTTGTCTTTATCTTTCGATATTGGCGGACCGGTCATAACCATAATGTTGCGCGGTTTGCGAAAATAGATTACTCCGCATGTGATATCATCTTTACACCTGAAAGAATCGTTTGCCATAGCTTTTTTTACAATTCTTTTCGCAAGTTCACGAGCCGATATGGTTTTGTTTTCACTAATTATCTGTTCAACAAACATTCTCAGTTCACTGATCCCCCATCCGAGAGGCATTGTTGGTGTGCCCATACCGGATTGCGTAACTCCATCAGACAACAGTATGATTCTGTCGCCCATTTCCGCTTTAAAATTGGAGAAATAAAGCTGGCTCTCTTTTTTTCTTCGCGGTTTTACTTTAATCAGGTTTTTATCTACGTCCATTATTCTCGATTCACGTAAAAGTATATATGGCGGATTGTCATACTCAATAATCCTTATATGCTCATCGCTTTCTATATCAACAATGGAAAATGTCGAGTAGCTTATTTTGCGTTCTTTGCACACTGGCAAAGTCTTCATGATAATCTGAGCGGATTTTTTTATATCAATATAATTAACAATAAATCTCGAAGCCATTGTTGCTGTGAGTGTTGCGAGAACACTTGCTTTAATGCCACTGCCAAGCCCATCGGATAATACGGAAACAATCCTATTCTCTTCTTTGATCTTGGTTGACAAAAACACGTCTCCGCCTACAAGCTGGTTATGCTTATATCCCTGATATGAATCGACTTCAATGAAATATCCGTTTTTATTCATTTTCTTTCTCATTTTCATCAATATGTGACGGTAAAAACGATTCTGCGACCGAATTAAGTATAACTTCTGTTTCTGAAGCGTTTTCGCCAAGCAAATAAGCGATTTTCTGAACAGTTTCAAGATTCTTGCGTATTACCTGTTGGGTTTTATTAATAACCTGCTCTTTTCTTACTGATGGAACGGTAATATCCTGTATCACCGCACCGACAATACTGTGCTTCTCAATGGAAAATATCGTGATATTCAATATGGAGCTTTTATGACGTACAGGTTTATTAAGTAATTCCTTGCCGGTTTCAAGAACGACCTGAAAAATGTTGTAAAAAGGCAATATTTTTTGCAGTGAAGCGCCCTCCATACCAGGCTTTGCGTCGTATATCATCTCTACATCTTTCCCGAAAAGTTTGGCGAAATTATGATTGCATTCGATGATTCTAAGGTTCTCATCAACTATCACAACTCCCGATGGCATAGCTTTTATAAGAGCATTGGCTTTATTATGCGCGAGTTTTCGCATATAAGATACACACATGGTTTTTTCAGCTTTGCCGTCCAGAAAAGCTCTGGCAAATTCCTTGCAAGTATCGTATCCGCATGCACTGCAATTCAGCTCGTCTTTAAGCGTGAATTTGCCTATTGCCCGCAAAACAGCGCGCAGTTCCTCATCAGTATACTCTTTCACCTCAATAGTATTTATCTGAATATCCTCATTAATATCAACTTCCGGCTGTCGCGGTATTTCATCCTCAGGATATTCGGAATAATTAATGATTTTACATCTTTTCAATGCTGTCGAAGACCTTTTCCTCGTTTTCGGGCCATTAATACAACCACCTTCGCACGATAACATCTCGATAAAAATATTGTTATTCAGATCAAGCTGATCCAGATCACTTAAAGCGCTCTTTATATTTTTTATTCCTGAAAAAGCCATAAACGTAGCTTCTTTCGTACTGCAATTAGCTTTGATTCCCGCAATCATTCCTCCGTCTATCGGATACAGAGCACCTTCTTTCGACAATCGGGGAATAAATACGTCATCGACAGTTTCAATCATGTGAGCGGGATTGATGTTTTCTTCCTCAAACCACCTGCGCAAATCCTCAAAAGTTATTACCACATCGAGAAGATTCTGATGGGTATCCGCTTCTCTTTTTTTGGAAATGCACGGGCCTACAAAAACCACTCCTATATCTTCACCATATAACTTTCTCAATATTTTGCAATGAGCCAACAGCGGTGAAAGCAATTTAGTTACGTATCCGGATAATTCAGGCTGATACTTTTTTATATATTCCACTACAGTTGGGCAAGCTGATGATACGTAAACTTTTCCGTTCTCTTTGGACAACATAACAGCCACACAAGCAGATACATTCTGAGCACCGAGCGACGTTTCGGATACGCCGTAAAAACCGAGTTTCCTCAGGGCGTGAATCATCTGTGCGGAACTGATATCTGCAAAATCACTTACGAACGACGGCGCCAAAGATACAATCACCTTATCCTTAAACTTCAACAACTGTTTCACACGCGACAAATCATCCCGCACTCTTTTTGCGCCCACCGGACAAACCTCAACACAATGCCCGCAATATACACATCGGTCTTTCATAACTTCAGCATGGCCCGACTCGATTTTAATTGCCTTAACAGGACATTCCCTCACACACTTGTAGCAATCCTGACATTCTGCTTTCTCAGTATAAATAGGATTTAGAAAGTTCATTCTATAAACCTTTTACAATAAAAGTTCAACAAATCCACAAGAGAATTCGGATCTACACCGCTATGCATTTCCCCATCGATTTTAATATTCGGGCCCGATTTGCATATACCTTCACATAAATTCCCTTTTAACAATACTTTGTCATCCAGCTTATTCTGGCTTATATAATCCTTTACGATTTGAATATTCTGATTGTTTCCGCGGGCAAAACAAGAACTCCCCATACAAACAGAAATCTCTACCACATTTTTGTTTTCGGTCATACCTGAATTCCCTAAATTTTAATTTTGTCTTTTAGCAATTTAACACCACATTTTTCGAGACTTGAGCTGTTTTTAGCCTCAAATTAACAAATAGTTAATTTTTTCACAATATTATAACGGCAAAGAGGGAGAAAAATCAAGATATTTTTTGTGAATTTATTCACTTTTTATTTGACTCCTTTAGATTTCGTATGTTGAAATTTTTTTTATTAACCGTTTCTCTTACAGAATATTTTTACATTACTTTTGTTGTGTATTTACCTGTTATAAACACATAAATATTTAAACGGAAACTAATATTTCACTAATGTATTCGATGAATAATCTTTTTTGATCCCTGTAACCAGGGTATGGTTAACTTAACAATAAAACTCTTTCAAAGAAAGAAGGTGATCTCCTATGCTTACATTTGCTCACAGTAACCAAAATACTCAAAATGTATTATCATCCATTAATGATATGCTCGCAAAAAGAGAGTTTCGTATAAACACAATCAAATATAATTCTATTACAAATGTCTTTGAAATTTGCTGTATAAAAAGAAAATCACAAAAAAGGGGGTTTCAAAATCTACCCATTTTCTCCAGAAAGAAGTTTTTTTATTTAATTGAGAACCTTCTTAAAATAAAAAATGTAATCGGCTATGAAATGGAATATTGCAAAAAAAGTAATTATAATGATTTGTTGAAGTTATCATATTGTGAGGTTGAGAATGTGTTGGACATAAATGTATCGCGTGATTTAAAAATTCACCTTCATGTTTCTAAATTGGATATTGAGATATCCCCGCCGGAATTTATAAATATTGAAAAGAATGTCTCACGCATTATTGATCCATTCAGGTTATCCCCTTCACGCGGGCATTATAACCTAACCCGATCACCCATGAAAAAAGCGGGTTTTTCACGTATGGATATTGAAACAGCATATGAATCAAACATGTCTGTCGATAGATTTATCAATAGAATTGATAAATCGTTTCATTATATGCCGGGGACTAAATTTCAAGCTGAAAAAATTATAGAAGAAGCGCTTCAAAGAGCAATAAACTACGAACTTGACGGCAATCATCATTCAGCAATGAAAGCTCTTGGCGAAGGAATGCATACCCTTCAGGATAAATATTCGCATCACGATCAAAATGCCGGGTGGATACACCATCTCCCTTTCGGTAACGATCCCGATAATCCAGAAAAACATCAGGAAGAATTCTTGGACGCTCACAGAGCGACAAAAAGATATATCGAAAAATATTTATCCGAGCTCTCATCAAGAAAAAAACAGGCAAATGAGCTTTATACCGAAATAAATTTCCTTATTGCGATAAAGGATGCATACAGTACCACAGAATAAACAGTATTATCTTGATCTCATAACATCGATCGGCTGAATCTGAATTGCTTTTCGCGCAGGGTATATCCCCGCGACTACTCCAACGGCAAATGAGCTCGCCATAGATGAAATAAGGCTGAATAACGATATATAATACGGAAGTTTAGAAAAATGAAAGATCAGTGAACAAAATACGAATCCCACAATAATACCAAAAACACCGCCCGTTAATGAAATCAGCGAGGATTCAGTAAGAAACTGAAAAATTATGTCTTTCTTTCTCGAACCGACCGCTCTTCGAATACCGATTTCCATTTTTCGTTCGCTTACTATCAGAATCATAATGGATAGTATTCCCAGACCGCCAATTAAAAAAGATATAGATGCCGATAACCTTCCGAGAACCGTAATGATTTTTGTAACCTGCGCCCGAATAGCCATTACATCTTTCATATCGATAACCGTAAAATCGTCTTGATCGCCCGGATGTATTTTGTGCCTGCGCCGCAGAATCTCCTCAATATCGTTTTTGGCTTTGTCAAACACTTCATCGCTAACTCCACGTACATAAATAATATTGATAAAATCTTTATTCTCTATTTTTCGCATATATGTTGAGATCGGAATAATAACCTGGTTATCCTGATCGGCGCCGGATATATCCGATCCGAGTTCCTCAAGAACACCTATTACCTGGCAATAAATATCCGATAATTTTATGTATTTTCCTATCGGGTCCTGATTTTTAAAAAGTTTATCGGCAACTTTGTAACCTATTACGGCAACATCCGCAAAGGCTCGGTTATCTTTATCATTGTAAAAAACACCTTTAGCTAACTTATAGTTACGCATTATGTAAATGTTTGGAGTTCCTCCCATTATAAACACTGATTTTAATGTAGTTTCTTTGTAACGTACGGGAAGCTGTTTCAATGTTGCCGGAGCGACATCTTCAACAAAAGCCGAACCGGCAAGAATAGCCTGCGCGTCTTCCTTTGTTAGGGTGGTAGCTTCGCTTAATGTACGTGTCCTCTCGCCGAATTTCAGGACCACTCCGCATCTCACAATAAGAAGGTTCTTGCCCAGTTTATCAACCTCTATTTTCGATTTGCGTTCTATTGACCCTGTCAGGTTAGCCACAAGCACAAGTGAAAAAGTACCCAGTGTCACTCCGCATAATGCGAGAAAAGTTCGCAACTTAAAATTACTCAAAGAATGCCATGCTATCTCTATATTGAGAAAAATCCGTTTCATTTTCTTATTGCCTCAATCGGATTAATATCCGCCGCTTTTCGAGCAGGTTGAAGACCGGCAAGAATACCAACTATCCACGCTAATGACAAACCGGCGAAAAACGGTTTGTATGAAAAATATATAGGGAAGTTAGCCGCTCTGGTGAGAAACTCCGATACCGCCAGACTAATGGCATATCCGATCACGCCTCCTGCTGAAGTTACTATTACCGATTCACCGATAAACTGAAACATAATATCTATTTTTCTCGCACCGATAGCCCGGCGAATACCAATTTCCTTAGCTCGTTCATTTACAGATAAGAGCAATAAATTAGCGAGTACAAATCCCGCTACGATAAGAGAAATTATACCTGTTGTCCCCAAAAACATAACCAGTGACCCTGTCAAAGCGGCAAGAAAAGTATATATCATCTTCGATGATATAATTGATATGTCGTCCGGATCGCCCTGTGGGATATTATGCCGTTGCCTGAAGAAAGAGAATACGTCTTTCTCATAATATTTGAGTTTGCTCTGATCATAAAACCGCATACGAACAATATTTACATATTTGGTTTCGTTCTGGATTTTTCGCATGGAGGTTGTTATGGGTATTACTACCCTGTCGTCTAAATTTTCACCGGCTGGCGTTATTCCGCGGGAAGAAAGTATTCCGATTACGAGCATTGGAATCTGTTTTATAAGAATGTATTTGCCGACAGGGCTTTCCTGAGGGAACAATTCTTTAGCCACATGTGATCCCATAATACATGTGTTTCTTTGCTCATCGATATCCGCTTTGGTGAAATCAAACCCATCGGTAACATACCATGCCCATGAACTCGTAAACTCCTGTGTAGCACCGATAAGCCTTACAATATATTTTTTATCTTTATATGATACCTGAACATTCATATCGAAAGTCATCGGCATAACCGAATATGCTCCGGGGAACGACTGACGCAATGCTTCAACATCCTCAACAGTAATTGTTTTTGCCCTGAACTCAAATGCTCTTGCCTCTTCACCTCCACCAATAATAAGAAGAGCATCAGGACCGAATTTGTTGACCATGTCAAAAGCTTGCTTAAATGTCCCCTCGACAGCGGCAACAATAATTGATATGGAAGAAACACCCAACGCAACACTTAAAATACAGAAAAATGTGCGGAGTTTATAAGCGTGTACCGCTTTGATTGATTCGATTGTTATTTTTATCAACTTTTTCATTACACGATAACACCGTCTTTTATCTCAATAACCCGTTTGGCGTATGAGGCAATATGCTGGTCGTGGGTTACTATGATGACGGTTTTCCCATGATTATTCAACTCAACAATTAGATTCATTATTTCTCCGGCGGTTTTGCTGTCGAGCTGGCCGGTAGGTTCATCGGCAAGGATCAAATCAGGTTCGTTTATCAGTGCGCGCGCGATTGCTACCCGCTGCTGTTGGCCTCCGGATAACTGGTTCGGTTTAAACTTTGCCCTGTCCGCTAATCCAACAATACTGAGCAATTCACCGGCTCTTTTTTCAAACCGATGTTTTCTCTTGTGCGCATACAACGACGGAAGCATTACATTCTCATATACCGTCGCGTATGGCATAAGATAAAAACTCTGGAATACAAAACCGATATGTTCGTTGCGTATCGCCGACAATTCATCGTCATTTAGCTCTGTAACTTCCTTTCCAGCAAGAATATAATGCCCACACGTCGCCTGATCAAGACAACCTATAATATTAAGCAAGGTGGTTTTCCCTGAACCCGAAGCGCCTATAATAGCTACAAACTCGCCCTCATCTATCCGTAAATTAATTCCTTTGAGAACATCGACATCTATCTCACCCATTTGGTAAGTTTTCTTTAAATCTTTCATTTCACACAGGCTCATGCAAAACCTCTACTCTTTTCCCGCGCCAGACTCTACCGGAAGAACCAATTTAGTCGCGAGCTTATCTCCTTCTTTCACTCCAGATATGATTTCGCTAAAATATTCTCCCCGCACACCCACATTTACGGCTATTTTTTTTATATTTCCGTGGCTAAGGACCTTATATACAACCTGCTTTCCCTCATCGAATTTTATTGCCTCATTAGGAATCATGGTAATATCTTTTTTACCCTCATATATTATTTTCGCGCGGGTTGTCATGCCAGGCCTTAACCATTTGGTATCCTCTCTGGTAATCTGAACGATCGCGAGATAATACACAATGTTGTCTTTTATCTCCGGCTGAGGATATATTTTATGAATTTCCCCCTTAAAAATTTTATCCGAATACGTATCAACCGTATAATCAACATTTAATCCGGTTTTGACTTTGCCGATATTGGTTTCATCAACATAAATCCACATTTCAAGTTTTGTCGGATCAATCACCGTTATCAGATTCACCGCCTGCAATCCGGCAACTATGGTTTCGCCTTCCTGCGCAGTAACATTTGAGACAACACCGTCGATAGGCGAATAAATTTTTGTATAACTGCGTTTTGTTTCCTGTTGTTTGAGTTCAAACTTGGCCTGGTCGCAATCTCTTTTTGCTTTGTCTACATTATCCTGAGTTGTGGCATCGGTTTTAAACAGTTTTTTCTGCCGGTCGTAATATAGCATCGCATATTCATAAGCGGCTTTGGTTTTTTCGATATTATCCATTATTTCCCTGTCATCGATAAGGGCTATCAGTTGCCCTTTTGTTACCGGATCGCCGATTTTTACATTCATCTGCGTTATCGCACCTGTGGCCTGAGCGCCAACCTTCACTTCCGCGCCAACCTGCGATTTTATTGTACCGGTTTCCACCAATACAGCGTTTATATCGCCAATAGTTGCTTTAGCTGTCTCTATAATCCTTATTCCTTCTTTTTCAAAACCTCTTTTGTATACAATATAACCGGCTATCGCCGATAAAATTAAAATTATTAAAAGAATTTTTTTCATTTTCTTAAACTCATTTTCCCTGATTGATTAGATCTCAATAATTTTGACATATACAGCAAAAAATAAATTCATATCCGAAACCTTAATATAATACAACAGTATATTTGGATACGAAACATTTCTTTATTCATTTTTCATTAAATCCGATAAATTATGAAAAAAATTAGCTGAAAAAAGATTGATTCATTTACTTTTTTATTTATAATTTTCGCATGATCAATAAATTCTTATCTTTTTACACACGTTTTTTTACGTTATGGGTAATAATATTTGCCGTCATTGCTTATTTTCTGCCAGCTCCTTTTATTTATTTAAGAGAATACATGGATTTCTTTTTCGCCTTAACCATGTTTGGAATCGGCGCTGTTCTTGAACCGGCTGATTTCAGGCGGATACTGAAAACCCCGTTTATAATATTTGTAGGAAGCGTTGCCCAGTTCACCATAATGCCGTTTGGAGCGTTTGCGGTATCAAAACTTCTTTCTCTTCCCAAAGAACTAGCTCTCGGCTTAATTCTAACCGGATGCGCTCCGGGAGCAATGTCAAGCAACGTGATCAGCTATATTGCCAAAGCCGATACCGCATATTCAGTCAGCCTAACTACGGTTTCCACTATTCTGGCGCCACTGTTAACTCCGGCATTAACTTATTTATTCGCTAACTCAATACTTAAAGTAAGTTTTTCCGCAATTTTCTTAAGTGTAGTTAAAATTGTGGTTTTACCTTTAGCTCTCGGATTCTTATTACGTTTCGTTTTTAAAGATAAGATAAACAAATTCATAAAAGTATTCCCCGCCATTTCAGTTACGTTTATTATATTCATATGTTGCGTCGTAATAGCCTTAAACAGAAACTATTTTGTGATGTTAACAGTAACGGTTGTCTTTGCCGCTCTTTTTCTGAACCTTCTGGGAATGTCTCTTGGTTATACCGTAGGAAAAATATTCAGAATGAATACAAGCCGTTGCCGTACATTGAGTATTGAAATCGGCATGCAAAACGCAGGTTTAGGCACCGTCCTCGCGCTTAAACATTTCGGCGAAAAATGCGCTATCCCCGCGGCTATTTATGTTTTTCTATGTATCATAACAGCATCTATTATCGCCCAAATATGGAAAAATTCCAAATCACAGAATATAAACGACTAAATTAAATTTTCTTTTCCCGGATAGAAATGTATTTATGATGAAAAATATCGATCTGATAGCAAATCAAGTATATACCGTTGAAATTTTTGATTCCGCTCTTCCCGATGGTTATGGAGTAGCCAAATACGATAATTTCATAATATTTGTTCCCGGCGCTTTGCCCGGCGAAAAAGTTAAAGTTAAAATATCGAAAATTACAAAAAGTTTCGCTTACGGCGAAATAATGGAAATTATTGAAAAATCTCCTTTTGAAATACAATCCCCTTGCCCTAACCACTCAAATTTATGCGGAGGATGCCTGCTTATCAATTTGGATTATCAGGTACAACTTAATTTTAAAAAGAAACATCTCACCGACACTCTCGCGAAAATAGGATCGATCGATAGAAATAAACTTACCAATATCAATATAATTCCATCACCCGACATTTATTTCTACCGCAACAAAATGGAATTCTCTTTCGGCGAACACGAAGGTAAATTAATATTAGGGTTGAGAGAAAGGGTATCGCCGTTAACCGATTTCCAAGGTAAAGTTATAAATATAACCGATTGCGCCATCTTCAGCCCGAAACTTGCGCAAATATTCGATTTTTTTACCCGCGAACTGAATAAACTCGGATTAAAAGCATACAATCTTATCACCGGTAAAGGTTTTTTGCGCAACCTCGTTATCCGTGAAGCTAAAAACACAGGCGAAATAATGGTTATTTTATCCACCGCTCAAGGAGAAATTCCAGAAATTAACCGCTTGGCTGAAAAACTGTTCGATACAATAAAGGAAATAAAGAGTTTCTATTTTGTGGAAAATAAAAAACAGGGCAATTTATTTGTTTACGATAAAATTAAATATACGCATGGATCTGATTTCATCATTGAAAAACTCGGTGACCTGTTATTCCACATATACCCGGATACATTTTTTCAACCTAACACAAAAATTGCACAAATAATGTATGAGACTGTTACAAGAATAATTTCAGAACAAAATAAGAAACATATACTCGGATTATACTGTGGATCAGGTACGATGGAATTATTTTTGGCTAAAAATATTATAAGCGTAACAGGTATAGATTGTTCCGCTAAAAATATTTCCGCCGCTTTAGATAACGCGCGAATAAACAACATTTATAACACTCTGTTTTACAAAACAAAAACTGAGAATTTTCAAGGATTCGGAAAAAGCAATTACGACGCAGTCATTGTCGATCCGCCAAGATCAGGTTTGAGCGGCAAAACAATAAACTTATTGTCAAAAAGCAATATCAATACAATTTTATACTTATCCTGCAATCCATCGACACTGGCAAGAGATGTTAAGACTTTTAAAGGTAAAGGGTTTTTAGTGAGAGATATAGATTCATTCGATCAGTTTCCCCATACGGGACATTTAGAGACACTGATAACACTTAATAGATAACTTTCCGTTTTACCGCTTATCAGATTTCAAGAACGGAATTCAAACCGCCATAAGGACTATATTCAGTCATATCATTGTTCGGATCGTGCACCCACAATCCATCGATAATATACCGATACTGATATTTGCCCCTTGGCAACAACAGTGTTTTTTTCCAGGTTCCTTCACCAGCTTTGTTTTCCAGATAAATCTGGTTTGGCGTCCAGTTATTGAAATCGCCGACAAGCTGTACATGCTGAGCATTTGGTGCAAAACACGAAAACAACACTCCCCTGTCTGTTTTCAGAGGGGCTTTAGCGGGCTCAACCTTTACCGTATCCTGTTGCGCCAATATTTCTTTAGCGAGATTATCATAATCGAAGAAACCAAGGCTCCCGGTATCAAACCTGGATATGGGTTTACCCGCCCGGGCAGACTCTTTAAGCCTGACATTATTGTGAATTATGGAACTAAACAACCTTTCCCCGAAATGATGTTTAATCTCTTCAAGCATTTCCCACGAAAACTTTGTTCTTTTGTCGAAAATAGTGGCTAAAGCTTTAAAACTAATCGTATGCCCGCATTTTTCAGACATCAATTCGATAGTGCCAAGCAATCTGCCAAGCCCATGAATTGAAAAAGAACTGGTTTCAATCGGAATAACAGCTTCGTTACATGCACGCAACGCATTGAAAGTCAATAAACCTATACTCGGAGAACAATCTATTACTACATAATCGAATTCATTTTTTACCGGCTCAATTAGCGTTTTAAGAACCGTTTCCCTGCCATCCTGCCCTGAAAGATACTGCTCAACAGCGCTGAGCTTTAACCTTGAAGGAGCAACAAAAAAGTTAGGATACATTTCCTTGATTACTTCTCGCAATTGAACACCATTACAAAAAGCATCATACATACATTTGTTAATGTCTTTTTCCTCAATACCCATCGCGATAGTGGAATTGCTTTGCGGGTCTAAATCAATGAGCAGCACTTTTTTGTGCCGGAGCGACAGGCAATCACTCAAATTCACAGCGGTAATTGTTTTCCCACAGCCACCCTTTTGGTTAACTATTGAGATAATCCGCATAAGATTGTCTCCCTCCCAGGAAGGTTAAGGTTAAAAATTTTGTTAATAAAACGAAGCTTTGAAAAATACTTTTGGGTTTGCGTTCGCAATTTATGAAATGTTAAGCCTTATATCTAAATAGTATTACATTTTTATTATATGTCAACATAAAATATAAAAAATTTATTTTATTGTTTTATTCCATATTTAAAGATGCTTATAACATTAGATGTAATTTCGGCATAATCATAACAACATATATTTTTTGTCATAGCGGAAATAAACAACTTATTTTAAATGCATAATATCCTTATTTTGCATAAATAAGTATATTTTTACAATTCGGTTAATCTCTATTATTCAATAGATTATATCTTTTATACAAATTATTCAACATTATTTATTCCATTTTGTTTGCAATTCTTTTTTTTTATGATAATAATTATCTTCGGTTTATACGGAGACTATTTTATGCATGAAAAAAGCATATGCGAAAGGCCACTGATTTTTGGGGAAATACTTTTCGATATTTTCGAAAATGGAAATAAAACTCTCGGCGGAGCGCCATTCAATGTCGCGTGGCATTTACAAGGATTTGGAATTAACCCGATTTTTCTAAGCCGGATCGGCAACGACCCGGAAGGCGATTTTATACTTAATTCCCTTAAATTATGGGAGTTAGATACTACATTCGTTCAAATCGACCATAACCGTCCGACCGGTAAAGTTGATGTTAACATAAAAAACGGCCATCCCGGTTTTGTGATACGCGCAAATCAGGCATATGATTTTATCGAGCCGAATCCGGATCTCTTTTCAATTATCCCTGCACCAAAAATATTATATCACGGATCTCTATCCATGCGATCCCCAAAAAACACCAATACCTTGTCTGAAATCATTTATAAACTTAGCCCTTATATAATCGCGGATATAAATCTCCGTTCTCCATGGTGGAATATCAGCGCTATAGAATCGATACTTACCTCTACACATACTCTTAAGCTAAATGAAGATGAATTGGATGAAATTTCCCGGTCTCATTTCCTTGACAATATCCCATCTGTTCAAAAGGTAAAAACTCTGTTTGAGCGTTACCCGATAGAATCTATTTTTGTAACAATCGGCAAAGACGGTGCTTACGTATTAACCCGAAACAATGGGTTTTTTAATCAGTCCCCCTTGGAAACGGTAAATATTATCGATACTGTAGGTGCCGGAGATGCCTTCACCGCTGTAATTATTCTCGGAAAAATATATAACTGGAAACCGCAAATAACACTCATCAGAGCAACAGAATTCGCGGAAAAAATATGTTGCGTACAAGGCGCCATATCATCCGACAGGAATTTATACTCCACTTTGCGGAAAAAATGGATCGATGAAGACAATCTAATTGAAATTTGCTGAGTTTTTGTCGGATTATCTTATCGCTAACTCTAAAATCAATACTCATTTTTAAAGATTGCAATATTTCCATCATATGTTATAAATTTACATCATATGTATTTATACAATATATCTGTCTACCATTCGATACTCTTTTTTTCATGAATATGAAATCAGCAATGTAAACTATCATTATGTGTGGAGAATATTTTGAAAAAGATTATTGCCATCATTTTTGCATTATCGTTAATTTTATTTTCGAGTGAAAAAAAATCAATCGCGATTGATTGTGATAATGAATGGGCATTAGCTCTCTGTGCGATTCTTATTGAATACAATCATGAGCGCCATGATCTTCTTGCCGGAAATGAAATTACCGGAATTAATATTTCTCTATCAAAAAAATCTCTTGATGATTGGTGGGGAATTAAATCAAAAGAAGACTTATACTATTGCCTTGATTTGCTGGATTCGGGAAGACATCGAAAAATTTTTGATAAATTTGCATCTATCATATCGGTTTTAAGCGAAGACGAATATAAAAAATTGTTCACATCTATTCAAGACAAAAATGACAGATACAGATTGACGGTGGTATCCAAATATCGGACAAAAGTAGGTACAAAAAGTATATTAGCCTGGGATTACTGTAGATACATTTATCTTTGCAGAAAATCTTACATGTGCGGATATATTACGGAAGAGGAAGCATGGAAACTCATTATGCCGGTTGCCAGGAAATTACAACAAAAATTTGAATCATGGAATGACCTTGGCGAAAATTATCTGATTGGCAGAGAATTTTGGGATGAAGAAATATTCAAAAAGGAAGGGAAAATATTCAGAAAAATATATGAGAATCTACTTATTGATAAAAAGAGTCCATGGACACGAATACCATGGAAAACAAATTTTAAACCAACATACGAAAAGAATAAAATTTACAAAACAGAAAAACTTTCGGTTAAAAAAACAGATGATTTTAGCCCAAAATCTATTTTAAATGATAACGATTTCAATAATTGGCTGAAATATTACTACTTACACAAGAATGCATCCCTTGCGCCAGGCGCAATTAAATTCATAAGAAACTTTTATAGAGATAAAAATAACGAATCATTTATGCCCACTTACGCTACATTTTTTTCTGAGGTATTCAAAGAGAATAAAGACAAATTAAGTATTTGGATTGAAGATTTAGATGAATTCTCTTTTGAGGAAATGATGTATTATTATTATCTTCCATTATACTGGTCAGAAACTCAGGAAGGGATAAACGTCATATTAAAAGATTATCATAAATATAATGAAACACAAAAAAGTGTGTTACTGAATCTTCTTTTCAGTAATATACCTGATTTAGACGAAATAGAAATCAATGATGCCGTTTATCTGGATATGTTATGGACAAAATTTTTTGTTAGAGGCAATAAGAAACCTATCCAGAGAATTATTTCTGTCTTGCCAAATTTAAAAGGCAATTCACGCGATACTCTAAAAGAAATTCCCGAAAAAGATTTATTCCCTATTATAATAGCTTTATCGGCTCAATGGTCGTTAATATCAAACGGAATCAGCAATAAAGAAGTTTTTGAAATTATTCAGGAAGAATACAGGTCAACTCAGAACAAAGAAATAAAAAATGAATTGGAAATAATTATAGAGGAAATTGAAAAAACAGCGGAATCTCAAAAATCAAAAGACAAAGCTTATGTACTATTCCAGAAAAGCATATCTTTGAATAAAAATAACAAACATGAGGAAGCATTAAGCGTAATTAATGAAGCGATAGAATTAGTTCCGAACTTTCATGAAATGTGGTTATACAAAGGAGCAATTTATTTCAAGCTGAATCAAAATGAAAAAGCATTGGAATGTTTCGAGAAATCATTGACTTTGAAAGATAATGATACGAATGCCTGGTTATTCAAAGGTATGGCATTAAAAAAATTAAATCGGCCCGACGAAGCTATTCAATCATTTGATAAATCATTGCAATTCGACCAGAAAAATGCGGACGCATATTTTAATAAAGCCGATATATATCTTGAAGTTTTACATGATTATGAAAAAGCTATTAAATTATATGAAAAAGGGCTTGAAATAAAACCGGATTTCGATTTTGGATGGTACCAAAAAGCCATTGCGTTAGGCAATATTAAGGAATTTGAAAAGTCTATAGAATCAATTAATAAAGCTACAGAATTAAACAAGAATGATGCGTCTTACTGGAATTTTGCAGGAAGAGTATATGCCGAACTTAAACGCTTTGAAGAGGCTTTAACATTTTTTAATAACGCGATAGAATTAAAAACTGATTATGAAGAGGCATGGTATTTCAAGGCCAAAATATATAAAGAATTAAATAATTACAAAGAAGCTTTAGCATGTTATGATAAAGTGCTCGATATTAATCGAAAATCATTTGATGCATGGCTTGATAAAGGAGACATATATCTTAAAGCAAATGAATTTGAAAATGCCCTTACTGCATATGACAAATGTATAGAATTAAATCCGGATTATGCGTATTCCTTTTCCGCTAAAGGTATTATCCTTAGTAAACTTGAAAAATTCGACGACGCCATAAAATCATTTAACCGTTCATTAGAACTAAATCCAAAAGAGGCAATGGCATGGATCAATCTTGGAGCGACATACACCCAAATAAATCAATATAACAATGCTCTTCACGCCTATTCAAAAGCTGTGGAATTAAAACCCGATTTTATCGAAGGATTGAGACGCAAATCCGATATTCTTTTTGTTTTAAATCGCGATAAAGAAGGATTTGATCTGCTGGATAACGCATTAAAATTAAGTCCGGACAATTTTGATCTTTTATTTAGCAAAGGTTCTGCCCTTCTTCAAAATAATAATTATAAAGAAGCATTACTTCTTTTTGATAAATGCATTCAATTAAATCCAACCGATCCATTCGTCTGGTTTCAGAAAGGATATACTTTTTATAAATTAAATAATTTTTTGGAAGCATTGCAATCATATGATAGAGCGATCAAGTTAAAACCTGATTTCATAGATGCCTGGAATAATAAAAGTTTTGTTCTTTGTGAACTTAAAGAATATGATCAGGCGCTTGCTGTTATAGATAAGACACTGGAATTTAATCCAAATTTGCCCGATGCCTGTTATAATAAGGTTTTTGTTCTTTGTAAATTAAATCAATATAAGAAAGCGAATTCTGCTTATTCAAAAATAGTTGAACTTGGCGATGCTATTACGTTTTATGATAATATAATGCTATTGACTGAGATGGAAAAGTATAACGAAGCGCTTAATTTGTTAAATAAAAAATTTGATAATAATATGAAAAATTATAATGATTTATATCTTAAAGGAATGGTACTTGCGCAAATGGAACAATATGAAAATGCTCTTATTTCCATAAATGAAGCGATAGCTCTTGATGAAACCGACATAAGATGCTGGATTATAAAGGGATATGCACTTGATCAATTAAATAAGTTTGATGAAAGCCTGCATGCTTACAATAAAGCATTATCTATAAACCCAAATTCAACAGAAACATTATATAACCGCGCATGTTTGTTTGCGCGCAATAAAGATACAATGAATTCAACTAAGGATCTATCCAAAGCATTTAAAATAAATCCAGGGCTGAAAAAAGAAGCAAAAAAAGATAATGATTTAAAAATATTATGGAAAAACAATCTCTTAAAATGAAGTCGCGATAAAATCTTAGTTATCTTAATTTGGAATTTGATAGTATGTTGAATAATGATTTGGAAAAACTCTAATCACAGATTTTTTTTTAAATAAAAATCATTCATCCGATATAATAATAAAAATAGTTCTATTCATTTGAGCATATTAATTAAGAAAATTTTTTTATTATGACTTTTTTATATAATTTCGCATGATATTTATAAGGTTTTCGAAATAACTTCTTTCAATTCCTGAATAAAAATTTCATTCGCGGCGGTTTTAAGTTTTATTGATTCTTCATTGGAAAAATTTGTGTGGAGTTTCTGCTGAACAAAATACATAGTTTTTTCCAAATCATATAATTCGTCTATGCAAACAGTTTCGTCTTGGGGAACATGTGTTCTTAGAAAAGCATCTATTTTATCGTCGCAACATACGGATATAAAAGGAATTCCCATACAGTAGCTTATTATACAGCCATGTAACCTGCTTGATACTACTACACGTGCCTGATAAAAATCTTTCAGTACACTTTTATAATTAGAATTTATGTTATTCACTTCTTTGTATATAAGCCCCAATTTTTTAGCGATTTTTTTCAGGTTATCGCTGATTTTGCGGATGTCAGCTCCTTGTAGTCTGATATCATCGTAATGAGCCGAATGCAATAAAATATTATTCCCTATAGTATTGGGTTGCCAATAAAACGGATATAGAAAATTTGCCGATGGGCAAATACCTATATTAATATTAATACGCGAGGATTTGGCAAGTTCATCTTTTGTCATTTTATCCCTTACACCAAGAAAGAGAGCATGTTGTGTTATTTTTTCCATAAGTGATTTATTTGTAATTGACCGTCCATTCATTTTATTGATTCCTATACCAAATGTTGCAAAAGGTATTTCTGATTCAATAAGAATTTCCCAGAATGGATCGAATACATTCTGAAGTAAGCCACCTCCACCGACAATAGCAAAATAGTTTTTCCCCGACCGCCTGGCTTTTAGAAACATTCTTTTTAATTCAGCTTGTCCCTCATCCGCGCAAAACAGCTCTATTCCTTTTTCAATCATCAATTTTTTGATTCCGAAAGAAGAAATATAATCGCCTATATTACTTCGGTCGGAGCAGATATATATCAGCCTGGAATTATTGAAATATTTATGGTTATGCATTTTGTGGTGTATATATAAGCCTGGCGAGCCGTATAGATTCAAATAAGAAGAAACATATTTTCTATATCTCCATTTGATTCCTCCGTAAAAATCAAGTTTTTTCAATCTATATAAACCTGACTTATCGATCAGGCGTTTTATCACCGCTATTATGTCTGGATCTTTAAATATGCTTAAAAGCAAAACATAGATAAAGACGCCACAAATAACTTTTAATATCAACCAGGCGTTACCCAATGCGCTAATGGTTAATCCCATAGCAATACTTAAAAGTAGAGGTTTTTTTATCGTGTGATAAAAATCGGAAAAATATACATTAATAACTTTACGGGCATAATACAGGGCTGTTAATGAATATATGATAATAGCTACTGTAGTGCCTAAAGATACTCCTCTTAATCCGTATAATGTACCTGTTATGACTAATAAAGTTAAAGTAGAGGTATAGATGCTTTGCATGATAATTATTATTTTTTGTTCTTTGTATGTTGTAAATATGATATTAAATAAAGCCAACGTTGCGTAAAAGATACCCCCGATACAAAATATCCTTAAAGGGAATACTGCCTGAATCCATTTTTCCCCATAAACCAAACTGATAAAATCCTTAGCTACAACACAAAGCCCAATCAATACCGGACAAACAACGTATGAAATAATTTTTATATAAAAAAGGATCAATTTTTTTACATTTTCTTTATTGTCTCTGATATCTGTCAAAGCCGGCAAAAAACCTCTCGCAACTACTTCCATAACTTTATCTTTGGGCAGAGTAGCTAAATCATAAGCTCTTTTGTATATCCCTAAAGGATTAATTCCCAGCACTTTACCGATTATAAGGTAATCTAAATTTCTCGACAGGTAATTGAGCAGTGAGCTTATAGTGAGGGTCGAACCGAAACCAAATATTTCTCTCGCTTCCTGTTTTCCCCACCCGATAAGCGGAAGATTTTTAGCGTTAATATTGATTGTTATGGCAAGAAACGTTGATAAAGCAAAAATACCAAAAACAAGGCTCCAGACGCCTGCTCCTAAATAAGCTGGTATTATTGAAAAAATCCCATAACAGAGGGAAGCGCTTACCTGAATAAATAATATTGTGCGAAACCGCTGATTCTTCATCAACAAAGCATCGCTGATAATATATAAACTGTTAATAACAAATAACAAACTTAGAACGCATAAAATACCGATAAGAACCGGCTGTTTATAAAAACCCGCTATTATGACTGAAAACGCCAATAATATACAGCATAAAAAAAGACCCCATAAAAAACATATCGATTGAGCGGTTTTGATAAATAAAGGTGTGATTTCTTTTTTCTGGATTATTACCTGTGAAATTCCGAACGTTGAGAAAACCTGGCATATTCCATAAAAAACCATAGCGATTGCATAAATTCCAAAATCTTCCGGTACAAGTATTCTGGCAAGCACAATACTTACCGAAAATTCCCAAACCTGATTAATTATTTGCGTTATGGATAACCAGAATATGTTTCTGCCTATTGTTTTCGCATCGTTATATATATTTTCATTGTCTCCATGCATGTAAAAACTTATTTCATCTCCATGACCATTAAGATTAGATATACAATTTATTCAGGTTACGTTATTGATATATATAATATCAGACGTTTTGAATGATAACTTTAGTATAATCCGTATATATTGTCAAATCTTGCGACGATAAAATAATCGTGTCATTCATGAGTCATATTATGCAGTTATAATCATTAATGAAACTCAGAATTTTCTTGCGCCAGTTGTGCGAATAGTACCGCTCCGATGTCGCACCATCGGCGCCGAGCGTCTGCGCGCAGATGAGCGAGCCGACATCCGCGCCCAACCCCGGCCCGTGGATGTACTGCGCCTTCACTATGCCCTGCTCGTCGAACTCCGCGACTACGCAATCGCCATCGTATAAATACCCTGTCAAAGATCCATCTTTTATGAAAACTATTTCAATTTACTTCAGCTTAACTTATTTCATAAACTGGATATTTA
>CAYVGJ010000022.1:0-12628 GCA_964451165.1 uncultured bacterium
ACCGGCAGGGAATTTACCGCCCGCAAATATATTTTCTCAAAAATATCCATTGAAGGAGTAACAAAAGAAAAATCGACAATAAAACTTCTCGGATTGGAAGGCTCTATTTTTGATTTCAAATGAGTTATTGAGTACGGCGTATCGGCTAAAAGTATCGATATTTTGTTCTGGCGGTGAACAGTATGTTTTTTTTCGTCCCGGTTTAATATTTTATTACCATACGGGATAACGTTTGCGAAATCCGCTCTTGTTTTCACGGACTGCGGGAAAAAAAACAAATTAACCGAAAGATACCCGGCTAACCCCGCGAAACAAAGTTTCTGGAAATTCTGCATATCGCAAAAACATGTGTAAACTCCTGAATCCAAACCTTCTTCAATAAACAGGCGGAAAGCATATCTGTTAAGGCAATTCAATCCACTGCCGGCGCTCAATTTAACTCCGGGTAAATCGCTGAAAAAACCCGTTTGGCCGGTATTGTTCAGGCGGAACTTTTTAAAACCCGCCTGATTTAATCGCTTTATAATATCTTTGTAATCTTTCAAATCCGATTGAAAAATGAATTCAGGCAATTCGAAAACGATCTTTTCCCGATACCCACCCCAGCTCGATACAATATAGCCGATTTCGCTTATGTTTTCGTAATCGAGCTGAAATATCAGGTTGCCGATCCGATTATCATCAAACAGGATATCCCATTTTTTGTTGCGGAATTTCATATCTATCCGGCACAGGTCTCTCTCATCGGGCAAAGCTGTATTTTCAAATATTGCCGACGCGGATTCGATTTTAAAACAATGCCTTCGGTCCAACTCGTCTCTTGACAGTATTCTCCTGGTTTTGTTCTCTTTGCCGGAATATATCCATTCGAGCTCGTTTTTTATCCGGGATATATCCCATCCGGCTGATGAATATAAATACGCCAGTGAATCCGCAGATATAAATTTCGGGGCGTTTATATTCACCCGAATCCCTTTTTTTAATTCCAGTTCATCTTCGGATACCGTTAAATCGGCATATATGTTTCGCGCCAAATCGCAAAGGCGCAGAACATCGCCTTTGCGCAACCGCAGGTTTACGCTCGGGCAAATCTCGCAGATAAAGTTTGTCGATGAAGTTATGGTACCGATAAACTTGCCCTGCGCGCACGATTCGGTTTTGCCCATAAGCTCTTGCGGCAGGTTTTCGAGAAATGCCGCTGTGCCTTCTCTAACTGGAGAAACGCTCAACTCGGTATCCACATTAGATTTCAATATACCGAAAAACGGCGTGCCCATCGAATCGATAAGAATCCTCGCGCAGGATACCAGCCGATAAACGTTTTCGCATTTTTCAGCATACGCGGAAATTTTATATGATTTCAGACCCATTTTATAAAGGGTATCGATATAATTCAGATAATTGCTGTCCTTACACGACAAGATTGCCCCAGATTCATTGCCCGACTGCCACGATGCCCTGCATAACTGCGAACATTTTCCATCGTGTATATTCCTGTATATCCAGAAACAGTTGTTTGTCGAATCGATACAGTTTTCGCGGTAAATTTCAAGTTCAAACTCTATTCCGGTAACGAAACCAACAATTTCCTCAAGCTCGCTGAGGTTAAGTTCATGGGAAAGCAATACCCGCTTTGCACCTTGTTTTTTAAGCGCAAATACTGTATCGCTGTTGGTTGCGCTGAACATTGTACCCGAATGTATCTTTATACCGGCAAAATAATTGCGCAAAATATACATTAAACCCGGATCATTTACCGATACAGCGTCTATACCTGTTTCGTCAACCCATTCGAGAAACTCGAATAAGTTTATCCATTCTTTTTCAGGGACAAGCGAATCAATTTGCAGATAAAATTTCCGGTTTTTCTCATGAATATAATTGACAATCTGTTTTACGCGTTTTAAATCGGTTCCGAATATGTTCGGTTTACCGCCTTTTATGGAGCACAGAGCATAAATAGAGTCGCATCCGGCATTTATCGCGGATATAGCGGAATAATCGCTGTCGACGGATACAGTTAGTTCAGGCAATTTTTCGTTTATCATAGAATTACAGTTTTAAGGACGGTTTTATTTTTTTTTAAATATTTTTTAAATAATTGTTAAAATAAAATGTTTTTTGCATATTTTTTGTTGACACAAATACCTAATTGCAATATTCTTGTTTTTGTAGCAAATCCCCAATTGCTTTTTTCTATTTTTGCCGTGATTTCACCAATCGTCTCACCTGTGAAATCACGGCCTTTTTATATAATTTTATCGTCTTTTACACTAATAATTTAAGATTCTGTTTCCGGAAAGAAAAAATTGTTTCAGGTTGACTGAAAATTGATTATTTCCTCGATCATTCTGGAACTGTTTTCAAGCCGTTGAATTTTTTGCTGTTGTTTTTCTGCCCGAATCTCATAAACGGCGATTTTTTCGCGAATACGGCCGATAATCTTTTCGCGGATAAACTGTGTCTGTTTGTCAAAGGATTCTTTAACTTCAGCCGCGCTTTGTTTTATTTTCTCATCGATAATTCCGGTATCCCTGACCGTCTTAAAAATATCGAAACAGAGTTTATTTGTGTTATCCCAATGAGATATTGATTTTTTTATTTCCGCTATTGAAAAATCAAGGTCGCGGAGCGTCAATATCAGCTCAAGTCGCTCAAGGTTTTCCACAGTATACACGCGGTATTTGTTTTTACGGTGAGTTGTTATCAGTCCTGCCGCCTCATACTGGCGCAGTGTCTGCCTGCCGGTACTTTCAAATCCGATCTTTTTAAGGTACTGCACCGCTTGAACGATAGTTAATCCTTCACAGCCAACCATTTTTTTAATCCTGTTAAGAATTTATTAGGTAGATTAATCAAAATTTAGTATATTTAGTTCCCAAAATCAACAAAAACAACGCTTATTTTTTTAAAGGTTATATGACAAAAAAATATTTTTTTATCGGAATCGCCGGTACAGGCATGAGCCGGCTTGCGCTTCTTCTTAAACAATGCGGATACGAAATAGCTGGTTCCGACAGGTATTACCCCGAATTTATAAACCATCCGCAAATACAACGTCTTCTGGGACAAAATATAGTTTTGTACCCGCAGGATTCCTCAGGAATAGACGGTTCTATCGATGTTGTGGTAATCACGCCGGCGATAGAGGAATCCAACATCGATTTGATAAAGGCAAAACAGCTCGGCTTAAACATAATCGCGCGCTCAAAACTGCTGGCGGATATCTTCAACGACATGCGCGGGCTGGGTATAAGCGGCACCAGCGGTAAAACCACCACCACCGGAATGGTATCCGCGATATTGCGCCATGCGGGCAAAAAACATCTTTTTTATTGCGGTGACGACCTTGTGGATGAATCGGCGGTATCCACCGTTGAGCCGGGCCCGGATACCGCGATAGTTGCCGAAATCGATGAGAGCGACGGAAGCCCTGTTTATTACAAATGCGATTCGCTTGTTATCACTAACGTCTCTTTAGACCACAAACAGCTCAATGAGATAATAGACAATTTCGTCATATTCTGCAACCAGTGCAGAAACACAATCGTGCTTAATGCCGACTGCCCCTACTATGATGAACTACGAAACAGAATCGGCGATAAGAAAATCGTTACATTCGGCATAAAAAACAACGCCGATTTTATGGCTTCGGATATACAAATGCTCCCTGACGGTTCGGTATTTAAAATCGGCACGGCAACATTCGAGCTGGTTATACCCGGATTGCACAATATATACAACGCCCTCGCGTCTATCGCGCTTTTGCGCCAGGAAGGATTGACCGAAAGTGAGATTGCCGGCGGATTGAGATCGTTTACAGGAATGAAACGAAGGCTCGAACTGGTTGCCAGCAAAAACGGTATTCGCGTATATGACGATTATTCACACAACCCGGATAAAATTTACGCCGCTCTCGCTACGCTTAAGAGGTCTTGCGACAGAATTTTCTTCATTTTCCGCCCGCACGGTTACGGGCCGATGATTTTGTTCAAGGACCAGCTGATCGACTCAATTAAAAACGCGCTCAACTGCAAAGATGTCGCCATTATCCTCGATATATACGATGCCGGAGGCACAGCCAACAGGTCGATTCACTCAAAAGATATTGTGGATTCGCTAAAATCAAAAGGTGTTGATGCCCGATACATAAGCGAACCCGAATCTCTCGGCGATTTTTTGAAAACAGTTGTATCTTCCGGAGACACAGTTGTGCTTATGGGAGCCAGAGACCCATATTTGAGTAAAACCGCCAGATCAATCGCGGATAAGATATTCGGTTAATAAAAATAGGTTTTGATCCGGATAAAAAAACCTTTTTTTTGAAATAAAATGGGTATGGATCCTTTTTTTGTTGCTTTTTTCCCCGATCTTTATTAACAATCTAAATAAACAAACCAAACAGGATAAAAATGAAGATTTGTGTTTTAGGGAGTTCAAGCGCGGGTAACGCCACATATATGGAGCTCGACGGGCAAAAGATACTTATCGACGCGGGATTGTGTTACCGCTCGATAAAGAACCGCCTTGAAGCAATCGGCGTAGACATATCCGAATTAGACGGTATTTTTATCACCCATGAACATATAGATCACATAAACGGTTTAAAAATCCTGCTGAAACACCATGATATACCCATATACTGCACAAGGTACACCGCTCAGGCGATTGAGGAGATACTTCACATCGAGCCCGAGTTTTATATATTTTCGCCGTGCGAACCTTTCGCTTTCAATAAAATCAAAACCGAAGCGTTTCCGGTGTTTCACGATGCCCAGGACCCTGTCGGGTTCTGTTTTTATACCAGCAAAGGTAAACTCGGGCTTGTAAGCGATATCGGATACCTAACTTTGATGGTGAAACAGAAACTCGCCGGCTCAAATGTGCTCATTGTTGAATCAAACCACGATCCGAAACTGCTTATGGCGGATATCCACAGGCCGATGTCGCTTAAACAACGCATACGGGGCAAACACGGACATTTCTCCAATGCCGACGCTTGCAAACTGGTTGAGGAAATCGCCCACGACGGACTGACACACGTTATACTCTACCATTTAAGCCAGGACTGCAATACCCACGATATCGCTTTCGGACTGATGAAAAACACGTTAATACAAAAAGGATTCAATAACACGCACGTACACTTGACTTACGCCGACAAAACGTCGGATATTATATCTTATCCATGGAACAGCAAACGCAAATCCGCCGCGCTAAGGTTCCATCAACTTGAAATGCCAATGGTATAAACGCAGATGAGTTCTCTTATACTTGATAACGTAACCAAAGTTTACCCTAACGGCAAAAAAGCCGTCGATAATGTGTCTTTGGAAATAAAAAGCCAGGAACTGCTTGTACTCATAGGGCCGTCAGGGTGCGGGAAAACCACAATCCTGCGTATGATCGCCGGCCTTGAGGAAATAACTTCAGGCAACATTTACATCGACAAGTTAAAAATTAACAATCTTTCTCCCCGCCAGAGAGACGTTGCAATGGTGTTTCAGAATTACGCGTTGTATCCTCATATGAGTGTTTACAATAACCTTTCTTTCGCGCTGAAAGTTCATAAAGTCCCCAAACATATAATAGACGGGAAAATAACAGAAACAGCCGACCTGCTTGGAATATCGGATATACTATCGCATAAACCGCGTTATTTATCCGGAGGCCAGCAACAGAGAGTCGCTCTCGGAAGAGCAATAATCAGAGACCCGAAAGTGTTTTTGTTTGATGAACCGTTATCGAATCTGGACCCTCACATGAGAGCGAAAATGCGTACGGAATTGAGCAGGCTCCATACAAAACTCGCAACAACCACATTGTTTGTAACTCATGACCAGCTCGCGGCAATGTCTATCGGCGAAAAAATAGCGGTTATACGCGCGGGGAAAATCGTGCAGACAGGCGATCCGCTGAGCATCTATAACACTCCGGTAAATAAATTCGTCGCCGGATTTTTCGGTAATCCGCCGATAAACTTTTTCGAAGGAGAAATTTTGCTGGAGAAAGATCGCCATTACCTGGTTACCACAGGCGGATTGAAACTTCATGTGCCTGAAGATAAAGTATATGTCATGTCGCATCACACGGGAAATAAAGTTGTTATGGGTGTAAGGCCGGAGAATATCTCGATAAAAGGATCAAGACATAACATTAAATCGGAATCGGTTATCGCTTCTTTTGTGGAAGTTATTGAACCGATAGGTTCGGAGACTCTGGTTTATTTTTCCGCCGGCAAACATGATTTCGTTTCTCGGTTCGATTCGCATATTCAATTTTTTGTGGGACAAAAAGTAGAGATTTCCTTTAATATGGATAAAAGTTTGTTTTTCGATTATCATACCGAACAATTTTTAATATAAGTTCAGGTTGCGATGGCTTCTTCCACTACATCAGTAAAAAATTTGTTTCAGAACTCGGTGCTTGTGCTGTGGATCTTGTTTATCCTGTTTTTCAGCCTGCTGTTTCTCACAGTTACGGCAAACTATAACAATATGGTTATGGTTATCCCGGCATGCACAGTGGCGTTACTGATATTTATCACCACATTATGGTTTTTTCTGGAACCGGTTATAATATGGGGTTTTACTATTATAGCCATTGTTTTCTACAGCGTTTTTCCCGGTTTCAGTGTAGCCTTGAGCGTATTTATTTTCGCAACCACCGCCGCCATAAACCATCTGTACAATAAACGGCAGGATTTTATCGACAAACTCACCGACGAACTCTCAACAATAAAAAAATCCACATCCGAACTTGAAAAAGAAATGGCATCGCTATACCGCCAGACAGATTATATGCATCAGAAAATCGATCGCGCGGGGTTATTTAAGAAAACGGCGGAACTCTTGAGCGGACAGATGAGCATGGAAACCGCCATTGATACAATCCTGAACGTCATCGGCGAAATTATATGCAAAAACAGCGTGATAAGAATATATCTTCTTGAAGATGACATGAAAACATTGCGCCTGACCGGCAAAAAAAATTTTTCCGGTTCCGACTCGGACGATTACGACATAATAAATACCTGGATTATGGAAAATAACAAATCGATTGTCATAAACGATATCAAACTCGATACCCGTTTCAAATCCAAAACGGGAACTGCGAAGATACTCAGCTCGATTGTCGCCGCGCCGATGATCAGCGGTGACAGGATCAGCGGGCTGATCAGAATCGATTCTCCCATGCCGGGCGCCTTTTCGTCTGTCGACCAGAAATTCATATCGTATATCGCCGGGATATCCACTTTGGTGATAAGCAATATTCAGTTATGCGAACTGACGGTAAAGTTATCCGTAACCGACGGTTTGACAGGATTATATACACACAAATATTTTATGGACAAACTTCTTTCGCTGTGCGCCGGGGCATATCCGTTTTCTATAATTTTTATCGATGTCGATAATTTTAAAAAAATAAACGATACTTTCGGACACGCTTTCGGAGACCACGTAATCATCAAAGTCGCCCAGATAATAAAATCGCATTCCGGCACAGAGTCGATTTGCGCGAGATACGGGGGCGAGGAATTTGCCGTGATTATGCCCGGTATAAATACAACCCGCGCAAAAGAAAAAGCGCAGGAATTAAGAGCGATTGTTGAATCGTTATCGATAAATATAAGGCGAATAAAACTGAAAGTCACCATATCCGCTTCCGTAGGCACGTATCCGGATTGCGCCAGAGATCCGATGGAATTGCTCAGGTTAACCGACAGCGCCTTATATCTTGCCAAACGAAACGGCAAGAACAGAGTCGAGGTAACAATATGAATTTCGATATATCCGACGCGGTTTTCATAACAATTTATACGGCGATGGTTATCGGTTCGTATGCCGGCATAGAGCTTCTATTGCCTGTATGCGCTTCGGCGCTATATCCTTTTTTGTTCTACAAATACCGATTTGAACCCGATTTACTGGGAAAAAACATAATATACCTTGGCGGATTGTGGCTTGTGTATTCGCTTTTGAATAAACTTAAGACATATCACAATATTGATACCTCAAATCTGGTAACCCTTAAACAAAACCTTATTTTAAAAGAAGACCGACTGAGAAAATCGCTCAAATATGTATCCATGGACCTTAAACGGTTAAACGAGGGTTACGAGAAAGAACTTGATATGTTTGAGACCATCAGGTCGATGAGCAAAGCGATGGATTTCGACGCGATTTTTTATATTTTCGCGCAGAAACTGCAATCCGTGCTTGAATTTGAGTCATGCTGTTTTATTCTGTTTAAGATTGGCGAGGATAATGTAGCGCGACATGAAAAATGTCTCTGTTTCCCGCAACCGCAAACAAATACCGAATTCGGCGACGATGATATCACCGCCTGTATCCGCCATATGCCATATGAAGGCGATGATAAACAACTATACCGAGTATGGGCTAACGATAAAAGCGATATAACCGTATACTGCATGCGCAAAATTAATGATTTTGTGCCGGTACTCTTCTTTAAAAAATTGTCTGACACGTATTCCGATGAAATAAAACCGGTTCTTCTCCCGTTTTATCTTGAAATGCGAAAATCCTATCTCTTTGAACAAATTAGAAACCTTTCCATAATTGACGGTCTGACAGGTATTTATCAGCGCAGGCATTTTATTGATTGCCTGAACCAGGAAATGGAGGAATCCGCCGGGCAAAACAGGGTGTTCTCCATACTCATGATGGATATTGACAACTTTAAAGATTACAACGATTCATACGGACACATGACGGGTGACTTCATCTTAAAAGAAATCAGCTCAATTATTTTAAATACTATTCGCGGTAACGATCTGGCAGGCAGGTTTGGTGGCGAGGAATTCATCTTTTTCCTGTACGATACGGAAAAAAAGGGAGCGGTAAGCATGGCGCAAAGACTACGCAAAAATATTGAATCACACACATTCTCTATAGCGGGAAAAGATTTGAAAGTGACCGTCAGTATTGGAGTTGCAGTTTACCCTGACGACGCTAAAGATTCGCAATCGCTGATCGAATCGGCCGATAAAAAGATGTATACAGCAAAATCATCAGGAAAAAACAGGGTTATCAGTTAAATATTATCAAATCAAATTAAATCCCTTTTTAATTAACAAATTATATGGTAAAATGCCCGTTCACAAAAAGAGGGAGATTTCCAATTTATGCTTAATACAAATGCTTTAAAATTTTTCAAATTAGTTTTAGCGTTTATTTTTATTTTTATGGCATCGTCGCATTCGCGTTCTGATGAAACCAAACCCGACTATAAATACGATTACACCCCGTTTGACCGGTCGCTTTTGCCTGTGGGAGAGACACTTAACTATCAGGCATTTATTTTCGGCCAGCTTTTGCCCATAGGTGAGGCTCAGCTTATAATAAACAAAGTGGAAAAAGACGGCAAACCATACTATTTATTTTCCGGCAAAGTTAAAGGCGGATACCTGATTTTCGAGGTTAAACTCGATCTGGAATCTTATGTAGAATACGATACTTTGCGTCCGAATACTTTCATCCATACGCAATCAGGGTTTGAGAAACGTACAAGGAAACTTGTATTCGACTGGAACAAAGGGGATATAATATATTATAAACAGGGCAAATCGCCTAATGAACTTACAGAACGGTCAAGAACACCTATTTTACCTCAAACCAGAGATATTTTAAGTACTCTTTATTTTGCCAGAGATATCAAATCGGATAAAAATACCAGCCGGGTCATGCGCCTGATTGAAAAAAGAAAAGTATGGACCGTTAAAGTAACCGTTACCGACGAAAAAGAAATATCGCTTCCCGACGGGCGCAAATTTAATGCGCTTCGCATTGATATCGATCCTCTTGAGAAAATAAAAGAACCCAACGAAATGTTTCGCGGATTGTTCGGGCTGGAAGGCAAAATCACTCTCTGGGTATCTAAAGACCGCAAAATCCCGCTCCTTATTGAAAGCGATTACACAATGGGACTGATAAAACTGCATATCATGGTTTTCATTAAAAACTGGTCGCCGGATAATCTGGTAAAACAAGAATAACATTACAGGTTCGCCAAAAAAATCCCGCGCTTAATTTACCGGCCTGCTACAGGAAAGATAAATTATTTGTTTTAAACAATATACAGCTGAAGAGTTTGCGGGACGCAGTTATGGCGATTATTGGGAAGAAAACGGAACAAAATATATCTATCTCGGTTCCGGGCTCATGTCAAATGACCCAATTCCCGAACCGCCAGCAATTCCAGAACCGACATCAATATTACTCATGGCTATAGGGTTAACCTGCGTTATCAGAAAAAAATTATCTGATAAATAAAAAACTTCTGTATAACCTGTGGTTATAAATTTTATAGAATGACATCAATAAATAAAACTTTCAAAACAAAGGGATATTTGATGTCAAACAGTTTTTCGACATACGACACATACAGGGTTAGGCAAAAATATCCGTCTATTGAAATTAAACGAACTTATCAACTGGAATCAAATCGCCCTTCATTTGAAACGGTTACATAAAAATGAAGTTAACCCGAAAAGGTAGTCCTATTGCCTGTGACCCACTAAACAGGATAGAAATATGTATCGTTTCATCGATTCCTTTTAATAAAACCAAAACATCTCTCCCACTCACTATTAAGAAACAACTCTATTGGTTATGCCAATGTCTTAACTAACAATAACGCTAAATTTTATATTATCCGGATTTATTTTATGGTTTCGCGTAAGTATAATGATGAGATTTTTTATTTTTTATTAAAGAAAATTTGATATATAATAGACAGGAGGGTTTAGTAACCGCTCAAATAATACGCAAAGTGGAGGGAGATAAAATGGATATATTTGAGTTTGCCATTGAGAAGGAAAAGTACACGGAGCAGTATTATAAAGACCTTGCTGAAAAAACAGATAACCCTGGCGTTAAACGTATATTGTTTCTTCTTGCCTCAGAAGAAAATAAGCATTTACAAGTGATTGAGGAACTGAAAAATGAAATACCTGTTGTCGCCGAATCGGATTTGATCGAAAACGCGATGGATATTCTCAAAAAAATGAGCGAGGGCAAAGAACAAATCGAGCTGAACGCAGATCATATCCGGATATATGAAAAGGCGTTGGAATTTGAACAGGCAAGTTTAGGTTTTTATAATGAAAAAGCCGATATAACGAAAGATGATGGCCAGAAAAAAATTTTTCTGCTTTTAGCCGGTGAAGAGAGAAAACATATTTTGCTCATAGAAAAAATTATTCAGTTTCTAATCAAACCCAAAACATGGTTGGAAAACGCTGAAATATTTCATTCCGAGGATTTTTAATAAAATAACACGGAAGGATGGCAATGAACGAGACAATAAACACAATTCTAAATCGCAAAAGTATACGCAAGTTTGCTTTTGAACCGGTACCTGAAGAGGACCTTCACCTTATTTTAAAGGCAGGACAATGGGCGCCCAGCGGATCGAATCAGCAACCATGGAGGTTTCTCATAATAAGGAATATAGCCACAATACTCGATCTTGCTGATCTAATTATGGAAAATTTCGAAATCATGGTTGGGGAAATAAAGGAAGAATCTTCAAGGAATCAGCTGGAAAATTACAGAAAATACCTTGACGTAATACGAAGCGCGCCTCTTGTAATATGTGTTCTTGCCAAACCTTACGAGTCGTTCCTGAAGAAGTATGCGGAATCGCATCAAACACAAAAAAAATGGAATATGGTTGATGTTTACCCTGCCACTCTAAGTATTGGCGCGGCTATTGAAAATATGCTCCTTGCGGCTCATTCGCTCGGTTATGGGTCATGCTGGATGACCGGGCCTTTGATTTTTCAAAGCGAAATAGAAAAGTTTCTCCAAGTCGAACAACCATATCATATAGTTTCCATGGTTCCTTTTGGAAAAAGTATTTCAAATAAACCTGAACAAAGATACAGATTGCCTCTTAAAGATATTTGCACCTTTTGGGATTGATATTGTGGAAAAGAAAAATTATGACCGCTATGTTTTCTGGCGCAAGAGAACGGTATTGCGGATATTTCTGGAATTATCGTCGTTTATCGTTCCACTGGTATTTATTTCCATTGGAATAATTACAATAATAAATATAAAAAGCAATTCTAAAAACATCCATTCGCTAACCTGCGGCAATCTTGATTACAAATGTATAAGAGTAAAAAATCAAGGTAATGATAACGACATTATATTCTGGGGCCCTCTGGTAGTAACAAAACCGGCTGGATGGTGCTATGCGTTTACGGAAAAAGCAGGGGGAATGACACTTACATTTGTACCCGGTACTATTTCAAACTTGGGAATTCATATCCAGTTAAGCGAGTTAAATACAGATGTGGATATAGATCAATTGAATAGAGCTTATTTAAATAATGCGGGTGTTCCTATATCAAAATGTGTCATATCAGAACATAACGGAATAAAAATCTATACATTCAATACATGTTATTGGACAAGCCATTTCATAAAAACACAGGCGAAGTTTGTGTTTTTCAAAAAAAATAAATACTGGTTCAAATTTATATATTTTTCTCCATCAACAATTTTTAAAGAATATGAAAGCGTATTTAGCGCAGTTTTATCTTCAGTTAAATTCAATATCAGTTCATCAAATGAATAATAAACAAATTTTATATTGA
>CAYVGJ010000022.1:12728-55473 GCA_964451165.1 uncultured bacterium
TCATTTCCCGGCTGAAGGGTTTTGTAACGCTTTTTTATATATCTCAAGCAGATTTCCCACATCTTTGCGGATTTTCTCGATTGTTTCGGGATCTCGAGTGAATATATATAAGTTTTTCGTGATACTTTCGGGAACATCCAATATTTTCTCGGTCTTGGCGATAAGCCTGGCTACCTGCGGATTGGTTCCCGCGATTTGGCGAGTTTTATCAACATACATTTTAAGAAGGTTAAGCATTTCATAATCTTCTATTCCGTCACGGATATTTTCAAGCCGGATACAACTGTACGGAGTCATATTTGGGCCTGGATAAACAAGCTGTCCATCACCGTTGTAACAATTTGTGGCGATAAAAGAATATGTGTCCCACTCAACCTGAGGCCACTTTTTTGTTCCGTCCCTGCCCAATAAATTTTTTCCCCACAAATTAAAATAATAGTATTCAAACCCGTCGATATTGTGTTTCCATGTCATCCATAGAAGTACGCGGGATTCGATCAGGTCATTGTCCATCATGACATTCGGATATGGATACCACGGTGAAGCCGCAACATACCACATGATTTTCTCGCCTTTTTCCTGTCGTTCTTTGCAGACGCTTGGTATGTAAACATCGTATCCTCCCCATTGCATGTCGTCGATTATCGGATCCCAGATATCGACGTAACCATAAATTGGTTCTCTGGGGCTTATTCCCGCGAAAATCTTTAAACCGGGACAATTCTGACGTACCCAGTTGGTTTTTTCTTTTATTCTGTTATAATATTCCGGGTTGTCGCCGAACTTGTCGGTTATGAAAATCATGGATTTATAGAGCAGGTTCTTCTCTTTCAGGATATTATAGGAAGAAATTATTTCCGACTGGTTTTGGATTTGCGGCTGATCATGGTTGCCGCCCATAATAATTGTCCTGAGCCCGAGTTTTTCGCAGAAATCAAGGTCTTCCGCTTTTGGGCTTAACCCATAATGGTACAGGCTTGTCGGGTCGATGCGGTAATCAAGGCAGAATTTGTACCAGTCTCTTCGTTTTTCGGGTGTCAGGTTGGTTTTGTAGTACTCCTGTATCATAAACAAATCGAGCGTAGTCGGAGCGTAAAGGCGACCGGCAAGCGGTAACTGAAAATTCCATACTTTCAGGGTTATTTTTAGTTCTACATTTTCATTTTGCCCGTAAACGACAGACATTGTACCGTTGTAATCACCCGGAACCTGCCCCTGTGGTACATACACGGTTATCCACGCCAGTTCTTCTTTATCCAGATCAAACTTTTCTCCCGGCAACAGTGGATCGGGTTTTCTGCCAAGCCTGTATTTTGCTACTGGAAAACTCGATTTGGTTGTTACGTATCCTTCCAAAAACCATTTGAAATTGGATGCGGAAAATATGTCTTTACCGTTTGTATGAGTCAGGTTATTGAATTTTATGTCTACTCCTTTAATACCGTCAATCAACGGTACAAGGTACAGTTGGAAATTCTCGTATTCATGCTGGGCGGCTAAAATATTTATTTTTGAAGTGACTTTACCTTTAAATGGATAATGTTTATGGTATGGTGAAATCCTGACCATCGCCGAGGCATAACCAACACCGATAGAAGGAGACTTTATACCCAAAACCGCTTCGGTCTGATTAAGAAAATCCAGTTTTTCCGACAACTTGGATAACGTGTCGATTTTATCTTTTAACTCGCAAAGGCCATCAGCGGATGATCGGGGTAACTGTTTATCAATTTCAGCGGATAAATTTTTGATTTTGTCAATAAGCGGATGGTTTAATGTTGCGCTTTCCAATCGAACATTAACAATTCTTTTTATTTGCTGGAACTCTTTAGTTAATGTTTCCAGAAACGATTTATCGCTGGCGTTAAAAATTTCGATATTATCTACAATGAGTTTTGACTCCTCGGATAACGGCAAGCCGAAAACACGGAATCCTGTTATAAGATCATTAAAATAGATCTGTTTGTTATTGAATTCATTATCGGTAAAATCTTTGTTCAAGTCGAAAAAGAGTTTAACCCATTTTTCGTCGGGAAGGTCTTCTCGCGCGGCCCAGAAATTGTCCTCCTGGGTTTTGTTGAACAATTGAACCCTCATTCTCGGGCAATTTTTGGAATAACAGGTGAGCGCAATATATGTCGAAGGGGTAACTTTGAACTGGATGTTGTTTTCCACACACAGTTCATTGTTCCCTTCAACCAGTTCAAGTGATCCATTGGAGTTGTTATAACCCAGATCGGATACAGGTTCTCCGATCCAACCCTGGTTACCGTCCTCAAAATCAAAATAATACAAAATTTCCGAATGATTTGTGGATGGTAGATCTATTGTGTCAACCATAAACTCAAGAGGACCTTCTTCCGGACGCGGCATAACGTCTCGTTCGAGAATTTTGTACATTTCAAATAACACATTGTTAATTAAATTATATCCTCCGATTTTACTTCCATCCTCGAAGAAATTCGGGTGTACCCCGTCAAAAAGAAGCGAGTTCCAATCGGGTTGGGCAAGAAAAAGTTTATAGATATCACACAACGGGATTTGTTTTTCCATAGCGATAGTTCTAAGTTGATAATTGTATTTTTCGATTTTATCCGCGGGTGTTCCAGCCAAAGGCGGTATGGTAAGCAAAATAGGTATGGAGCCGTTATCAAGACAGGTTTGAACAATATATTCCATATTGGCAAAATACTCGCCAGTATAAATACCTGAAGAAATATCGTTGGTGCCAAAAAGAATAGTAACAGTTTCAGGATGTTGTATTTTTAAGACTTTATCTATGATTTCGCGGCCCCATGCGGATGTTTTGCAGTCGGCGGCGGCAGTATCTTTGTTGATATATTCATATCCTTCATTTATCAGCATACCCGGCTGGTTATATCGCATAGGCGCAAAAAAAGCCATTGACTTTGAAATACTGTCACCCAGATTCATAATTGATTTAGGACGGTTGGTATTTTTGTAGTGTTTACGCATATTCATTGTAATAGAACGAGTTATATATTCATATTTTGCTAATTTGCGGTCAGGAAGATTGTTTATCCTGCATGGCTGTTGCGAGGCTGTTTGTGTCGATGGTTCTGCGGATAATGTACTTAATTTTATATTATCCACCCATAAACTAACTGTCGAACCGGGCCTGCCCGCGAAAACATTTACATTATTTACCTTGTCTCCGGGTTCGATGGGTACTCCTTTAAATGAATTGTCAACCAATCTTTTCAGCGGAACTGTGACTTTCTTCCATAATTTTGGTTCCGCCATATGGATTTCAAAATGAAAGTTGTCGTTTTTTGATTGGTTAAATAAAGATACATATAGATTGACCGGTTGATCGATATAATACTCAAATTCCACAATGGAATCTTTCCCGACAATAAAAATCGGTTCCCACGAATTGAGTTTGGCGGCCACATCGAAATATTTGTCCTGAGCAGGCAGAGCAAGTATACCGGTACCGGATCTGTTGCCTGGCAGAGCAGAGTCAATCGAACCGAACCATCTGGTTTTCGCGTCAGGCGATTCAAAATCCTCGGTGAACTCCTTGAGACCGGATGTTATATCGGGTGAAGATGGTGCAAACGATTTTTCGGATGACTGATAGATTTTTATATCATCTATATATACTTTTATTTTTTCACCAGGAGCGCCAGAGAAAAAATTAAGTTTTGTTATCACGTCACCGGGAGTAAGAGGTTTGCCTTTGAATTCGTTATCGGAAAAATAATTCAGCGGGATTTTCGCTTCAATCCATTTGCCCGTTTTTATGCCCCGCAAATAATAATGGTAATTATCGTTTTTCGTTTCGTTTAAAAACGAGATATAAATAAACGATCCTGATTTGGCGTAATATTTAAAGCTGACCATAAGGTTGTTTGAGTATTTAAGTATCTTTTTTTCAGGATTATATGATGCCCCCACGCCGAAATATTTGTTTTCCGGCAATGCAACGAGACCCATAGCGTTTTGCCCGTCGATTTTGCATCGTTTGCCGGTCCATTGTTTTAAATTGGATGATTCAAAGTTATTTTTGAAAATAATTCTGGCCTTACGTTCAGTATCTGATTTTATTCTCAACGAACCGGGTATTTTTTTATCAGCCTGATCGGTTAACGGGTTTAGAAAATATATTACTCCCAGAGCGCTTAAAAATATAATAGCAGTGATTATTGCCATTACTAAAACGAGTTTTTTTATCATTAGTTCACCTTATACTTTACTTCATTGAAATTGACATAATACAGAATATTTAACGGATCAACATGTTGAATAATTATAGGTGTTCAGATCAATGATTTAAAGAAATTTTTTTTTCGCAGTTAATCCGGGGTCATCTTGAAACGGCTGATTCTGTTTTCACATCAGATTTTACGAACCCGATAGTTTCGCTCGCGATAAAAGTGGGCCTCGCTTTTATCTCCTCAAATATTTGTCCGAGATATTCGCCGATTATGCCGATTGTAATAAGCTGAATTCCGCTTAAGAACAAAAGAGTCAGAAATATAGTCGCTGTACCCGGAGCTTCTTTTATGCTGTAACCGAATAACCGCAGGTTGAAGATTCTGTAAATGGTGAAAAAAATCAGTCCGCCGAAACTCGAAGCGGCAATAATCAAGCCGAGCATGCTCGCAAACCGCAAAGGCAGACTGCTGAAACTCAAAAGTCCGCTCATAGCAAGCTGGACAAGTTTTTTCAGCGTATATTTCGGTTCGCCTATCGCGCGTGCGGGGCGCTCGTACTCGATTCCGGTTTGACGGAACCCTACCCATGACCTTAACCCTCTGACAAACCTGTGTTTTTCCGGCAACATATTGATCTGGTCAACCACTTTTTTGTCCATCAGGCAAAAATCACCTGAATCGAGCGGGATTTCAATATCGGCCATTTTCTGAAGAAGCCTGTAGAAGATAAAATAGGATATTCTCTTGAAAAAGGATTCTTTCCGTTTTTTCCGGATCGCGTAGACAACGTCAAACCCTTCTTTCCATTTATCGATAAATTGTGTCAATAGTTCGGGCGGGTCCTGAAGGTCGGCGTCCATTATTATTACCGCATCGCCTTTTGTATAACGCAATCCGGCAGAAACAGCCGCCTGGTGCCCGAAATTGCGAGATAAACGAACACCTTTTATGTTCGGGTAACTTAAATTCAGCTCGCTTATTATATTCCAGGTGTTGTCTCTCGATCCGTCATCAACAAAAATAATCTCAAATGACGTATTCCAATTTTCGCTGGCTCTATTTAGTTTGTCAATAAGCGCGTAAAGCGCTTTATCTTCGTTGTATGCGGGAATAACAAGGCTTAACATAATTTTATAACCCTCAGATTTTTTAATATAAATAATACAAAAAATACGCGAAAATTCAATATTTTTGATAAACTATTAACGGTTTGAAAATCTTTTGTTGGAAAAAAATAAAAAATTATATTATAGTCTGTTTTTAAATGTTAAATAATCCGAATATCAATTTTAAATTCTTCAAAAAAAGGATTAGCCAATATGACACCGATAACTTTTTTAGATTCTAAAGTTCTAATGTGCGGGATTCTGTTTTTTATCGCAGGTATCAGCCCGGTTTCTGCTAAAGAAAGGAATGTCGGAATTGTAAATACAATGTCAGGGGTAGTTGAGAATTATCACGAGGGGACAGTCAGACCCGAACAAATGAAAACCGGAAGCAAAATATATCTTAATGACCGGTTAGTAACAATGAAAGAATCCAAAGTACAGATTGTTTTTCGCAACGACAGTGTCATTACCCTTGGACCGGAAAGCGAACTTATAGTTACCAGAGATGTTTATGACGCATCAAGTGGGCGCCGGGAAACAATCTTATCGCTTGTCAAAGGCAAAGTCCGGTCTGTGATCGGCAGGAATTATTCCCAGAGCGGATCAAAGTTTGAGGTTCATACCGCAACCGCTATCGCCGGCGCCAGAGGCACGGAGAATCTGGTTGATTCACAACAGAATCCGCCAAAAACAACAGTATATGGAATCACCGATACCACATTTGTGCGTAACTCGGATGATTCCGTTGAAGGAGAAGCTGGCCTTACTCCAGGCAAGGGAGCTAACGTACTACCCGGCCAACCGCCGCAGGTATTTGATTTTCAATTTACCGATCCCGCTTTTATTGAACTTTTGAACTCAACTACTCAGCAGGGTGGCTCGGATGCGGAAAACGATTTGAACATGGGCGCTCTTGATGAAGGCCCTGCCGGAGAAGAACCCAAAATCGAAGAGGCCGCCGGCCCGTCGGATTTCCAGCGCGAAAAAATAGAAGAACATGAAACTCCGCCATACCAGGAAGAAACACAACCTAACCCTTCACAGAGAGATTCCTGCGAGAGTGATGGTTATCATGGTATGTAATATTTTTTTATGAATGATAAACCCGGTAAAATCAGGAAAAAATCAAAAAGGGGAGTTTATCTTTACGGTTTATTAACCGGATTAGCGTTACTCGGTTTGATTTTATTATTGAAATTCCTGAACCCGGGGTTTCTGCAAAATATTGAGCTGAAATTTATCGACCTTTTTTTTCAGGTTCGGGGCGTACGGCCTGTTTCAGACAAAATAGTTATTGTCGCCATTGACGAAAAAACCATCAGGTCTATCGGAAGATGGCCATGGCAACGCGAAAAAACCGCCGATCTGGTAAAAAAACTTACCGGATACGGGTGCGATACAGTCGGGTTTGACATTGTGTTCTCCGAACCGGAAACCAATGCGGCGATAATGGCTTTCGGGTTTCTTTTCGATCTGTTAAAAGATCTTCCTCAGCAACAAAATGAAAACATCAAAAAAGCGATTGAGATTATCTCCGCTTTTACGCAAAATCTGGATTCCGATAGTTTACTTGCCCAAGCTATAAGAGAAAACGGCAGGGCGATTCTCGGCACTTTCTTTTTCATGTCCGAATCGGAGATTTTTGATAAAGAAAAGAATCGCCGGTACGTTCTTTCCATGCGTTCCCTTAATGACGACAGGATAATTCAGGTCTTTGAGGGTGAACAGGAACCGCCTCCAAATGTAATTATGAAACCGGTATGGGTTAACCTGAATATACCGCAGATAGCCGATTGCGCCGCGGGGTTTGGTTATTTCAATGTAGTACCCGACGCGGACGGGGCAATCAGGAGAATCCCCCTGATCTGCAATTATAACGGGGACTATTACCAGTCGTTGGCATTACGCATAGCAAGCCGGTTTTTAAACGAACCGGTCAAACTGTATCTGGATAATTTCGGTGTTGAGAAAATCAAAATAGGCAATATTGATATTCCAACCGATATTTCAGGAAAAATGATGGTCAATTACGCCGGCCCGTCGCATACTTTTGAATATATATCCGCTTGCGATATCATAAACGGCACAGCCGATACCGCCAAACTCAAAGGCAAAATCGCCATTATAGGTATCACCGCCACAGGATTGTATGATATAAGAATAACACCGTATTCCAATGTATATCCTGGAGTTGAGATACAAGCCAACGCAGCGGAAAATATTATTCAGGGAACGTTTCTGAGAAACCCGTGGTGGGCGGGTATGGTTCAGGCAGGGTTTATTGTGCTGGCAGGCATACTTATAAGTATTTTTCTCCCTGTGATGGGAGCTCTCGCCAGCGGGTTGTTTTGCATAGCGGCAATTATTTTTGTAATTTCAGTCAGTTATACTTTATTTTCTTTTTTTAATATTTCTTTTTCCCCGTTTTATACATTAACGCTGATTGTGGCGGATTATCTTTTCATAACCTCAACGAAATTTTTTATTGAGGAAAAAGAACGCAGGTTCATTAAATCGGCGTTCGGGCAATATTTGTCACCGCAACTTGTTGCGGAACTTGTTAATGACCCGGATTTGCTTAAACTGGGCGGCGAGGAAAAAGTCCTGACGGTATTGTTTTCAGATATAGCCGGATTTACGAGCATATCTGAAAAACTTTCACCGGCTAAACTCGTGGAAATGCTCAACAATTACACTACCGAGATGAGCAATATAATTATGGATAACCGTGGTACCATCGATAAATACAACGGCGACGCCATAATGGCATTTTTCGGCGCTCCGGTATTTTTCGCCGACCATGCCGCTTGCGCCTGCAGGGCGGTTCTGCAGATGCAGAAAAAGCTCGATTCAATTTCTGCCCGGATTTCCGATTCAGCCTCAAGAACACAGGGTTTTTATACACGGATAGGAGTAAATACCGGAAAAATGGTTGTCGGCAACATGGGATCAAAAAACAAGTTCAATTACACTGTGCTTGGCGATTCCGTTAACCTTGCTTCGCGCCTTGAAGGAGCGAATAAGTTCTACGATACGCGTATCCTTATCGGCGAAGATACCGTATCGGGGCTTGACGGCGAGTTTGTTGTACGGCTGATAGATGTTGTGAAAGTAAAAGGAAAAGAGTTGCCGGAGAAAATTTACGATCTTATAGATTTAAGAGAAAACGCATCAGAGAAACTTATGGAATTTCTATCATTCTATAACGACGGCATAAAATTTATCGATGGAAGAAACTGGGAAAATGCCGTGGCAAAATTCAAAAAAGCGTTATCGGTTATTCCCTCAGATAAACCATCGCAGATACACCTTGCCCGTTGTGAACAATATATTAAAACTCCTCCTCCAGAAACCTGGGACGGATCTTATTCGCTTGAGAGCAAATAAACGAATTTCAATTCATCAAAAAAATATTATTTTTGACCCCAAAACTTGGAGAAACCAATTGTTGTGTGGATCCGGGAAATTTAAATTTAATGCCTCTTCATAATCAGTTTTAAGCAATATATTATATCAATATATAAGATAATTTGAGAATACTGAAAAATCATAAATTGATATATCATCAATGACAGGATAAAAATTCTTTTTCAGCGATCACAGATTTCTTTATAACGGCAAGATTAAGTATTTATGAGGATAAGATAGATATATCTTATCATTTGACATAATCGATAACTCTCACGCGTTTTCTGATATAAGAAATATCGGGTTCGTCGGGTGGGGCGTATTTCAGGTACTGTTTGTATGCCAGAGACGCTTCATGAAAACGGTTAAGTTTTTCGAACATAATGGCTTTATTATAGTACGCGTCTATATAATTAGGGTTAAGTTCTATGGCGGTATTGAAATCTTTCAGGGCGGCGTCATAGAACCCTAACCGCTGATACGCGTTGCCGCGATTGGCGTAAGCGGCCTCAAATGCCGGGGCGATTTCTATTGTTTTAGTGAAATCCTCAATCGCTTTTTCGTATTTGCCCTGGTAAAGATACGCGTTACCGCGATTATTATACGCGTGAAACAGGTTCGGATTAACTTCCGTGGCAAGGGTATAACATTTTATCGCCTCATCCATCTGCATTTTGTCAAAAAGAAGGTTGGCGCGGTTATATATATCGATGGCGCGTTTTTTTGATTCGTCGTCTATAGCGTTATCATGATCGTAATGAGAAGGATTGATAATATTTTCCTCGTTTTTGAGAGTGGTTTTGTCAGGACATAGAAAGACAGCGAGTTCTTGAGCGCAACCGGCGATATTTTCATTATTGAAAACAACGGTTTCTGTATTTATAACCGACCCGCTGGCATTATCGATGAATTGCCCGGATATTCGTTCGTTATCTGAGCTGATTATGAAAGAATACCTTGCTGTTTTCGCCTGTTGGGAATTCGCGTCGATGAAATCGAACATATTGTTTAACTTTTCGGTAAATGATTTTTTTATCTCTGTTTCTTTGCCGTAAACGGGTGAATCTTTTGTGGTGATAATTTCTTTTATGAACACCTTGTCTTTTTGTTTATCCAATGCGTAAATCGGTATTGAAAAAAGAATAAGTATAAATAGAAAAAAAAGTTTTTTTATAAATCCTGTCATTTTCGTATAGGCTCCGTAAGGAATTATCATATTTTAAAGTCGAACTATATTTGAAGATGATCAATAATATTCTTAATCGGTACGGATTATATCATATTAGTCAATAACGCATAACCAAAAAATATGGCGGGTATAACTGTAATAAAAAAAAACTGGATGCGAAACATCCATAGAAAAAGTTTTTGTTTCTTTTTTCAAAAAGAAAAAGCTTTTATATTATTATCAATAAAAAAAATAGCCCGAATCGCCGTATTGGCGTGTCCGGGCTATTCTCTCCTGAATAAAAAATTATTTTTTCATTCTTCTTAACAAAGGCAGAAGGCAAACCGAAACCAGCATCATGGTAGCCGGTTCGGGAACAGTATTCAGTTGAAAATTATCTGCAGTCATGGTGGAGTCTACAGAAGATGCGGTAAGCGAATACGCTCCGATAACCACGCTGAAATAATCGCCGGATACAAGATTGAAATCGGTCAAACTGAGCGAAGAGAACGCATCCCAGTCGCCATCCAACCCGAAACTCATAGTTTTGGTGGAGTTGTCCCATCGCATCGCCAGATTGGCGTCTTCAACTGCGTCATGGTTTACTCCAACCACAGTTGGTGTTCCGTTTACGATCTTATATGGCTGGATGTAATTGTACGAAGATGGCGAATCCTGCTCATAAGCATATAAGAAATCATAAAAAACAGAGTTGGCGGTGCTGTTGTTTTTATAAAGTTGAATCGATAACCCCGCGTTTTGATATGTATTTGTGGGATTGTCGAATATGTTGCTGTCGATATGAAAATCTATGGATATACTAAAATCCTCGTGCGCGTATACCGGGAACAGAGACCACGCTACCCTTACAATACCGTCTCCGGCGGTACCCGTGTTTTTGTCGAAATTAAGTGTACCACCGCTTTCTGAAACAGTAAGTGCGGGAGTACCAAGAACACTTACGGTCCATTTCGATGGATCCAACGAACCGTCGTCGAAATTATCGGTTCCCTGAAGAGCAAAAACGTTTGCCGATATAAATATCAGCGTTAAAGACAGCAAAAACCTTGATTTTCTCATAACTCCCATCTCCTGATTTTAATGTTATGTTTCTCGGTATTTTGAAGTGTTTTAATCCCTATTAATATATATAGCACATAATATAAATAAATTCAAAGAGATATGTAATATTTTTTATATAATGACGAAATTTTTATTGATCTTAAAAAACAAATGTTTCGATTAACCAAAATTCCAGATTCGCACGAGAACAAGTAAAGACTATTGTTCGAATGTTTAAATATTGCATAAGTATAAAAGCTATAAGGCAAATAAAATTCAAGAGTTGAGGTTGCTCCATTAATCGATATCGGATAATATTTGCGCCGGCGTTTTATATTACCGAAACTTTTTTGCAAAGATACATTACATACTGTTTATATTAAGAATATTGGTATAAGCTGATATTTACTTATATCCCCTTTTGTTATATGATATCCGAATATTAGATTTTTCTTATAATTTTATATGTATATTCTGATTCAAAAAGGTGGTTCATGCGCAATAATAAAACAGTCAAAGTACATTTTGTACCGCGCAATACGGAAGTAATAGGGAGTTCACGGCTAAGGGTTTATGCCGCGGCATCGCGTCTGTCGAAAATGGGTGTCGACTGCCTGATGTATCCGCCGCCGACACTATATAATAAATTCGCGTTATCAAGAGCGCGAATAAGAGAGTTTGTTTATCATTTTATTCTTCTTCTGAGAATAGGGTTAAAAAAAGAAATCCTGTTCGGGCAGAAGATTCACAGCCAGCCGGATTTCGCGTATCTTGTGATATTTATGAAAAAACTGCTCGGATTTAAGTTCATACTTGATTTTGACGACGCCATATTCGACCGTCCGATGTGGCGCACGAAAAACCTCATAAAAATAGCCGATACCGTCATCACAGGCGGTCAATACCTTGCACAGTACGCTCGAAAATTCAACAGTAACGTGGAAATTGTGCCGACATCTTACGACCCGGCGGTTTACAATATCGAAAGGTACACCAGAAAACCCTCCGGCGCAAAAATTAATATCGGATGGATCGGTTACGGCCCAAACCACAGAGAAAACCTGAAAATGGTAATCGAACCGCTGAGAATACTTGCGAAAAAATACCCGCTGAAGTTTACCTGCATAGGAGTGCTCGGCGACAAAGAAATAAAAACAATGTTTTCTTCCATAGACAACCTTGATTTCATCCCTGTGGATGAAATCGAATGGATCGACGAAACCGTGGCGGCATCGGAAATATTCCAGTTCGATATAGGTATCATGCCTCTTCTGGATACTGTCCGAGCGCAAGGCAGTTGCGGCGGCAAAGCGATGCAGTACATGGCACTTGGCGTGGCTACTTTAGCATCGCCCGTGGGCGAAAACAGGTTCCTGATAAAAGACGGAGAAAACGGATTCCTCGCCTCGTCCGAGCAACAATGGACGCAAAAACTTGAATCGCTCATTATAAACGGCGATCTGCGCAAATATATGGGCGAAAACGCCCGCAAGACTATTCTCGAACAATACAATATAGATATAAACGTAAACAAAATATACCGCATAATAACGGGTCTATACGGGAAATAAAATACATGGATTATAAAGAACTTAAATCAAGCCTGATTAAACATACCGGTTATATGTTCAGCTCAAACGTTGTTGTAGCGGGTTTGAGTTTTCTTATAAACGTTATTCTTGTGCGCTCTCTGGGAGCAAAAGACAACGGATTGATCGTGCTGACTATCAGTACGGCAAGCATGATAAGCCTGTTTTTCGATTTGCGGTTCGGCGAGGCGGTAATAAAATATGTGGGCGATTATTTGTCGGCGGGCGATAAAAACAGAGCTCTGGGCGTAATCGTTATCGGGTATCTGCTTGATGTGGCGCTCGGGATTTTTTGTTTTCTGGTACTTGTGGCCGGAGCAGGGCTAATATCTAATTTCCTGCATGAACCGCAATTAAAACTTCTGCTTCTGATTTACGCGTTCATGATTCTGATCGGCGCCATAAACAATACTTCAACCAACATCTTTTATTCTCACAGGGAATTTTCATGGATCAGCATCCAGACAATTCTCATGAAAATTTTCGATTTTCTATTTATTGTAACCGTTGTTTTTCTTAATAAAGGAACTATCGGTGTGATAACCGCTTACCTGATATCGTCCATTTTAATGACAATTATCATAACCGTAAAAGCCGTTTTTAAAATAAAGGTTTTTTATAAAGGAACAACCCCTGTTTTACGCGGAATAAATTTCAGGGAACTGTTCGGGTTTATATTTCACACCACATTCGCCTCAACCATAAAATCAGTTATCAGGTACATGGATATACTTATTCTCGGACATTTTAAAGATCCGAGAGCGGTTACTTACTACAAAAACGGTATCGGATTGGGAAGCATGCTCGGATTGATCTCCGATCCGATATACAAAGTGGTTTACCCGGCTATAGTAAACCTTAAAAACGCCGGAGATATTGTTACGATAAAAAAAATAGCAAGAAAAATTATTGTTTACGGAGCGGCAATCGGGTTTCCGGCGGGAATATTTGTTTCTTTAATCGCGCCGTATGTGATTCATCTGCTTTACAAAGGGATATCCGATCCTTCCGTGATGGTTTTGAGGTTGGTTATCTGGGTTCAGGTGATCAACCTGATGCTTTGCTGGCAGAGGCCCGTATGCCTGGCGTTCGGAAGATCAGATATCGGCTCGAAAGTCGGTATGGCGGGTTTTTTTGTGTTTATGGTTCTGCTTGTATGGCTTGTTCCCAGATACTCGTTTACCGGAGCGGCAATCGCGTATCTGGTTACAAACACGCTGAATATTCTGCTGGTTAACTTTTTCACAGTGAAAATAATTAAGGCAAATTCGCGTCAGTAACGCGATTCGTATACCTTTTTTATCTCTTTTTCGTCCAAACACCGTTTAAATATCCGGGCATCCTGGATACCGCCTTTAAAAAACTCCTGTTCGCGCTTCAGATTGTTACCGAAAACCAGATTATGCCAAGATACAGGCGAATACCTGTAAGAAACCGGTTTGCGTTTCATGATCCGCACCTTGTTGCCAAATCCGCTGAGTCTGTCGGCGAATATGATTGTCTCAAGCCCGTCCGAATCGGCGGATAAACACTCCAAACCCTGGCAGAATACCGAAAACGTGTTTTCATCGCGCGGCATATAGTATTGTATGCTGTCGTTGTCGAAATCGGAATCAATTGTTAAAACAAGGTTGCCGTGAAAAGATATATGAAACCGATTGTTAACCGGATCAAACGATATTCCTTTTCCGAAAAACTCAAATGACTGCCCGTCATTATCCTCATAACAACCTGTTTTTGATACCACTTCATTGTTTAGGGCATATGTTCCCGCGAGATCCTCGAAATCGGAGCTGAATTTATATATTCTTCTTAATAAAGATGTTATGTAAAAATAAGTGCCGTCATAACATATCGATGTAGCGCAACAATTTGTTATCACTGAACTTAAATCGAGAAACCCGCCTGTAGCGAAAGTCGTATCGAGTGTCATCGTATCTTTGTTGAGCCTGTAAATACCGCATTGAGATGGATAAAGGTACGCGTTCATCCATGAGATATACAAATAGTTTCCAACAACGCAGATATCTCCGACTAACCCCTCGGGGTTGCTGATAAGCTTGATTCTCGATCCGTCCATTGAATATTTCGCAATATAATCCGATCCGGTAGTGTAAATATATGAATTATCGCACGCGACACCGTTAATCCCTTCAAGATCGTCTGTATCGAAGGAGTTTATTTGCTCAAACGGCCTGCAGTCGAGCTGGAATTGTTTTTGCCCGTTTATGTAAACTTTAAACAGATTGGTTTTTATGTCGTAAGTTTGAGCGAAATTAAACCATTGCTCATTGCTGATAATATCGGTAAGATTTAAGGTTTTTGAGTATGCAGGCATAGAATTTTTTCTGTAAATATTGTTCAAGTCGAGATTAACTTTCAAAAAACCTTCGCCGGATATACCATCGAAATAGAGCGGATATAGTTCTTTATCTGAAGTACCGAGTATTTGAGGGAGCCCCCCATCGCCGTTGAGATCTTCCGGGTAAATCCAAAGTGATATTGTGTTGCTGAACCCAACCGAATCGGAATCGAGTTCCGTTATGATATAGTCACAGTTGATATTGCCTCCGAGGTTTACATAATAATTGTCATTTCTGCCCGGCAGGTAAGACAGTAAACTTATGCCGTGTTCTACGGCGTCATTTTGCGCGGTTCGGTCTCTGGAATCGCCGTTGAAATCAAACCAGGCGGCGAGATTGCGGTCGATAACCGATTCGTTTTTCATTGTAACCGAGTCAAATTTCAAACCGGTTACGGCTGACGAGGAATTCCTGCGGTAAAAATAGAGCGGATCTTCATCTGTCTGTTCATACCCGATATACGCAGTGAACTTCATGCCTGTTTGTATATCGGCGTTTGCGGGGAAACAAGCGGGCATGTTGCCCGACTGGAACACAAAAGGGACAGAGGCCACTTTCTGCGGGCCGATATCGTCAAAATACAATTTCAGGTCTGAACCGCAATGATTAACAGCAATCCAATACGATTTCCCGTAACTCAAATGGCAGTTCATGTTTAGCGGCAATGATACCCATCCGTCGTTTTCGATAAGATGTGGCGAGGTTATATCGATTAACTCGGCAGGGTATCCGTCGTTGTCGTTGTAAATAGCCATAGAAACAGTACATCCGGTATTTCCGGCGAAAAGTCTGGCGGTTTGAGCAATTCCCCCGTCGATCATGGTGAACTTTCCACAAGCGATAATTCTGTCCGGCGCGCAGTTGGTTTCCGTAGATCCAACGGTTGTATAACCTATTGTGGGATCAATGATTATAGGGTAGCTTGCGGTATCGAGAAACGATTGGGGTATAATGATTTTCATTATGTTTTCCGACGGATCGATTATCAGATCGCACCATGCGTGTTTTTTTTGTTTATCGGTTACATCGGGCCTGTAGATATGAAACGCTTTTTCGGCAACACCATCTTCTTTGGCGGGTTTATAATATACCGCGTATGACCCTTCAATATTTTGCGCCCTCACAATACCGTTTGATTTCTCCAATTCGCTCAAAGGGCGCTGGTAATAAAAATCGAGGTTGCCGGATTTTATCTCGAATTCAATTACATTGGTTTTCAGCGGTTCGGATACCACAATGGTTTCTTTGCAAACCCGAGGTTTATCTTTTTCCGGCGACATAAACTCATAGGCGTATTCGATATTATCCGCTTTAAATTTTGTCGAGTTAGTATCCGTTTTTACCGCGAAACTTTTTGATTTATCTTTCGGAAAAAACTCGAATTCCGATTTCGAATCGGATATCTTCAACGACGGAATGATTTTACCTTTATCTTTTTTGCCTGTTTGTTCGGTGAATCGCCTGGAAAAATCCAGTTCTGGTGTTTTTTGTTTTTCCGGGTAAACATAAGGCACGCGGAAAAAAAGAATAAATATTAATGGTATGAATCTGATCAGGTTCATATTGGCTCCTTAACGAAAATTCTGTTGAATTACCATAAGTTTCCTTCGCTATCGAAATCAAAGATTATTTTGTATTTGGTTGTCGATCCGTTTCTCACCGCGATTACAATATCGCCGGCGCTTGCGCGGGTACCTGAACCGTCTGCCCGCCAGATGATGGCTTCGCCGTCGTCCAGTGGTTGCGGATCGCCGGTTAATGTTTTTAGTTTCAGAATATTGTTTACAGTAAATATTTTTGAGTAAGGATAAACCTGCAGGTCGCCCTTTCCTGTTTTTATTTGCCCGTGCGATTTATTATGATCGAAAGAAACCCATTCATTAGTAACCGATTCCGGATCGGAATCGCTGTGGATGAACAGAGTCGGGTCAACGGTTGTCGGATGCGCGAAATCGTTGAAAGAACCGGAAACGTTGGCGATAATAAACTGGTTGCCTGATTCGTCACGGGTGATAAACGATAACTGGTTTATGTCGCTTCGCGCTTCAAGATGAGCGCAGTTGATATTCGAATGATATAATTTTAAAGAACCGTTTCGAGGATAAAACCTCAAATCACCTTCACCGGTTTTTATCCACGCGGCGGATTGATCGTGTTTTAACTCAATGTAGTCATCGGCTGAAGCCTCATCGGATGAATAAACACGAAAAAGCGGATCCGGTGAAAAAAAGTTCATGGTTCTGTTTATTGAACCGATGTCCGCTTTATCAATTACTGCCACAACACCGGATCCGGTATTTGAGTTTACAGGTGTTCCGATAATCAGGCTGTCGTAACCGCTGTTTTCCCATAAAATTTTCGCGCCGTCGTTTTGCTGAAACTCAATAGACGGTTCTATACCGCCAAACATAACCGGTTTGGTGGATACCCACGAATCGTTATCGGAATCGAATTTTATTTCGGCTTCGTTGTTTTTTAAAAACCTCGACCCGCCGGTCCATCCGTGAAAATTTATCGGATACGCCCTGTCAGCACAGAAAATCAAACAAAGTATCGCTACAATATGTAGTTTTCGCATATGTTTTTCTCCTTTAAATATTAAGGTAATATTTCATTCTATCCGCAATCAAACCCGCTAATCCTCATGTCACTTTTTTTATATTTCATTCCCGCGAAAGCGGGAATCCAGGTTAACAACAGCAATTTGATTTTCCGGATTAAAAACAAAAAACTTTTTCTTTTTTTAAAAAAGAAACAAAAACTTTTTCTGTGGATGCTTCGCATCCTGTTTTTTTGTTGGATTACTCCTCGCTGAATATCAGGTTCAAACAAATCACAACCGGCGATAACGAGTTGTTAGTAACTTTTATTTTCATAAACTCAACAAACTCCGGATAAAACTGAACGGAAAACGGTGAATAATCCAGCGAATCCTCCACAACAGAAGACCCGGCTACAAAGTTAGCTCCGTCACCAGCCATGTACTCCAACCTCAAATTTATGTTATCGCCCTGAACAGTCCCGGCAATAGCGAAATATCCCGTCGAATACCCCACATTAACCATAGGCGACAGAACTTCTCCACCCGGCTGAACCGTAATATTATTAAAAAGATTGAATTTTGCCTGTTTTGACATGACACTTTCTCCCCCATTAAGATTTAAATTTTCTTAATTCATTGTTGATAAGTTTTTTGTACGGTTGATACGCCTGAGAGAAAATCGAGGAAATATGTTTTATCTCCTGTGCTGATTCGCACCTCTCTATCAACGTAACCAGAATAGACAACGCGTATTTGAAATCGCGCCTTGTCCTCATCTGAGCCAATATAAACAATATTAGAATAGGAATCGATGAAACCGCCATCAGCAGTGATGTGTCTTTAGCGGTAATTCCCGTTATGGTAGTGTTGTAAACTTTCTTGTCGGTTACCTTATTTTTCAGCGTGTTTCCTTTTAGGAAATTCCTGAAAAAATTGTCGCCCCAGACTCTGGCGTTTATACAACCGGAAAAAAATAAGGCTAAACATAACAAAAAGATATATAAAACCGCGAGAACCTGTTTTGATCTGAACTTAAATACGGCAGGCATATTTATTTCTCCTTACCGGTGTAAAAAGGTACTCCCTCAGGACCGTTGCGGTACTCTTTTTTGACTTCATCTATAGGTGTCATTTCGAACGTTGAGTCCTTGATTATTGTATGAATGGCGCTCTCAGGAAATATGCTGAGTTTTTTGTTGATATCCGCGACGACATTATTTATATAAGGCGAATTGTAATCGCTGTTGACTTCTATTTTCGCGCCGTTATACCTGAGCATTCCTTTATTGAAATATGGTTGCAGGTTATACAACAATATCCGCATCTGGCCGGATAATGTGAGCCCGCCGTACTCTTTTTCTTTTTTCTCGTATTTTGAGGAATATATTCCCGTCAATCCGACCAGCCCTTCAACATGTTTCATCAATTTAAGCGCTTTATCGCCAAGATATTCGCGCGGAAACATTTCCGGATTGACATACCTGTAACCGATATCGTTTCCCGGCAACGGAGTTTCAAACCGTCTTGAAGTGTAACCAGTATCTTTGTTGATGACATATTTCTTCTCATCGAAAAAATTGGTAAACGTCATGCCGTTTTCCACATCATCCAAAAAGAGTTTGCGGATGGAATCGATTTGACTGCGGTCATATTTGCGGTCGGTAAATAGAGATATGCCGCGTTCGATCATGCTTTTTGTTTTATCCATATGTTTGTCTCCTTTATTTGTTGAGCAAAAATTTCAAGAGGTCGGGCGCTTTTTCCATTGTGCTTGTTATAGCGGGTTTTATAATATTGCGTAAATTAAGCGGAGATGAATCCTGATACATCTTTTTCTGTACACCTGCGGTCCAGTAACGCATATTGTAATCGTTTTCCATGGACGCTCTTTCAAGGGCATACTGGCGAGCCGAGTTAACGGTATCCTGTCCAGCCTGAATACCGAATTTTCGGTTATCGATTATCTGGCTGAGTGTCTGCCATAAAAAATCCTGTTCGCGGTTGAGGTCGTCTTTGACTTTATCGATAAGCGCCTGGTTCAACTGTTGGCCGGCCGCTGCGCCATAGATTCTCTGTGCACCCTGTGAAGCGATAACGTTTCTGCGCAGATCATTGGTTGCTTTGTTGACACGGTATTGGTTGGTGTCGAGGTACGCTTTGTACATATCCGACGTCGGGTCGTATGACCCTTCAAGAAACGCACGGATCGCACTGATTATACCGGGATTGTTCTGTTCAAGATCCTGTATTTGCGAAGAAACCTGCGGTTGAACAAAAGCCGGGTAATTTGGGTATCTCATCGATTGTTCTCCTTCAGTATTAAGTAGTTTGAATAGTTTTCCATATCTTTTCACCGTTTTGATCCGATAATACCTTGAGCGAATGGTTTATGCTGTCATAAACCATTGCTCCGCAAGGTAACTCGGATATATTTAACCTGTCTATTTCTCTTGAGGTTAAACTCCCCAGATAGTACCTGTTGATATGTGAAAACAGGTTATCGAAATTCATTTTTATGTTCTTTTCAGATACAGCAACGTTCTTTCCTATCAATTTGTTATCCTCCTTATCGAATGGACATCCAGTACCCTGCGGTTCTGCACAATGAAGTGCCTCCGCTTACGTTCTGGGTAAACTCGACCTGTTGTGAATCGTTCGTGGCGCATACGACATAAGCCGAATCGTGCATTTCGTGAGCTACAGGGCTTGAGTATCCGACTTTGAAATAGTTACCTGTTGAGCCTGAAGGCCTGAGTTTCGCTTCGGCATACTGCGCGTTGCCGGCCACTGCTTCCAACTCGAAGTTGCCCAGATTGCTTATCGCTGGGATATTCGCGCCGGACGCTGTACCCGCATTTACAGCCTGAAATGTCTCATATTGAATATAATTGCCTCGCTGATAGAATGTTAGTATATTACCTGAGGATAAGCGGTAAACCGCCCCGACGCATCGGTAAAATTTTGTGTCCGCGTAACGGTATACCTTTTTCCCCTGGATATTAAACGCCGTATCGGAGTATTGCGGAGGGTTGACAGATAGTTTCACTTCCCATTGTTTTGAGTTGCCGAACCGGCTTACATAAACATAACACCAGCTTGATGTTCCCGCTACTGAACCCTCAAAATAATTGGAGAGAGACGTTATATCGATGTTTCCCGAATCGGCTGAATTGGAATATAAAACTCCGCTGAGTTCCGCGATGCCCGCCTCAACACAGATTGTATTCGCGCCGGTATACTTTATTTCGCATCCATGCAGGTAGTGGCTTGACAAATCGTATAACTTCATGTTTCGCAAATCGGTAACCGCGATTACAGGCGACGACGGCAACCCGCTTACCACAAGTTTGGCGATAACCTGTTTTCCCGCGCCCGGATCGGCGGATACCGCATCGGAAAAAGTGCCTTGATAATCAATATGCAGGTAATATGTGCCGTTTTCGGTATGTGAGATGCTGTACGTTTGCGCTCCGGTTTCTTTGCGGTACATTTTACCGTTATAAACCGTGTAAACTATACCCGCGGAAATAGTTACTTTGGCGTTCTGTGATACGCTCGAATCAACTGTTTCCAGTCCGGCAGATACGAAACTTGCATATTTCTCGGCGTCTCTTACAAGAGGGTTTATGTCATCTGCCAATACACGTTCGGTAAGGGTATTTGTTTTAATGTTGATGTCTTCGAGGTTACCGTTTAAGACATCGTATAAAGTGTTTTCGTTTTTGTTCAGTTCGGATGCCCTTATGGTTCTGCCCGAAAAATAATTAAACTGGCGGTTAATTAGTCCCATATCAACCTCTTATGTTTATTGTGAATTAGAAAATTTTTTAACTGCTGAAATTAAGAAAATCATCGTACTGGAAAAGAATAATAAACCCGTAAAGGAGGGAAGACCGGTTACGGCCTGAAACCGAGAACTCGATATTGAGGTATTTGGCGTATTCGGCATCGAGATCGACATAATCATCGAGCATATCCTGAGTTGAGAACGAGTCAATGTCGAATACCGCCTGATCCCATACAACCGAATCGCCCATAAGCGAATACTGATATGAATTGCCCGAATCCATATGGTTTTTTATGATCTCAATATTAAGCGGGTAATCGCCGCGCGATTCGGCATGCACAAAAACTTTATCGATCAGTTTCTGTCTCTCTGGTGAAGCGAATGTGAGTATCCCCGTCCGATACCTTGCCTCGATTGAACCTATCTCCCACAAACTGTCTGAAGATGGTATTGTATCCCACTGGGAATCAATAGTTATTGTACCGCAATAAAAGTTCCCGTCGTCTATGAACGCTGAATTGCCGACGATTATTTTTTCCTGTCCCGTGCCTGTGCCTCCGGTAATTTTCAGCGAACATCCGCAGAGTGAATTCTCTAATACCTGTGCGGATAATGTCTTGACTGTGACCGTGTTTTGATCTGCCGAATCGCATATTCCGGCGCAATCGGCTCCAAGATAGTAGCATGAACTTTTGCGCCAGACAGTTGAGGTATTCGCGTCGCCGAAAAACGTATCGCCGGAATCGTCGTGCCCGTTGAAGGAACAGAACGATTGGATCCTGAACCCTTTGTGAGGGCCAAACCAGCACGGGTTGGAAACCGATGAGATATCGCAGGTAATAACGCGGTTGTTAAAATTGTCGTTTGTGTTCTCGTCGCAGTAACTTACCCATAACCGACCGTCAATTATGTGAGCGCAGATATCTTTTATTTTTGTTCTTGATACGGGTATCTCGCCGATATAATTTTCGGTCATATTGATCATGTTTGACCTGTCGTAACAATACACATGGCGGGTATTGCTGACAAAAAAAAGTTTGTCTTCGTGAGTTACCACCGATTTTGGAGCACAACACCCGATGGAATCGCTTATGTTGTCTATCGGGAACGGTTGCAGGTTGCCGGATACCCGCCAGATAGAATGGTGTTTGAAAATGATTGTGCCGTCGAGGAAAAATATTATTTTTGCGATACCGTCGCCGTCGACAGAAGGCAGTTCCTGAAAATTGTTGATAAGATCGAACCCTTCAGGGTCTCCCGGTTCGCTGAAATAGAATCTGCCGGGATACTGTTGTGTTCCTCCCACAATAAGCCTATTGAAGTGAACCCCGATAGCCGCCCCTCGTGGAGCGGATATGATATTATACAGTGACAAACCGTTATATTTTTTCAGCGGATCAACTCCGTTTACCATATAACAGTACCCGTCGCCGAAATTTACGTAATCGAACCCGGCGGTTTCATCGAGCCCGGATATAATAGGGGTGAATGTGCCCGTTACTTCATCCGCAGCGAATAATGAATCGTCACAGTTGATTATAAATTTTTTTACTGACGGGTTATTGGGGTTTACAAACCGGAACATTGATTTTACGGGGTTGCGGGTTTTACAGGAAATCGGTGCCGGGTTCAATTTGGTATAACCGGGCAACACCTCAATCGCCAGTCCGCTGGAAACCCAGTTTTGCGAAAGTACACATTCCTGCGGTTTTATTTCCGCTGTTTGTTCTTTAATGTTCAATCCGCCTGAAAAATCGAAACTTTGATAAACCGAAAAAACCGGTCCGCTCATATTACCACCTCCATTTCGGTTTAACCTGAACACCGTTTTGCTGGTCGGCCTCGATAAGAAGCTGGGCAACACCCTCAACCCAGTTCGCCCTCGCCAGTTGTGCCATTTCCGCCTGCTGGCGGTACTCGTGCCCGCGCATAACCGCGAACTCAATCAGCAGATACTGGTACCAGTACGGTATCTCGGATATATCCTGATCGTTTTCGATATCGGCGAGAACTTTATAGTAATCTATGAAAACCATTCTCGGTTTATCCGGTACCGGATCGAGGTTCAGTGTCCTGTCGCCGGATTGAGATTTTGTGAATACGCAGAATTTATCGGGTTGCCCGGCGGTATTTGATTTAGCCGACTCGAATTCTTTATGGTCAACTGGTTTTAGTGTTATGTTGTTCGTGATATCTTTTACCGAACTCGAATCAACCATCTCAAAGTAGTCTTGAGGCAAATTGAATTGCCTGGTGTTTGCTGGGATTTCGAGATAATAACTTTTTTCCAGCCACCACCATCTGCCGTTGGATAGACAGTTGATTTTCTGCTGGGCTTCGTTGACCCATCTTTTTACAAGCGAGCGAAACGTGGGGGTATCTTTGAAACACCTGCGGCATACTTCGTCGGTTATCTGCTGTAAGCTCAAGCCTGTGCCGGTATACGCGGGGGTATTTTGTTTAACGGTTACCGGTTTTAGTTCAAACAGCGTATTCTGTTTTTCCTGGGGCGAATCCGATATGGTCGCCTCGCATTTATATATGCCTGACGGGAACGACATGGTAAAATCAGCGCTCAATACAGCAATGTACCCTCCCGCGCCCGATTCGGAAAATGAAAAACCCGCCTGAGGGTTATCGGTTAAGCTATTGAGCTCACAATCGGATGTGCGCACGGATACCCATAACTGGTTTACCCAATCGAACCAGAAAAACTGAGTCGATCCGTCGGAGAGATACTGGAGAGCGAAAGAAACGTTACCTGACTGGCGCCCGATTCCGTCGGCATCGTAAAAAGTTGCCTGAAGAATAATTTCCGATCCCTGAATGAAAGTATCCATATTTTGAGGCCCTTTTTTAGTTTTGTTTTTTATGAAGTGGTTTTCTGGTGATACTGAAAAGGATTGGAAAATTATTTCTCGAGGATATTGTCGATTTTACAGGTAAGCCCGTTGAGGATATACTTGACTTTCTCTTTTTTGTCTAATGACTCGTCGTTCATGGCTTCCATGATCAGTTTGATCGCTTCTTCAATTACCGTCACAACGATCGGCAGTATGATTTTCATTAGGAATTTGGTTAAAAAACTATTCATTCGGGTATCCTCCTTAAAATTATCTTTTAGTGCCCGAACCCGATTCTTTTTCAAGAAGGGTTTCTATTCTGGTTACGGTTTTTTCGATTGAATTGATCTCCTTTTTTATCTCCTGATAAAAATATTCCTGTTTTGAGATAATCTGTTTTGTATTATCAAGATCAGATGCGAGAATAGCGACCCGCTCTTTAAGCCCGAACCAGCCGGCGAATATCAGAAACAATGTCGTTATCAGATAAACAATGGTTTTCAAATCGAAATAATCGTTAATTCGGTTCATGGTTAATATCCGTTGTCAGTTTTTGTCGATACACGATTTACACACGAGGTTCCCGCGCTGGGCAACCATATCTTTCTCAAAACATATTTTGGAACAAATTGCGCATTCTCTTTTCTTGCCGAATTTCATGATTTTGCTCCTGTTCTGCGCGGGCGGCAAAAATACCGCCCGCGTTGATGATTCGGGTTAATGCCGGTTCGCTGTCTAAATATTATTGATTTGATAAATGACTGGTTGTAGATAACCATCAGGCCAACAGAAAAAACAATAGATTGATTGCGGGAACGATATGTTTAAATACCGGTTGGGCAAAAACCCGATTTTACTGGTTATGATCATATTAGAATAAATATGAAAGATTTCTTTCTTTTTGAAAAAAGAAACAAAAACTTTTTGTTAGGATGCTTCGCATCCAGTTTTTTTATTTTTGGTTCATGCGGATCAGGCGCCCGGTGAAGCAAATATACCTCGCCAATCAGCGGCCGTTCTTGAAAAACGCATTGACGCCTTGAACAACCCGTCACCAGTATTGAAATCCGTATCAGACACAAACGTAAGCGGTTTTCTCCAGAAAAAATACAGCTGATGATATGTAGTATCAACCAAATACCAGCTGTCCGGATCAGTAATGTAAGGGTTTACGAAAAGCTGAATCCCCCTGTCTTTAAGCGGATTGATCCGCTGATCACTCAATCCGGCTTGTGAATCCGGAGAATAACTCGAATGGAGCAACTCTTTCGCTGTCCATTCCAGTGACGGAGGAACCATTAAAATATCCGGGCGAAGACGCAAAGGCAACCCGCGCAAATCGGTTGTCTCCTCGAAATCCTGAATCGCCTGTTTCAAAGATGTAGCGGATAAATCAGCAGGAGTTGTGAGCGTATTTTGTTCCGTTCCGCCGGATACTAACGGGTGATCAACAGCAAACAGCGGTTTCCCGTCACCAAAAAGGTATGACGACGAAAACCCGTTGTTGATAAGCGACCACGCAACCGTCTCCACTGTCTCTTTGGCGGATATGGAAAGCATCTTCGGCATCCGTTTCATTATCCTGAACTGATCGTCTTCATACATCTCCTCGGTTACCCTGAACCCGAGAGCATATGTGGCGTGAACCGCTTCGATATCGTAACCCTGTTTCGGATCATCGTAAGATATTCCCGATCCTTCAGGTTTCTCGGTAAACAACCCGAACGATGTAACCTGAGTCATTTTCTCCGACTGTTTTTCGGATGACTCTATATTGAATATGCTCGAATAATATTCCGGCCGCCTTCTGTATTCATCGAATACTATATGGCGAAAAGATGGATCGAGCAGATCGACAAAATTGCTTCGTGAAGTTGTCATATAAAAAATACCTCCTTAAAAAAGATTAGATGCTTGCTGTTGATCTGTAGTGATGCTCAACGATGATCACTTCAACTTCGGCGTTTGTTCCCCATTCGTTGCCCGGCACATCCACCTTGCCTATGATTTTCAGCTGGTTTTGCCCTGACCCGTCGGAATCGAGTTCGTGGGAAGACACACCAGTAAGGGTATTGCCTGAGGCGGTAACATGATCCTTTGTCGCCCCGATATCTTCCCTGGCGGTGTTTCCGTCTGCCTGAACGGCGAAAATTGTGTCCGGATCATCCCAGACATCGGCGTATCCGGCGGTTGAGGCGGGAATATAGCTGACTGGTTTTTTGTTTGAGTCATAACATGATGCTACCGCTCCGATTACCGCTGTACCGTCTCCGGCGCCGGCACAGGCGATGTTGCCGTCTGCCTCGATTTTAACAAGGTCACCGCGAAAAATAGCTGTGGCGTTGCTTGAATCGATACTGTAACGCCTTGTCGGAGGTATTGCTCCGGACAAATGGCGAACAGCCCTGAACCCTCTTGGGTTATCAATATTAGCCATTATTTAATCTCCTTATTTGCAAAATTTTTATGATTTTATTTTTTCCAGTTTAACTTCACCGTAAGTGGAAAACCCTGACCGTTCCCCTTCCTGATGGAAACTGTTGCCCAAAGCATCCATGACCCTCTGATTTTTCTCGTCGATGAACTTCCTGTGTGCCAATTGTTTCTCTATCGGGCGCCTGCATAAAATTAGCTCGTTGCATTGCGCGAAAGAACTTTCACCGCGCGAAACGCGCAAATCGGTTTCCATAGCCACTTCTTTCGATTCGACCGGATCCCATCCCTGCTGTTTGCGCAGTTGCGCATCACTCTTGCGGATCCAGCGGTACGAGTAAGCCGGGTCTTTCTTCAGAAGACGAAGCGGATCAGGTATATTCCAGTCGGTACCGACGCCAATTTTTTGTGATTTTTTCATAAATTTTTACCTCCGAGTTTGTTAGATTTACGTTTCTGCTCAACATACGATTCCACAGGTACACCCATCATGGCGGCGATCCTTTGTTCATCTGCCGAAAGGCAACCATGGTAACTTTTTGGCAATGATGGCGCGCTATGTTCCATAAACGCCCCTTTTAAACCGGCTAACCGGTTTGCCTCAAGGTTCTTTAACTGGTTTGACCTCGATTTGAGAATGTTCTCATACTGGTTTTTGTAATACCTTGCGGCGGCGATCTCCGTGGCGATTCGTATTCCGTCAGGGGTAGTCCGCAGATGCGGCATCTCTTTCTGGATTATGTTTCTGGCGGTAATCGACAACTCATGGTTGCTGTCAGCAATCTCAGGGTATTGCTCAAGCGCTATGGCGACAGATTCGTTTTTCCTGCGGTTGTTCTCAAAAAACTCGGATATCGTCTGGGCAAACATCACTTTCGCGGCGTAAGACGGGTTTTGCGCCCATAACATATTTATTTCATCGTCGGTTAACGGATCCGGCGAACCGTTTGGATTATTGTAGTCCTGTCCGGGATTAGATTCATAGCCGGCGAGTTGTTCCCTGAGTTTATTTCTCTCGTCAATGACTTCCCTGAACCTCGAGTACGGAATATACTTGTTTTCGCGCGATTGAGTATCGGCGGGATCCGCATCGGATCCGGACTCGTCAATTATCGGTTGCGTATCAGGGTTTTCTTCAGGCGGCAGCCCGAAAACAGGTTTCTGCCCGTTGTCTGCCGGTACTTGTTGGGCGGATAAATCTTGTTTTACGGCAGGAGTATCGGTTTGCATCAGATTTTTTCTCCTTAGATAGAATTCAAGGTTAGGTTGGTTTTTGAAACGTAATTACGGCGGGGTAAAAAAAATTTTTATTAGAAATCTGTTTCCGATTCGTCGAATTCATCGAATTCGACGCCGGACTCGTTTATCCGGCAGAGGATATCGTCCTCGTCGATGAGTGTGTATTCGTCGCCGTTGAGGATTACTTCGACCCCGGCGTTTTGCCGGAGCAAAACTTTGTCGCCGGTATTGACGAATTCGGTTAACACACCAATGCTCTCCACAGTTCCGATAACTTCGCGTTTCAGGTACGCCTCAGGTATAAAAATAGATCCTGCCTGTTGTTCTCTCTGATCCATTTTTACGAGTACACGTGTTCCAAGAGCCTGAAGTCTCATAAAACCTCCTTTTGGTTGACGGTTGGCGGAAAAATCTTTTTTGATAGGGTATGATGGTGTCCTTTGTCTTCTAAAAAAAGATATATACTACAACTTAGCCTCAGCTTGAGCTCAGGCAAAAAAAAGGTAATATTGTTGTGGTAAAACGGTTATTGCAGAGAAAAACGAATCGGCATATCATATTTGCGAAAAAATTTTTCATAATGACGGAATACTGGTTTAAGGTTTTTTACTGATTTTTTTTTCATTCGCGATATTTTACTTTTCTTGTGACATATAATCTAATTTTTATATTCACCGATAATATAATACGTTTTTTAAATTCAGCCGGAAGGTGAGGCAATGAAAAGTATCCATATTATAATCGTGTTGATGATAACAATATGCTTTGGAGGGTGTTCATCGGTTACCACCGAATACGATACCACAGCGGACTATAATAACTATAAAAAATATTGCTGGATGGAAGAAGAAAACGATGGAATCGGCAACGAGTTCATAAAGTACCAGCTTAGGAGCTCAATAGAAAATAAACTCAGGTCAATAGGATATACGATAACCGAACCGGAAAAAGCCGATTATCTTATCGGTTTTAAGATAAGAGTCAGAAAAGAAACAATGGATTTGTCATCCGACTCAAAATATCCCGAGACAATAGACGCGCATTCTTCTTATGGCAATACCATCTGGGATTTCTCTTCGTCCCACACGCCAACCACCATACCGGTAACATACCTTTGCGAAAATCTGTATATAAAAATGTACGACGCGAAAACAAAAAAACTTTTATGGCGCGGATACTCTGAAACAGGTTGTTCAGACGATATGTCCGCCGAGAAAAAATCCGCGACACTCAGCGAGACGGCAAAATTTATTCTCGATAATTTCCCGGCAAAATAATTTTCCCGCCCGACAAATTTGCACACCGTTAATTCAATGTTATTCAGGCTCCACCTTTGCTCTGTCCTTATAATTCCCGCAAAAATTTGATTCGGCGGTAATAAAATAATTTTAAATTTAAGCCGTATTATTTTCAGTATAGTCTAATGCAGTATCGAACCAATCAAGAAAATAACCTGAATGAATGGAGTTTAAAACAAATGAACATAACATTAAAATCATTTAGTGTGTTTTTGATATTATCATTAACGGGCTGTAGCGCTTCCAGAGTAGCTACTGATCAGGCGAAATCAATGGATTTTACCAAATACCATACGTATGCGTGGATGCCTGAGGACAAAGACCGGAAACTTAAAAACGAGTTTATCGAATCCAAACTTAAAGAAACCGTTGAGTCAAGGTTAAACTCAATGGGCTACACAAAAACAGGTTCTTCCATGGCTGATTTACTTTTGGGGTACAGTGTGAAAATAAATGACAACGAAGACATTTATTCGCTTGAAAAATCTTCAGCGGATTTTATCGACAGAGATTATATATCTTCATACTCAATCTGGAATTTTACACCTATAGAAACACAAAAAAGAGCCGTTAAAATGAAAGAAGGTACTTTAATTCTACGCGCGTACGACGGCAAAACAAAAAATCTTGTCTGGCGGGGAAGCAGAACAGGCGAAGTTTACAAAAACACCACTACGCTTGAAAAATCCGCGCGAATAACAGGCGCCGCTAACAATATAATGGATAGTTTCCCGGCAGATACCGGGCGATGAGAGATTTCGCGGTCTCAATTGACCCTTTTTTAAATTTCAAATAATATTTATTTCGCGAGCTTCTTTTTTTGTTGCACGCTGTAAATTACCGTGCTGAAAACTATGTATTTATATAAATATCTTATTTAACGGGTATTATAAATAATTAAAAAAAAATTGTATTTCTTTTAAACTTTTGTGTTGCAATCGGAAAAAAGAAATGATAATTTGAAAAAGTCTTTTCTAAATGGTGGCGATATGGCTGTGGATAACTTGTGGATAAAATATTAACAACTTCTATTCGTTCGTGTGAATGTTGGTCTTGCATAGTTTCTAACACTCAATACATTTAATCCTAATGTAATATTCATAAAATTTTATGCCAGGTATAAGAGATATTGGTAAATTTGGCTACATCTATATTGTTTTGAGGTTTTTTTATTAAATTACATCTTTTGAAAGTCAATAAAAAAAATCAATTTATAAAATTTATTTTATGCCAGTTTTCACGGAAAATAATTTATTTTTTACCTTTATTTTCTTTAAATTTTATTGTAACTTTTATATATTTCATGCCTGTGGATAACTAATGATAGGAGTTTGAAATTGGAAGCCCCTGAATTTTGGGACAAGGTTCTTAATATAATTAAAGAAAACACAAGCGAATTCAGTTTTAATTCGTGGTTCCAGTGTATTCAGAAAGTATATACAAACGAAAACACGCTCCATATAGAACTGCCTAACGCTTTAGCAAGAAGCTGGATGCTTGAGAATTTCTCGTCAATAATAAAAGAAGCAATGTTTCTTGAGCTCGGCGAAGAATATTTGCTCCAATTTGATATCGTAAAACCAAAAGAAAAGAAAATCGAAGATAAAGATAACTCATCTACCCAATCCGCTAAAACACCACAGAAAGGGTTTAGTATATCGAGAAATACGCTCGAATCACAAAGCCCGGTGCTTAATCACAATTATACTTTCGATTCTTTTGTCGTCGGATCAAGCAACAGGTTTGCTCATGCCGCGGCTGTGGCAGTAGCAAGAGCTCCAGCAAAAACCTACAACCCTTTATTTATATACGGAGGTGTAGGACTTGGAAAAACACATCTGATGCAGGCTATAGGAAATAAACTTATGGCAGATAAACCGGATTCGCGCGTACATTACCTGTCCAGCGAAATTTTCACCAATCAGCTTATCGACGCGATACAAAACAGAAACACAGTAAAGTTCCGCAAAAAATACCGTAACGTCGATGTATTGTTAATTGACGATATCCAGTTTCTGTCCGGCAAAGAACAGACTCAGGAAGAATTTTTCCATACATTCAATACATTATATGATGCAAGTAAACAAATCGTACTCACAAGCGACAGGGCACCGAAAGATATCGCTTACCTTGAAGACAGGCTCATTTCGCGTTTTGAATGGGGTCTTGTAACCGACCTTCAACCGCCCGATATAGAAACCAGAATAGCTATTTTGCGCAAAAAAGCGGCTTTATCAAACATATCCATATCAAACGATGTTGTCGATTTCCTTGCCAACAACATAAAATCAAATATCAGAAAACTCGAAGGCGCTCTCATAAGAGTTGCCTCATATTCATCTATATCAAAAGTACCGATTACTATAGGGCTCGCTGAGGATATACTCAAAGATTCACTCGAGGACGAATCAGCAAAAACCGTTACCGTAGATCAGATAAACCGGTTTGTTGCGGAAAAATACGACCTTCGCATAACTGATTTAATCGGCCCGAAACGAACAAAAAATATCGCGTTGCCGCGTCAGATTTCTATGTTTCTCGTTAGAAAACTAACTACACTTTCTCTACCGGAAATAGGCAAATCTTTCGGCGGCAGGGATCACACTACAGTTCTTCACGCGGTTAACTCTATAGAAACAAAAATTAACTCAAGTTTTGAGTTTAAAAAAATAATTGATTCTTATATATCTAAGATTCAAAATAGGACACAGAATATTTAAGTTCTCTGACATTTAATAAGTTGTGGATAACCTGTATATTATCTATTAATAATATTTGGATAACTTTAAAAAAATTTTTTTACTGTGGATAACATTTTCTTTTTCCACTACTTATCCACAGATTATCAACTGAAAAAATCAGCCTCAGGCCGAGAAGGATATCCAGATATCCACAACCCCTATTAATATTAATACTATTTAAATTTATTAATAATTATTATAATAATAGAAAAACAATTTTTTAGAAATTAGGAGGATACTCAATGCACTTTTTATGTGACCGTATAAAACTTACAGAAGCTCTCCAGATATTGCAAAATGTTGTGGGAACCAACACCACATTGCCTATACTGTCCAATATCTATATAGATACAGTCGATAAAAATACACTCGCGTTAACCGCAAATAACCTCGAAGTAGGTATACATATCAAAATCGATGCCACAGTTGGCGAACAGGGATCATGTACTTTACCAGGAAAAAAGTTATATGAAATAACACGCGAAATGATCGGCTCAAACGTTGAAATAGAAATAAGTTCCGATTACGTAGGAGTAATAAAATCAGGAAACGCCGTTTATCGTATTATGGGAATGAGCGGAGAAGATTATCCGCCTATGCCAAGGCTCGATAAGGCCCATAACGTAAAAATAAGCGAGGAAATGTTAAGAGAATTACTGAGAAAAACTTCTTATGCAATATCTAATGACGAAACAAGGTATCTTCTCAACGGTGTCTATATGGTAATATCCAAAGGGGAAATAATAGTTGTAGCCACCGATGGAAGAAGGCTCGCTATGGTGAAAAAAATCAGCGAAATAGACGCTAACCTTGAAGTAGCAGTAATTATACCCGCAAGAACAGTTGCTGAATTAATGAGATTGATTCACGGAGAAGGAGATATGGAAATACTTTTCTGTGAGAATCAGGTTGGGTTTAAGAAAAATAACGTAATGATGGTATCGAAACTTATAGAAGGAAAATTCCCGAATTACGAACAGGTAATTCCTAAAAAATCAAGAGAAAGAGTGCTTTTAAACAAACAGGAGTTCATGAGTGTAATACGAAGAGTGGCATTGATTACAAGCGGGAAATCAAACCTGGTTAAATTCAGTTTCAATAAAGGATTGCTCACACTAACCGCCTCAAACCCGGATATAGGCGAAGCAAAAGATGACATGAATGTTGATTATTCCGGTGAAGAATTCAGTATAGCTTTTAATCCATCTTACCTCACGGAAGCTCTAAAAGTAATGGATGAGGAACAAATAGCATTTGAATTCACCGAATCTAATTTGCCGGGTGTGATAAAAAGCGACGATTCATTTACATATGTAATTATGCCTATGAAACTGCGTTAAGGGTGTGCTTATTTGAAAATAAAGAAATTTAAAATAAAAAATTTCAGGAACCTGGAAGATACTTTAATTTATCCGGATGAAGGGAAAAATATACTCATAGGCAACAATGCCCAGGGAAAAAGCAATATCATTGAGGCCATGTATTTCCTGTCTACTACAAGATCATACAGGGTTGCACGGGTGAACGATCTGATTAAATGGGGATCTGAATGGTTTTTTGTGCATAGCGAGGTTTTATCCGGAAATATTGAGAATGATATAAAATTGTATTATTCGCTAAAAAAAAAAGTATATCCATCAATAATATTCAGAAAAAGTCTTCCAGCGAATTGTTAGGAACTCTTTACGCAGTAGTTTTAAGTAATGATGACATATTTCTGATCAAAGGCGATCCGTCAGGAAGACGAAAGTTCGCCGACATTATTTTATCACAAATATCCGCCGATTATCTAAACGCTCTCCAGAATTACAAACAGGTATTGCGTGAAAAAAATTTTCTTTTGAAATCGGAAAACATCAAAGACAACCTTCTCGATACCTATAACCAACAACAAGCGTTATACGGTACAAAATTAATCGCGGGAAGACATAAACTGACGGTTCGGTTATCTTTGCAATCAGGTGAAATTTTTAAAAAGTTTTCTCGCGGAAACGATGAGTTTATGATATTATATAAGTCAATTTTTGAAATTGACGAAAAGACAGATACTGACTCGATTTACAAAGCTTTTTTTAGTGAACTGGATGCGCTCAAAAACAAAGAGAAAAAAAGAAAGGTAAGTTTAGCGGGTCCTCATCTGGATGATTTTGAAATAATGATTAACGGTAAACCCGCCCGGGCGTTTGGTTCAGAAGGGCAGAAACGCGCCGGTGCCGTGGCGCTAAAAATCGCGGAATACAATATAGCCGCCGAGAAATTCAAAGAACCGCCTTTAGTGCTCGTTGACGAAGTGTTCGGTGAACTCGATAACCAGAAAAAAGAATTTTTAAACGAAGTTTTCGATAAACGCGCGCAGATGTTTATAACCTGTACCGACGAGAAAAACACAGGTTCTCTATCATCCGGCGCCCGCAAATATAGAGTTGAAAATGGCAAGATTACCAAAATATAAAAAAGACAGGGGCGGCGAACCCGTACTTATCGGTAAATGCATGAAAGTCGCCCTGGATAAACTCGGTGTCGAGGAAAAGTTTGCCGGATCAAGAGTTCTGGTTAAATGGGAAGATATTGTCGGCAAAAATATCAGCGATAATACTAAACCGGTTGGAGTGACTGACGGAGTTCTAACGGTTAATGTCGCCAATTCAGTATGGCTTATGGAATTAAGCAGGTTTTATAAAAACGAAATATTAAAAAAAATAAAATATGAACTGAAAGATTCATCTATAAAAGATATTTTTTTTAAGCTCGGAGAAATATAATTGCATAAAAAATTGTTTTGTTTGGATAAGAAAAACTTTGATGGTAATCATTATACAAAGTTTGACGTGAACCTGAATTTCCGCGAAGATGGGAATCCAGGAGCGAGCTCAGCCAGTTATTAGAAAATAGTCAACTTATAGCGCATATGATACGTAAATTGAGCGAAATTATTAGGAGGGTTAATATATATGTCAAGTTATGATGCTCAAACAATTACTGTGCTGGAAGGTATAGAGGCAGTCCGGCGCAGGCCTTCGATGTATATCGGTGATACCGGTACTCGAGGGTTGCATCATCTGGTGTTCGAGGTGGTCGACAACAGCGTCGATGAAGCTCTGGCAGGTTACTGTACCCAGATCGATGTAATTATCAGAAACGACAACAGCATTACCGTAATCGACAACGGACGCGGTATACCTGTTGAAATGCACCAGACGGAAAAAAAACCCGCTGTCGAAGTTGTTATGACAACACTTCACGCCGGCGGAAAGTTCGATCACCAGACATACTCGGTTTCGGGTGGTCTGCACGGTGTAGGTGTATCGTGCGTGAACGCACTGTCGGTTTGGCTTGAAGTTGAAGTCAGCAGAAACAACCAGATTTATCACCAGAGATACGAACGCGGGCTAAAAGCATCCGATCTTGTCGTTATCGGCAAAACACAGGGTACAGGCACAAAAGTATCTTTCAAACCCGACCATAAAATATTCCCTGTGCCGGAATACAATTACGATATCCTGTCAAACAGGTTGAGAGAACTCGCGTTTTTGAATAAAGGACTCAAAATATCGTTGTTTGACGAACGAACCGATCAGAAAGAAATGTTCCATTACCTCGGCGGAATTATGTCGTTTGTGGAACACCTCAATAAAAACAAAAAAGCCATTCATACCAAAGTTGTCTATTTTCAGGGATCTAAAGACAACATAGAAACTGAAGTAGCTATGCAGTACAACGAGAGTTTCACAGAAAACTTATTCACGTTCGCCAATAACATAAACACAATCGAAGGCGGAACGCACCTCAGCGGTTTTAAATCCGCTCTGACAAGATCCATCAATAACTACATTAAAAACAACGCATCCCTGAAAGATCAGAAAACGGTTCCCAGCGGCGACGATATACGCGAAGGGCTCACAGCGGTAATCAGCGTTAAAGTACCAGATCCGCAATTTGAAGGCCAGACAAAAACCAAACTCGGCAACTCAGAAGTAGCCGGGATTACGGAATCTATCGTTAATGACGGGCTTAACACGTTTCTGGAAGAAAACCCCGATGTGGCCAGAAAAATTATGGAGAAAGCCCTTGTCGCGGCAAGAGCACGCGAAGCCGCAAGAAAAGCACGTGACCTGACACGCAGAAAAGGCGCGCTCGACAGCGGATCTCTGCCCGGCAAACTCGCCGATTGTTCCGAAAGAGACCCTGCGTTGTGCGAACTGTTCGTGGTCGAGGGAGATTCGGCGGGCGGATCCGCCAAACAAGGGCGCGACAGGCGGTTCCAGGCGATATTACCTCTGCGCGGCAAAATTATCAACGTCGAAAAATCAAGGCTCGATAAAGTTCTCGCCAACGAAGAAATACGAACCATGATAACCGCTTTCGGAACCGGTATCGGACAGGAAGATTTCAATATCGAAAAAGCAAGATACCATAAAATCATTATCATGACAGATGCCGATGTCGACGGATCACACATACGCACACTTCTACTCACGTTTTTTTACAGGCAAATGCGCGAACTTATAGAAAAAGGATACGTCTATATCGCGCAACCTCCTCTATATAAAGTTAAAAGAAAGAAAAAAGAACGGTACCTGCAAAATGATAAGGAAATGGATTCGTACCTGCTTGATCTCGGTATAGAAGGCGCCCGGCTACATGAGACCGGAAATGGCTCGGTGTTCGAGGACGAAAAACTGCGCGAAGTGATCGATTACCTCGTGTTGCTTGAATCGTTCGCCCATATGTTAAGGCGAAGAGGAATCCACTTTATTGATTTTCTGAAACTGTTTGACCCGCAACTAAATATGCTCCCCGTCTACCTTGTTGAAGCTGGAGATGAGAAAGTATACATCTATTCCGATTCTCAACTAAAAGAATTTTTAGACAAACACGAGGAAAAAGAAGGCAGAGTGCTTGAAGCGTTCATAAGCACTACCGAGCAGATTCAGCCGGAAGTACCCGAAACAGAGGATCAGCTTCTTTTCGGAGAAGAGTTTCCGCTTAAACCCGAATCGGAAGAGGAAGAAGGCGAACTGTTTGCCGGATTGCCCGAAGCCCAGCCTGAACCGGAATCACATAGGGTTGGAATAAAAGTAGTTGAGATTCTCGAATCAAGAGATATCAAGAAAGTTCTTGATAAACTTGCACAAAAAGGGATTAAAATAGATCATTTTATCCATAAAGACGAACCTTATTTTGAACTGCTCGACGAAGACGGCACGAAACTATCGGTAAACTGCGCTCAGGATATCCTTCATACAATAAGGGAAATAGGGAAAAAAGGTATATCTATACAGCGATACAAAGGTCTTGGTGAAATGAACCCGGACCAGTTGTGGGATACCACCATGGACCCCGCAACCCGCGTTGTACTCAAAGTAATGCTTGATGACGCCGTGCGCGCCGATGAAATATTTACCATATTGATGGGCGATCAGGTGGAACCGCGCCGCGAGTTTATCCAGCGCCACGCGCCTGAAGTGAGAAACCTTGACATATAATTAAAAACTCTTTTATACGAGGTAATATATGATAGACGGAAAAGAAAAGATTATGCCCGTATCCATCGAAGAGGAGATGAAGAATTCATACATCGACTATTCGATGAGCGTTATCGTAGGGCGGGCGTTGCCTGACGTGCGCGACGGGCTCAAACCAGTACACCGCAGGATATTATACGCGATGTACAGGGAAGGGCTTTTGTCCAACAGGAAATATTCCAAATGCGCCGGTGTGGTCGGTGAATGTTTGAAAAAGTATCATCCGCACGGCGATACTGCCGTATACGATACGCTGGTGCGAATGGCACAGGGATGGAACCTGCGGTACCCGCTGATCGACGGCCAGGGAAACTTCGGATCTGTCGACGGTGATTCCGCCGCGGCATACAGGTACACCGAAGCAAGAATGGCTAAAATCGCCGAGGAAATGCTCGCCGATATCGACAAAGATACCGTCGATTTCACAGCCAATTTCGACGAAACCACTCTTGAACCGCTTGTACTCCCCTCACGAGTACCCAACCTGCTGATAAACGGTTCCTCCGGTATCGCCGTAGGTATGGCGACAAATATACCGCCTCACAATATGAACGAAGTCGTAGACGGCGCAATTCACCTGATAGACCACCCTGAAGCAACTTTCAAAGACCTTATGCAGTTCATAAAAGGGCCCGATTTCCCTACCGGAGGCATTATATGCGGGCACCAGGGGATAAGAGATACTTACGAAAAGGGCAGAGGGCATATCAAACTGCGCGGAAAAGCGTTTTTCGAGACAAGCAAAACCGGCAGGGAATCGATCATCATTAGCGAAATACCGTATACCGTTAACAAAGCGTCGCTGGTTGAGAAAATAGCCGATCTCGTGCGCGATAAAAAAATAACAGGTATATCCGATGTGCGCGACGAATCGGATAAAGAAGGCATGAGAATCGTCGTCGACCTGAAACGAGCTGAAATACCGCAGGTTATATTGAACCAGCTGTATGCCCATACCCAGCTCCAGATAACTTTCGGCGCGATAATGATCGCCCTCGATCACGGCCAGCCGAGGGTCATGGGGCTAAAACAGATATTGAGTTTATACATCCAGCATCGCCGTGAAGTGGTTGTGCGCAGAACAAAATTTGAGTTGCAGAAAGCAGAGGCGCGCGCCCATATACTCGAGGGATTCAAAATAGCGCTCGCCAACCTCGACGATGTCGTTGCCATTATCCGCAGGTCGAAAAACCGCGAAGAAGCGAAAAACGAGTTGATCGCGCAGTTCAAATTCTCCGAAATACAAGCTAACGCCATACTCGATATGAGATTGTACCAGTTAACCGGCCTCGAACAGGAAAAAATCGAGGAGGAATACAGAGAACTCTTAAAAACTATCGAGTATTTAAGATCGATTCTCGCATCGGATCAGAAAGTGCTTAACATAATAAAAGAAGAACTTATCGAAGTGAAAGAGAAATACGGCGATGTACGCCGTACTGAAATCGTATTCGACGATTCCGAAATACGCATCGAGGACCTAATAGCCGACGAGACCTCAATTATTACCGTATCCCATACCGGTTACATCAAACGCGCTCCTCTGGATTATTACCGCCAGCAGAAACGAGGCGGCAAAGGAATGCTCGGTATGGAAACCAAAGAAGAAGATTACGTCGAACACCTGTTTTCCGCTTCCACTCACGATTATATATTGTTTTTCTCCAGAGACGGTATGGTTTACTGGCTAAAAGTTTACGAAATACCCGAAGCAGGACGGCAAAGCAAAGGCAAAGCTATCGTCAACCTGCTTGAGATATCGCCGGAATCGGGAATATCGTCTATGTTGCGGGTAAAAGAGTTCAAAAGCGAAAACAATATCATTATGGTTACCAAAAAAGGGATCATCAAAAAAACCACGCTTGACGCTTACAGCAGACCGAGAAAAGGTGGTATCCGCGCCATCAATATCGACGAAGGCGACGAACTGATCACAGTGAAAGAATGTAGCGGAACCGATGATATAATCCTCGCTACACGCCTCGGGCAATCCATCAGGTTCGCTGAAGACGATATACGCGAAACAGGGCGCGTTACCCGCGGGGTAAAAGGGATTACCTTAAACGAGAACGACGACGTTGTCGGTATGGAAATAGTCGACGATAACGCCACCATTCTTGTCGTAACCGAAAACGGGTACGGCAAACGGACCCGGTTCGACCAGTACCGTACCCAGTCGCGTGGCGGAAAAGGTGTGATCACAATAAAAACTAATGAACGTAACGGAAACGTTGTGGGCATTATGCGGGTCGAAGATCATGATGAGATAATGATGATTTCCACCACAGGCAAAACCATTCGCACAAAAGTAGAGGGGATCTCCGTTATAGGAAGAAATACTCAGGGTGTGCGCATGATACAACTTGAAGGCGGCGATAACCTCGTCGGGTTGACACGAGTGTTCGTGCCCGAAGGAAAAACAGATGAACTTGAGGAACAATCGCCTGAGGAAACTATACCCGACGATTTCATTTAATCGAATTTTATAAAAAAAGGAGGGTTCCGCAATGAATATTACGGCTGAATCCTTGAAAAAAATTAACGATTACTGTTGGGAAATAGAAAAAGGGGTTGTCAGCGGTATGCGGGTTCCGGGCAGGATATTTGCCTCGGAAAAACTTCTTGAGCATATTGTAAAAGACGATTCCATAAACCAGGTGGCAAATGTAGCCACGTTGCCGGGAATAGTAAAATATTCGTTTGCCATGCCTGATATACACTCGGGATACGGGTTCCCGATAGGAGGAGTGGCGGCAACCGATATAGAGGCAGGCGGAGTGATTTCGCCCGGCGGTATCGGCTACGATATAAACTGTGGTGTTCGTGTGATGCGCACCAACCTCAGGAAACACGAGGTTGTGGATAAAATGGAAGATATCGTGCGCGCTCTATACCGCAAAATACCTGTAGGCGTAGGTAGCGAAGGGGCTATTCACCTTACGGAACAGAAATTAAGGCAGATGCTCGAAAAAGGGGCGCGATGGGCGGTTGAACAGGGTTGGGGTTCGAAAGAAGACCTCGAATCCACAGAGTCCGGAGGTTGTTTAACCGATGCGGATTCCAATTGCGTGAGCCAGCGCGCAATAAAACGGGGGCTTAACCAGCCCGGTACTTTAGGGTCGGGCAACCATTTTACCGAAGTCCAGTACGTAGATACGGTATTCGACGAGAAAACCGCCTCCGCGTTCGGGCTGGAAAAAGGTTCTGTTGTGATTATGTTGCATACAGGTTCGCGAGGGTTAGGATATCAGGTTTGCGACGATTATATCCACTCGATGCGCAACTGCCCGGAAAAATACGGGTTCTCCATACCCGACAGGCAACTGGTTTGTGCGCCGTTTAATTCAGTCGAGGGTCAACAGTATTTTTCTGCGGTCTGCGCCGCGGCAAACTACGCATGGGCAAACAGGCAGTACCTGATGTCGCTTGCGAGATCGGCTTTCGAGCAGGTTTTCAATACCTCATACGAACGGCTCGGCATGAACCTGATTTACGATGTGGCTCACAATATCGCCAAAGTAGAATATTATAATATCGACGGGAAACAAAAAAAATTGTGTGTTCATAGAAAAGGAGCTACACGCGCGTTTCCGGCGGGGCATCCGGAGGTACCGTCCAAATACAGATCGTACGGCCAGCCGGTACTTGTGCCGGGCGATATGGGTACACATTCGTATATTATGGTCGGTACGCAAGAAGCCATGAGCGCGTCGTTCGGCTCGGTTTGCCATGGGGCAGGGCGGATGATGAGCAGAACCGCGTCCAAAAAGAGCCATTCTTACGAACAGGTACTCAAAGAACTTCACGATAAAGGAGTAACTCTGATGGCAAAAGGAAAAGCCACAGTTGTCGAGGAAGCGTCCGACGCGTACAAAGATATCGACGAAGTTGTCGACGCGGTTACAGGCGCTAACCTTGCCGCAAAAGTGGCTCGGATGACGCCGTTGGGAGTAATCAAAGGTTAAATATATAGGAGAAAGGTATGCTGGATATCAAATTCATCAGGGAAAATACGGAAAAAGTTAAACAGGCGATGTTAAACAAAAATACCGAAATAGATATTGACGAGCTTGTCTATTTTGATTCGCAGAGAAGAGAATCGCTTGCTGAAGTGGAACGGCTCAAAGCTGTTAGAAACGATGTGTCCAAACAGATCGGCAACTTGAAAAAAGAGAACAAACCATGCGATGACCTGATGGAACAGATGCGCGATATCGGCGACCGGATCCAGCAGATCGACGAATCCGTACGTGATCTGACCATAAAAATCGATAATATACTCATTTGGATCCCGAACATACCTCACGAAAGCGTGCCTGTGGGAAGAGATTCGTCCGACAATATAGTATATAAACATTGCGGAGATATCCCCAAACTCGATTTTCAGCCGAAAACGCACTGGGAACTCGGCGAGGAACTCGATATCCTTGATTTCACGAGGTCATCGAAGTTATCCGGTTCGGGGTTTATCCTGTTTAAAGGGGTTGGGGCTTTGCTTGAACGCGCGCTGATCAATTTTATGCTCGATCTGCACACAACAAAACACGGGTACACCGAAATATTTCCGCCTTTTATGGTAAATACCGCATGTATGTTCGGTACCGGTCAGATTCCGAAAATGGAAAAAGATATGTATAAAGTGACTGATGACGACCTTTATCTTATCCCGACTGCCGAAGTGCCCGTAACAAACATTTACCGGGGCGAGATACTGGAAGAAGACGAAATGCCGAAATATTTTGTCGCCTATACTCCTTGTTTCCGGCGTGAGGCGGGGTCGTATGGAAAAGAAACCCGCGGGATGATACGCGTGCATCAGTTTGATAAAGTCGAGCTGGTAAAACTTGTTAAAAACGGAACTGAATACGAGGAACTGGAAAAACTTCTTGCCGATGCGGAAGAAGTGCTTCAGCTTCTGAGATTGCCTTACCGTGTACTTACTTTATGTTCGGGTGACATGAGTTTTGCCGCCGCAAAATGTTATGATATTGAGGCATGGGCGCCGGGACAAAACAATTTTCTTGAGGTGTCATCGTGTTCCACGTTTGAGGATTTCCAAGCGCGGCGGATGAACCTGCGGTACCGTGAGAAATCGAGCAGAAAGGTCAAGTATGCCGGAACGCTCAACGGATCGGGTGTGGCTCTGGCGAGAACGGTTGTCGCAATTATAGAGAATTTCCAGACAGCTGATGGGCGGATAAGAATACCGGAGGTTTTGCGTCCTTATATGCGCGGGATGGAATATATCGAAAAACCGGTATTGAAATAATTTTTATTTTTTTACAGTTGGTTTAATGTGGTTGAGGTTTTCAAATATTATTGGGAACCTCAACCATTTTTTTTGTGCTGTGATATTATGCGGTGTGGAAAGATGGATTTCATACGGGAAAAAAACTGGATGCGAAGCATCCGTATAAAAAGTTTTTGTTTCTTTTTTCAAAAAGAAAGAAATCTTTT
>CAYVGJ010000023.1:0-37296 GCA_964451165.1 uncultured bacterium
AACTATACGGTAGTATCTTTTGATTTCGATAAATTCAACGACAACAATTTAATAAGCAAAGGCGTAGTGAACCGGTTACAGAAACTTGGCGAAGCTTTAGATGGGTTCGGTTTGTTCGCCAAATGCCCACAAATATACAGAACACTATACGCCAATTATCAGGATTTAACCGCTATGTTGGACAAATACATAGAAATTATCGACACCATACTCAAAGAACGGGAAAAATCGCTGAAATTATGGCGCGAATTCATCAACTCGGGTTACAAAGAAACGTTAATTGATTGTATCGCCATCAATAAAAGCGTTGATGATATAAAAAACTCCGAACGGAATTTTATCAATTTATTAAAGGATTTCAGGCTGGTAAACTTCAGGCCAAACATAAACAACTATAATTTCGATAATGTCGATTCCCCTACCCCCGCCCAGTTGAATCAGGTAACTAACCGGTTTATGCAGTACAGAATAAACTACGAGAAATATGCAGAGAATAAAAAGGCAACTGCAGAAAAAATAAACAGCGTAAAAGATAAACTGGCATCGATTTTACCGCAGGTATCCAAATATCCGCTTCAGACAGAAGAAATCATGGATCTATTGAGCGGAGTGCCGAAATACGACATAATACCCGTTGATTTTACCGGGTTTCTGGATTATATAAACAAATCGCTCGAGCCAAAAGAATATTCATCCACAGAATATAGGAAATACTTAAAATTATACGATGAGATCAATAAAATCCAAAATGATCCTGAAAATACCGATCCGGCAAAAGAGCAGAAACTGCGCTTCGAAGTTAAAAAAACCCTTGAGGAAATGTTTGTCTCATACGAAAACCAGAACAGGCGCGGGTTCATGAAATATGTCGCCGACGATTTCAGGTCAAATCTTACAACGGGGCAGAATTACAGCCAGCTGGACCAGGCGTTACTCGACGATTTCAGGAATTTGTCCGATATCAATTTTATCCTGTATTATAAAGGCAACCCTATATATTACCCGTCCAACAACGTTATTGTAGTCAATACCGATTGGAGCAGGCGGGCAACAATCAAATCTACCGGCCAGGAATGGACTTTAGACAGGAGATCCACAACATTCACTTTCAAAGTCGATGGCGATAAACTGACCCTCTCGCAAATGCAGGGCGATACTGCCTTCGGTTTATCCGCTCCTTTTGGAGATATAACTATAACCGAAGGCAAAATCAATCAGGAAACGGTTACGGGAGAAGTTGTGGTATCCGGCGGTAAAATTACATCGTCATCAAGCCAGATTTACACTGACGGGAATACACCGGATATAAATGTGCTTAACAATTCATGGTACTTTTCAACTAAATCCATAGGCGCCTATGACGCCGGCGATCTTTACTATACTTCAAACGCTGGAGACGGCCACAGCTATATCGGCATACCCGACGATTCCGCCAGAATCAAGAGGTTATCCAGCTACACCAGCTTAAACGAGGTTACATCCGTACCTTCCGGCGGATACCAGGCATTTTATCAGGACCCGATGGTAGGCGATATTTACGCTGTTCAATCCCGATCCACAGGAAAATACGCGGTTATACAACTACGAAGTTTCGGCGCTAATATGCTTTTTGAATATAAGTATCCTGTTAATAACGAATAATAAGTAATTTGCGTTTAATCCGGCGATAATAAAACAAAAAGATCTTTTTCTTTTTGAAAAAAGAAACAGAAACTTTTTGTATGGATGCTTTGCATCCGTTTTTAAAAAAAGATTTTACGCGCCATAGAACCCAACGCCATTATTAACAGTATTATAGAAGCAGGCTCCGGAACCGATGGTTGCGCGTCGCTGAAATCTACGAGAAATAACTCGGACGATGAACCCGTAACATTTTGTGAAAACACAAATTTATCAACATCCAGGTCATATCCGTTCAAATACGCGTTTTCGGCTATCAAAGTTTCAGTTCCATCGGATATATCGTACGATTTGATCGTGTATCTACTTGTACCCGCCTTTTCCAGCCAGACAATAATATCGCCGTATAACATGACGTCTTCAACAATATACGGAGCGGTAGTAGATATTAATGATATGGTATCCGTTGCGATATCATACAACATAATATTCGATGCTTCCGCGAAAGGATTTACATACGCGATTCTGTTCGCGTTGATTGCGGGACGCTGGCATATCCCCAGAGCAGTTAATTCTGTTGTATTAGTACCGTCGTAAACATACAAAGTCCCGTTTCCCCATACGATTTTATCACCATTCATATCTATGCTTGGCCGTCCATATTTCTCATTGGGATATGACGTATTTGGCAAAGAAGTAAAATTTGTGCCATCGTATTTTCTGAAAGCATTTGTCTGGTAATTCCACAAATACAGTGTATTTCCTTTGAGATCCACTAATTTTTCCGTATCGCCGTTGGGTATAAGCTCGGTTGTATTGGTACCATCAGAGTAATATGTGGTAAACTGGCCTTCATGATATTGCCTGTACGCAAGATAATCTCCGCTTTTCAACATGTTTGAATACTGGTTCGTAGGAAAGTCTGAAGTTAAATCGGTGGTTGTACCGTTATTATACAGAGCCATATTATAATTTCTTAAGAAAATAATCTCGTTACCGTTTAATACCGGTTGGGTATCCGGATAACTATTTTCGGTAAGGCGTGTTATTGTAGGCGAACAAAACGCCTGCTCCATACTAAGCGCGAAAAACAAAAGCCCGATAAATAACCATGATTTTACCGTTGTCCGTTTAATTTTCATACCGATTCTCCTGAATTATGATGATTAGTATTAACATTCAAACGCTTATATTAATTATATCATAATATGCAACTGTTTGCAAACAAAGATTTTCCTTTAATATTGAAAATTGATAAATAATAGATTGGAATAATCGGGCGCTTTATTTTTAAACCATTCAAACTGTAATCTTTAAATTATGTTATGAACTATATTTATATGATATAATACATATAAGATTTCAGCAGAATAATTTTAGCTGTAATATTAACATTCCGGATGGTATCGCGAATAATAAAGAAAGAATTATATACAAATATTTCGTATTTAATTTTAATATAGATTGTAGAAGGTTTCAGAGGTGTGATAATCTTTAAAACATGAGAACTATACACGATACCTATTTTATATAAGTTAAGTTAATGTTTTATAATTTTCCCGGAAGGAAAGAAGAATATGAATAATTTTGATGAGTTGTTTTCAAAAGGCAAAGAATTGATGAATTCACAGAACTTTGATGAAGCGGTTGATATATTCAACGAAGCTCTTAAAATCAAGCCCGATGATATATCGTTGCTCCAACATTCCGGAGAAGCTCTCCTTGAGGCGGGCAAACCGGAGGAGTCGCTGGCTATGTTTGATAAAATACTTATGATTAATCCACAAGAAGAAATGGGTTGGTACAACAAAGGATCTGTTCTGATAACTTTAGGTAAACTTGATGAAGCGTTAATCGCCTTCGATAAAGCTATAGAGCTGGTTCCAGATGATCCAAACGCATGGTACAACAAGGGTATCGTTCTTGAGCAAAAAGGTGAGTTTGATGAGTCGCTTAAAGCTTTCGATAAAACCATAGCGTTTAATCCCGATGATGCCGAGGCATGGTTCAACAAAGGGACAATATTTATGGAACTGGAAGAATATGAGCATGCTTTAGAATCGTTTGAAAAGGCGCTCGAACTTGATCCCCATGATCCTGACGCATGGTTCAGCAAAGGAGCCGCTCTTATGGCTAAAGAAATGTATGAAGAAGCCGTAGAAACTTTCGATAAGGTAATTGAGATGGATCCGGAAGATGAGGAAGCATGGTATAACCGTGGTTCAGCTTATCTGGAATTAAATCAGCCTGATTCCGCCTGTCAATCGTTTAAAAGAGCGTTAAAATTAAATCCGGATGATTCTTTCTCGTGGTATATGCTCGCATTTTCATTTTTTCTCAAAGGTGATATGAAAAACGCTCTGAAAAACCTGGCGGAAGCAGTAAGGCTGAATCCTGATTTTAAAGAAGAAGCAAAGAAAAATTTCTCTTCCTTAGCGGCAGATGCCGAGTTTAAAAAAATAATAGATTAATTTTGATTGCATAATACACATTTATTGTAATATATTATACAAATATTTCTTTGTTAAACTACGGAATGATGCCGATGCGGTATTTCCCTATGCTGATGATAGTAAACAGGTATATAATTTCACGGGTTCAGGAAAAGATTTATTAATTGTAATGATAAAATATTGTCTTATTATTTTTACCATTACAAAAAAAATGCAACTACAAAAAAAGCAATATATAGGGTGTGGAGGATATACTGGATTGTGCTCAGGTTAAAATTTTTTTCTATGTTGAAGAAAAATTTGTTATCGTTGAAATCAAAACCGGATTCCAACTATAACGTTTGTGCGCGCAGATGGTATAATTCAGCGGTTAAATATCTTGCCAAGAACAAATTTGAGGAAGCGCTCTATGCTCTGAATAACGCAATAGAACTGATTCCGGATTATCCTGAAGCATGGTATAACAAAGGATACGTTCTTGAGGAGCTGAAAAGCCCGGACAAGGCAATTACCGCATACGAAAAAGCTATTGAGTTAGATGGAAGCTATGTCGACGCGTGGTTTGCCAGAGGAGTAGCTCTTTTTGAGCTTAATGAACTGGATAAAGCTTTGGAATCTTTTGAAAAAGTCGTTGAACTCAATCCTCGGGATTATGATGCACTGACTCTTAAGGGATACGCATTAATCAGAGTCAATAGAATCGATGAGGCATTTGATCTATTGTCGAAGGTTATTGAAATCAATCCCGAATTTGGTGACGCATGGTATAACCTTGCTTGTATTTATTCAATTAAAAATAACAGGGAAAAAACCCTGGAATCTTTGTCGATGGCATTTAAAGTTGATAAAGCTTTAAAAAAATTAGCTATGGAAGACAAACATTTCAAGAAATTCAGCCAGGATGAAATGTTCAAAAAAATAACAAAATAAACCTGTCTCTAAAATCTTGCCTTTTTTTTTAAAATGCCGATAATATAAGCAAAAATGTTTATTTTATGTAAAATAAATTAAACAGGAACATGTTATGATAATTAGCAAAAAAGAATTGAACATTCTTGTTCTTATAATGGTATTGGTTTTGTTCTGCGGGTGTTCAAAAAACGACAGTCCAAAGTATGAAGCGGTTATGTGGAACCAAAAAGGCGCTAAACTTATTGAGCAATCTATGTATGAAGGTGCGCTCCATGCTTTTAACAAAGCTATCAAAGTTGAGCCGGGCTATTCTCTCGCATGGTATAACAAGGGATTATCCTTAAGCCATCTTAAACGCACGGAAGAAGCCCTTGCCGCATACCGCAAAGCAATAGATTACAAACCGGATTTCAAGGAAGCATGGTATAATCTGGGTGTTGCCTTATTTGAAACTCAAAACTTTGATGAAGCTATAAAAGCGTATGAAAAAACAACCGATATCGACAATTTTTTCGCCAGTGCATGGAACGCGAAAGGAATAGTATATTTGAGACAACATAAACTGCACCAGGCATTGTTTGCCTTCGATAAAACCATCGAATGCGATCCGAAATTTGCTGAGGCATTTTACAACAAAGGAAACGTCCTGATGGATTTTGAAAAACCAAAAGAAGCCATGGATGCCTATGATAAAGCTCTTGAGATATATCCTGAATATTCATCTGCGTGGTATAAAAAAGCAATAATTCACGCTATGTCCGGTGAAAAAGAAAAAGCGTTGAATTCGCTTGATAAATCAATCATATACGACCCTTCAAATAAAAAGAAAGCAAAGGACGAGAAAAGTTTTCTTGCATATAGAAACGATTCCGAATTCAGAAATATAATCTGGGATTTTTAATACGGTTTTCGCATATTAAATTTATTCTTATTTCATAAAACGGCATAATATTTGCTCCATTACTTAAAGCATGTGTGAAAGCGGAAAAAGTACCTTAATTATGTCGTTTTTTATTATATCGATAGTTTTAGCTGTTATAAATGCGGTGGCTCAAGAGAACACAAACAGTTTTAAAACAAACTCAACAGTTCATCCACAACTGGAATCGAGAATAATATACGAAGCTTTCGGGCAGATCGAAAGCGATAATTCCGCCCCCGAAACAGCAGAAGATGCGCAACAAAACAAACCTGACAATAAATCGGCTATAAAAAAAGGGATTGAGTTAGCGGGCAAAAAAGATTATTTAAATGCCCTGAAAATGTTTGATCTGGCTATACGCAATAATCCGTCATCATATGTCGCTTATTACAATCGCGGAATTGTTCTTGACTCAATCGGACGATATTATGAAGCAATAAATTCATTCGATAAAGCCATTGAACTTAAAAGCGATTGCGCACAGGCATGGCATAATAAAAGTATAACTTTGGGAAACATCGGCGACTGGCAAAAAGCCCTTGAATGCTCTTCACAAGCTGTTGTTTTAGACAGAAAATCCGCTGATTATTTTTACAACCGGGGTATTGTACTGCATAATCTCAACCGGTACGAAGAAGCGATACAATGTTTTGAGACAACCCTGGCGCTCGATTCATCCATGGCTAAGGCTCATTGCGCAAAAGGATTGGCATATAGCGAGATAAACCGTCCTGTCGAAGCGATGAATTCGTTTGAATCCGCTATTCACTACGATAAAAACTTTGTTGACGCATGGTATTATAAAGCGGTTTTATTAAATGATCTAAAAAGATACGAGGAATCTCTGGCGGCTTTTGATCATACTCTTAAACTTGACCCGAAAAATGCCGACGCCTGGTTTGTCAGGGGAAATATACTCGGTAATCTGGGCAAATATGATAAAGCTCTGGAATCGTTTAACAAAGCGATTATGATTAATCCTCAGGACGATAACGCGTGGTGTAATAAGGGTGTTGCGCAAGGTTGCATGAAAAAAGTGGATGACGCGATCCTGTCTTTCAATAAAGCAATAAAAATTAATCCTTCTTATCCGGCTCCATGGTATAATAAAAGCTGTATGTATGCGGTAAAAGGTGATAAAGAAGAATCGCTCAAATATCTGGCTACAGCTATTGAGCTTTATCCGCAATACAGAAATAAAGCAAAGAGCGACCCTGATTTCAGTGCGTTTAAGGAAGACAGCGATTTCATCGCACTAACTGTTGGTTCAGAAAAAGAAACAGAAATCAAATAAACGCGCGCCATTTTTCAAGCAACTCAAACGCTCTTCCAGACTCAATTATCTCACCGGCAAACTCAAATCCGGATTCGATACTGTCGCATTTTCCGCACAGATAAAAAGCGCAGGCTGAATTGAGTTTTATTACCTGGCAAACAGGTGTGTTTAATTTTTCTCTGAATATGGATTCTATTATTTGAGCATTACCCTGAGCAGTTGTTCCTTTCAGATCGGATATGGAAAACTTTCGCAAAGGTATGTTTAGCGGCTCAAACTCAAAAGTGGTTATTTCTCCGTTATCGAGCATGGCGAAATGTGTTTTCCCGAATGGGGAAACCTCGTCAATATAACAATTTTCCTGAGGGATTTCACCCGAGAAAACAATCGCTTTTTCCGATCCGAGTTTTTTCAGAGCTGTTATCATCGGTATTATAAGGTCGGGATGAAAAACCCCTGTTACCTGTCGTTTTACCTGTGCCGGATTGGCAAGAGGGCCGAGCAGATTAAATACTGTCCTGAACGGCAAATTTTTGCGTATAGGCGCTAAATGCCTCATAGCCGGATGGTATAGCGGAGCAAACATAAACCCGATATTGATTTTTTCTATGGATTCCCTCACTTTTTCAGGCTCAAGATCGATTTTTATTCCCATGGATTCCAATAGATCCGCGCTACCGCATCTTGATGTGATACTGCGGTTACCGTGTTTTGCTATGGGAATACCGCCTGCCGCAAGCACAAATGATGATGCGGTGGAGATATTTATCGTATTCAGATTGTCTCCGCCTGTCCCGCAGGTATCGATGGCGGGTTCGCAGGTTTGCGGATGAATCTTTATGGCGTGTTTAAGCATCGACTGGGCAAATCCGAAAATCTCTTCCGGCGTTTCACCATTTTTGTAAAGCAAAGTCAACAGGGATGACACCTGTACCGGTTCGGATTTACCCGATACCATGATCTCGAATATTTCACTGACTTCGCCCGCGCTCAGGTTTTCTCCGCGCGCAAGTTTAATTATGTATTTAAAGAGGTTTAATTCAGGTTCGGCAATCATTGGAAATTAATTTATCTTTTATTTTTTCTCATTATTTTCTATTATTAATAAAAATTGAAAATCAATGGTTGATAAACTTTAGCACAATGTAACACATACAACAATGAATAAAATAAGAATAACAGACAACATTAACAGAATAAAAGAGAATATTGCGCAAGCGGCTGAGAAATCCGGCAGGGAACTGTCCGATATTCATCTTATGGCGGTAACCAAGACGTTTTCATATGAAGCCGTTGAATGCGCGCTTGACGCCGGGTTAACGCTTTTCGGAGAAAGCAAGATTCAGGAAGCCGAATCGAAATATCCGGCGGAGAGAGAATCGTACAATCTGCATATGATCGGGCACCTCCAGACAAACAAAGCGAAAAAGGCTGTTGGTTTTTTCGACATGATCCAGTCTGTAGATAGTTTTCATCTGGCGCAGGAGCTGAATAAACACGCCAAAAACTCCGGTGTAGTTTACCCTGTGTTGCTGGAAATTAATATCGGCGCGGAAGAATCAAAATACGGTTTTCATCTGGATGACAGTTATAAGGTCGCTGATAAATTCTATGAATTTGAAAATCTAAACGTCCAGGGACTAATGGCAGTACCGCCTTTGCTAAATAATGTGGAGGAAACCCGTCCTTATTTTGTAAAAATGCGTGAACTTTTCGATTACCTCAGCGACAAATTCAGTTTCAGCAATAAATTCCGGTATTTGTCGATGGGTATGTCGTATGATTATGTTGTAGCCGTGGAGGAAGGGTCTAATATGGTCAGGCTCGGTACGGCTATTTTCGGTGAACGAGAATATGGATTATAGAAAAGGATAAAACCAATGCTTGGGGAAAAAACAATCGCCGTAATAGGCGCGGGAAATATGGCTGAGGCAATTATATCGGGACTAATCAATACCAACGCCGTTTATCCTGGATCAATTATCGCCTCGGACAAAAATAAGGAACGTCTTTCATATATGGCTGAAAAATATGGTATTAAAACAAGCGGTTCCAATTATGGCGCGGTAAAAAATTCCGATATCGTGATTCTGGCGGTAAAACCACAGAATCTGAACGAACTAAAAGACGATTTCGATTTGAAAGTGGGCAAACTAATAATATCGATACTCGCAGGTACCCCAACATCGAAACTCGAGAGAGTTTTGGGTGAAATTAACGCTCGGATTGTACGGGTTATGCCAAATACCCCCGCGATTGTGGGAAAAGGGATGTCCGCCATAACAGGAGGAAAAAATGCAACTGCCGACGATATTGAGATAACAAAGTTTATCTTTGATAAGTTGGGCGAAGTAATCGTTGTGCCGGAACCTATGTTCGATCTTGTTACCGGAGTATCCGGGAGCGGGCCTGCATATGTCTTTTATTTTGCCCAGGCTCTGCGGGATGCCGCGATACAATTCGGCATGGAACCCGATCAGGCATACCTTCTTGCGCGCCAGACAATATACGGTTCCGCTGAACTGATGTCGGCCTCAACCGATTCGCCTGAAGAATTGCGGCGAAAAGTTACATCCAAAGGCGGCACTACCGAACGTGGAGTAGCTGTATTGGAAGAATATAACCTCGGAGACATAATTCTCAAAACCGTTGAGGCGGCTATGATGAGGTCACGGGAATTAAGTTCGGATAATGGCTGATTCATTGAAAATCACAAAAAATAAAGAAGGTTTCTTTTTTGAGGTAAAAGTTTTGCCCCGTTCGTCAAAAAACGAAATAACAGGTGTGGTTGACGGAAAAATGAAAGTTAAACTTACCCAGCCCCCTGTCGACGGCAAAGCCAATTGCGCCCTGATAGAACTGATCGCGGATAAACTCGGTTTGCGCAAAAATCAGGTGGAACTCGTAAAAGGCGAAACATCAACTCAAAAACAACTGTATATCCACTCAACGGAACCGGAAATAGAACTTAAACTCAAAAAATTATGCGGCCTGTAACCTGAAATGCAATATAGAAGAGACCCCATTACCGGCGATTGGATCATTATCAACCAATCCCCCGCGTTTAATCAAAAACCGGGTTTGATTAATTATGTATCCGATAATTTCACAGCCGATGATGATTTACCCGGTACAGTGTTGTATATTGAAGACGGATTTTCGTATACCGACACCACAAATCAGGTTCAAATAGAGAATTTTTTCAGATGTTACATGAAAAGAATAAATTCACTGAAACAAAATCATGAGCAAATATTTATCACCAACATTCTAAAACCTCATTGCAGTGATGGTTTGAGCAAAATGCCTTCGGAAATATTTTTCGCGCCATCAAAAAAAGATTATACCGCCAAATATTTGGAAGAACCTTTCAAATTCTTTGAGAAACAAAAAAGATGCAGCTGGTGCGATACAGTAAAAAACGAACTTAAATACAATGAACGGCTAATATTTGAGAAAAACGGGTATGTTGTGTTTGAACCGTTCGCTCCGAGGTTTCCGTTTGAGACGATAATAATCCCCGCCACGCATACACCCACTTTTGATATGGTATCGGATAATGAACTCGCTGGTCTTGCAGATGTATGCCATACGATTTTCCGGGCAATAAAAAAAGCAACCTGCGATTCCGATTTCAGCCTTAATATCGAGAATGTCTCTATCGATTCCGATCAGCATGCTTTCTCTCACTGGAATATACATATAATTCCGTGGATGAACAACTGGGCAGGTTTTGAAGTAGCGACCGGCATGAATATCAATGTAACCACGCCCGAATCATGCGCCGAGTTTATTAGAGAAATCATATAAACTTTATTCGCGATCCGCCGATAACTCTATATGTAACCGATTACACTTTTGGAGGATTGCGCTACATGAAAGATAGAAGAAGGTTTAAACGATATTACAGAAGCCTTCCCGTAAAAATCGAATGGGAAGGACATACACTCGAAGGACAACTTATGGATCTTAGCATGACCGGTGCGGGATGTTATATCAACAAGAGAATACCTTTGTATTCGGAACTTAAAATCCATTTCATGCCGGAAGATCCTTTCACAAGTGAAGACGAGATGTTCAGTTGTAGTGGTACAGTAGTTAGATGTTGCAGAAGCAGTAACGAAAAATCGTATCAGCTGGGTATTTTTTTCACTCATTTATCCGAAGATATATTATCAAGAATAATGGATCTGGCTTATTATTGATACCACCGTCACGGAAGAGCGAAATATTTGCGCAGAATCGAGACTATCCTGTGCGATGAGTTACCATCGCCATACGGATTAATTGATCTGGCCATAAAATCGTAATTCTCTTTATTATTCATCAGGCGTTTCACCTCGCCGAAAATATTTTTCGAGTTTGTACCGACTATACGGACAGTTCCCGCCTCAACTGCTTCAGGACGTTCTGTTACCTCGCGGAGCACAAGAACGGGTATCCCAAGGCTTGGCGCTTCCTCCTGAATACCACCTGAATCGGTGAGAATTATATAAGCGTGTTTCATCAGGTGGACAAACCTGAAATAATCCAGAGGTTCGGTTAGAATAACGTTTTTAGAATTACCGAGAATCTCATGGACCGGAGCTTGCACATTCGGATTAAGGTGAACCGGATACACTATCTTCCAATCAGGATATTCCTGGGCGATAAGTTTAAGCCCCATACATAACTGCCGAAACGGTTCGCCGAAACTTTCGCGCCGATGAGCCGTAACAAGAATAAACTTTTTCGGTTCTATCTTGTGTGCTTCCATAATTCGCGCCGATCCTATATCCGGATGGTCAAGAATATAAAATAACGCGTCTATAACAGTATTACCCGTAACATAAATTTTTTTCGGGTCGACCCGCTCGGATAACAGATTGGATTCCGATCGCGATGTCGGCGCGAAATGAAGCTCCGCCAGAGGAGCTGTCAGCCTGCGGTTTATTTCTTCAGGAAACGGATTATAATTGTCGTATGTGCGCAATCCAGCCTCGACATGGGCAAACGGTATTTTAGTGTAGAAAGAAACCAGCGCCGCGGCAAATACTGTTGTTGTATCACCTTGTGCCATAAGCATATCGGGTTTTTCCTTGTCGATAAGCCCGTAAATTCCTTCCAGCGCGCGTTGTGTTACCTGAATCAAAGACTGGTTTTTCTGCATTATATTTAAATCGTAATCAGGTTTAATTTTAAATACTTCGAGCACCTGATCGAGCATTTCGCGATGCTGGGCAGTTACAACATTCACAACAGAAAAAAAATCGGGATACTTTTTTATTTCATGAATTACCGGCGCGAGTTTTATCGCTTCAGGACGTGTACCGATGATGGGCATTATTTTTCGTGTTCGCATAAAAGTAACTCCTAACATTTAAATTTAACGGGCAACCATCCATACTCCGCCGATTATCAGAAAAAAGCCTATGAGTTGATACCATGTAATTGTCTCATGCAAAAGCAAACATGATACCACAACGACAATCAGGTAACCGAGACTTGTCATTATAGGGTAAGCGATACTCAAATTGAGTTTGGATAAAGTATAACTATAACCGCCGAGAGCAATTACAAAACAAATGATTCCTCCGATTATCGCCGGGTGAAATAGAGCCGATTTTGCCATAAGATACAGGTTTTCGGATTTCGGACATCGCATCATACCTACTTTAATGAGTATGTTGGCTACCGCGTTAAACACCACTGCGGATAGTAAAAGAATGTAATTGTTCACTGTAAAAATCTCCGGAATTTAAATGTTAATATACATCATATAAAAAAACAGAATTCGAAGCATCCTCACAAAATATTTTTGTTTCTTTTTTCAAATAGAAAAAAAACTTTTGTTTTTATTACAATATCAAAAAATCAAGAACATTAAATTTTAGTTTATTAAAAAAAATAGTCAATAAAAATGAGTAGTAAAAAAATAAAAACGAGATTCGCTCAATATCCCAAAACAATAACATGATATTAACAATAAATAATTTAGGGCAATAAAACAAATAAACATAAACAATATAAAATTGTATTAATAAAAAATCTCAAAAATCCGATTAATATAATACGGAAAATACACTCAAAACTGGAGACCATTGGATATGCCCAAACAAAACTTTAATCATGATGATGAGTTCAACGAAGAGTACATCGGATCGGTACACAGCGAATTTATGAAAAAAATCATCTCTGACGGATTGTTTACTCCGAAAGAAGAAAACGAACCGAAAAAATCGAAAAGTATTTTTCAGCGAAAAAAGTAAGCTGAAAAGCAGGATTAACGTTTGCTGAACTGGAACCGTTTTCTCGCTCCTGCCTGACCATATTTCTTTCTTTCTTTCATACGCGGATCGCGAGTAAGCATTTCCGAGGACTTTAAAACGGCTTTAAGTTTTTCATCATATTTGACAAGCGCCCTGGCTATACCATGTTTTAAAGCGCCAGCCTGACCGGCTATTCCCCCACCGGATACAGTAGCGTATATATTAACTTTGCTTAAGTTTTGAGTTATCATCAGAGGCGACTTAAACATTGCCTGAAGAGCAGAAGTCATAAAATATTCATCGGATTTTCTTCCATTGACAGTTATTTCACCTTTGCCGGTACATACCCAGACTCTCGCGATTGCTGTTTTTCGTCTACCTGTAGCGTAATATTTTACATCGTTACTCACGTTTATCACTCCTTATGAATCATTCGGATTACAGCTTGATTTCCTCTGGTTTCTGTGATACATGCGGGTGGTCTGCTCCGGCATACACTTTTAATTTCTTGAGCATTTCCCTGCCCAGCCTGTTTTTCGGCATCATACCCGCCACAGCGTGTTCTATTATATATTCAGGTTTCTGGGCTTTCATGTTTTTATATGAAACTACCGTTAGGCCGTCAGGATACCCTGAATACCTCTTGTAGCTTATTTCTTCCGTCTTTTTTCCGGTAACCCTGATTTTTTCCGCATTAACCACCACCACATAATCACCGGTATCCATCGAGGTCGTGTAAATCGGTTTCTCTTTTCCGCAAATTATATTCGCGGCTTTGCTCGCAAGCCTGCCCAATACCTGATCGGCGGCATCAATAATAAACCATTTTCTTTCTATATCAGTTGGTTTTGCTGAATACGTTCTCATAAATATATCCTTCCACATATCATTATTTTAATGAGCAAAGAGAATACCACACCATCCCGAGCTAAGTCAATAACAAAAATCAAAATTTTTATCGACTGGACCCGCAATATGGCCTGATCAAAAAAATTTAATTAAAATTTTAAATCGCCTTTATATGAAAACATAATATTTTTGTTTTTTCAAGAAATTTTTCAATCTAATAACAAATTGATTATTCAAACAAAAATGTGTTAATTTCGCCCGATAGATTTTAAAAGATAACTTATGTTTATTTGAACTAACGCTTAAACCGGTTTACATATGGATACGAGATAATCGAGTGAAGTTGCAGCAAGGCATATATTGGTATCCGCGCCGGAATAATAAATTTTTATGTCACCGTTATCTTCAATAACCCATCCGTTTGAGAACACAACGTTTCCGACGTCGCCTATGCGTTCGTGATGTTCTTCAGGATACAATACCGGTTCTTCGCACCTTGCGGTCACCTTCCATGGCTGGTGCAAATCAAGGATAGCAACACCTTGTTTGTATAATACCCCCATTCCGAAACTGCGGACTCCATGATACATAAGAATCCATCCCTTATCGGTTTTAACCGGCGGGGTAGACGCGCCGATTTTGTTTCCTTCCCAAGTACCGGGCACAGGCGCAAGCAATATCCTAAAATCGCCCCAGTGAATGAGATCGGGACTTCTGTTAATCCAGATATCGCGTCGTTCTTCGGCTGTGGGACGATCGATTTTCCAATAATACCCGTCTATTTTTTCCGGAAACAATACTGCGTCTTTGTTTGACGCTTCCGTGATAGGCCCGATTACCTCAAATTTTACAAAATCAGTTGTTTTAGCAAGAATAACAACCGGCATGTACCGTGAGTAGCCGGTATAACAGATATAATAAACCTTTTCTATTTCTATTATGCGCGGATCTTCTATTCCCCATTCCACATAATCGTAACAATTTTTATGGTCTTCCGGACCAAGACAGATATTGTTATCCACTTTGAAATTCTCTCCGTCTTCGCTCCTTGCGATTACAAAAGAAGACCTTCCTCTGGGCATTTCAACTCTGGCAAGCAAAAGGTACATATTGTTGAATTTTATAGCTCCGGCGTTGAATATGCTGTTTGCCCGGAAAGGGACGTCGCGGTTTGTCAAAATCGGATTGCGCGGACACTTTTTTATACTCATCATATTTCCTTAAAATGAAACGGTATAGATATTTCTTTATGTTCCCGTATTTCGTCGCTGGCGAGTTTGTACGCCCGGTTATATTTTTGCGCGATCACATCCCAGCTAACCACATTGTCGAGATATTTTCTCAGGTTACCTCCGAGCATAAACCTCAACGGTTCATCGCACGCGAGTTTCAGTATTGCGTCTTTTAATGTATGGACATTGGAGAACATCAATCCTCCTTTGCTTTCAACGGTCTGGCTTGTAAGCCCTTCCATAGGAGCGGTAGTTATGTACGGTTTATTTAGGGCTATTATTCGCGCGAGGGTACCTGATTGGGTTTCGTCAAGGGAAGGGAGCAAAATAAAATCGCATATTGCCATTACCTGATAATATATTTCACCGCGTGGTATAAACTCGTAGAATTTCGCGATTCCTTTTTCCTCAAGTATCATGAGCAAATTTTTATATAATTTATAATCCTCAAGATGGTTTGGGTCGCGCATCATTCCCGCTCCAAGAAGACACCAGTCCTGGCCTGTAAAAAGTTCGATTTTCGCAACGGTTTCTTCCCAGATATCCGCAACGATATCCCATCTTTTATTATTTTGTATCCATCCGATCATACCGACTATATGTGTATCGATAAATTTTTCCAGCCCAAGTACTTTTTTAAGTTCAGGTATATCCGCCGGGCCGTATTTCCTGTCAGGGCGGGCACCGTGAGGCACGATCATGATATTATCGGGCAACTGCCATCCTTTTCCGTTGAAAGTCCAGCCCAGCCTCCATTTCTGATAAGAACACTTAAACAAAACCACATTTATGTTTTCGGTAAGTTCTTTAATAAATATTTCCTCATCTTCCCTTAGCCTTCCGTGAACGGTATGCGGTTCTACAATAGTTGGAATTCCGTTTTTTTTCAGTTCGCGTATGAACTCGATAAACCCTTTGTTTTTGTCGCTTACCCCGTTTTCGTCATAATAATTATAAAGACCGTATTCGTGTTGGATATGGACAACATAAGGATTTAGTTCCGCAACTTTTTCCAAAACGGGGATAAACCAGTTTTTTCTCCCCATATCGATTATGGGGAACACGTTTTCTCCTTCCCCGTCGGTATGGCAAATGATAAATACTTCCCTATCAGGATTATGTTTGCGGATAAACTCAACAGCTTCTTCGGCAAATGTAGCTATGCCGCATAACCTTGGCACCCAGCTGGAAATAATTAATATCGGTTGCTCTGCCATTTTAAAATCACTCCTTATTTGATTTTATACGGGAACTCGCGGGTATCTGAGGCACAAGTCGATCAGTTCCTCAATATTTGCCGTGCCGACACACATAACCGTATCCGCCGCGCCCCAGTAAATCTTAACCGATCCGTCATCTTCAGGTACCGCTCCGCAGGTAAAAACGACGTTGGGTACATATCCTGTTCTCTCCCACGGATCGCTTGGTTCGAGTATCCATTTATCCGAAACTCCTTTTATTTTGGATGGGTCATCGGGATCGTGTAGCGCAACGCCGAGCCTGTAAACCGCTCCTGCCATTGTCTGGAACACACCGTGATAGATATGAAGCCATCCTTTATCCGTTTTAAAAGGTGTCGCTCCGGGCCCGATTTTCATTTCGTCCCAATGGTATTTGACAGGGTTCATAATCAGTTTCGAGTTACCCCAATAAATCAGGTCCGGCGAATATGATATCCATATCGACCAGGGTGATATTTCCGAATGGGGCCTGTCAAGGCGGGCGTATAAACCATCGAATTTATGTGGAAAAATAACTACATTTCTGAGATCCGCTTGAGTTATAAGCGAAACTCTTTCCACCGATTCGAAATCCGCTGTTTTCGCAAGACCTATACGGACTCCATGGCGCGAATAAGCGCTGTAAGTTATCCAGCATACACCATCGATGCATGATATCCGCGGATCCTCGACGCCGAACTCCTCGTATTGCCCGAAAACACCGTCTTTGCATGGTTCCATAAACGGTTTATTGCGTACCCTGAAATGGAAACCATCTTCACTATCGGCAAACCCTATAATCGACCTTCCGTTATCCAGATGCGACCTAAAAAGCATGATATATTTTCCATTATGTTTACATACACCCGCGTTATGAACAGTATGCACATGATAAGGTATATCGTGTTTTGCCAGAATAGGGTTTTTCTTATATCTCTTGACAATAGAGTGATTACCCATAAATCCCCCTTACATCAATTTATCAAAATATTAGATTCATTAATTCTAAAAATGAGTTCATATACTTTTTCATAATTTTCAACCATTTTTTCTATCGTAAAGTAATTTTCAACTCTTTCCCTACATTTTTTTCTATCTATGATATGAATATTTTTAATGGCACCCAGCGCTTCTTCGACTGAGTTTACGAGATATCCTGTTTTCTTATCTTCTATCACCTCCCTGCATGATCCCCTGTCCATAGCGATTACAGGTACACCGCAAGCCATGGCTTCAGCCATAACCAGCCCGAATCTTTCCGGCAACAGATTAAGGTGCACAACTGCAAGAGCTTTTGAAAACAGGTTGTCACGCTCAACCGGTCCAACGGGACCTATAAATTTTATCAGGGTATTGTCGATATAAGGGGCGATTTTCCCGTCGAAATATTGTTTATCCTGAATGATCCCTGCAATTATCAGCGGTATTTTAGATTTGCGCGCCAGTTCTATTGCCAGATGTACACCTTTATCCGGATGAATCCGCCCGAGCCACACAAGGTTATCGCCCGGATTATTGTAGAAACTGCACTGCTTTATATCTATCCCGTTATACACGGTAGCGATATAATTGAGCGAACCGGCTCTGTCGGCATTGCTTATAGATACGTAACAGACGTGGTTGTTATATTTTTCATAAACAGGCATTATTTTCGGCGATGAAAACCCGTGAATTGTTGTAAGTACAGGAGTTCTGACAAGTTTTGAGTAAGCCAGACCCATAAAATCGCAATGATTATGTATCAGGTCAAACTCATGTGCATGCTCGTAAACCTCGCTCAAATGAAGGTATTCGCAAACTTTGGGGTCTTTTTCCCTGTCTTCCTCGTACCCGGCGTCAACAACGGAACGGAGTTTTGCTTTAGTTATTGAATCACCTGTGGCGAAAAGAGTTACATTTTTCCAACCTCGATCAATCAATCCTTCGCAGATATTGCTTGCCACGGTTTCCCACGCACCATACTGCCTGGGAGGAGTCCGCCACGCAACAGGTGAAACAACAGCGATCCTTTTATTTCTATAATCCATAAATAACCCTGATTTACATCATTCAAAGGGTTGATTGGCCAATACCTTTTCTTCCATAGTTTTTAATATAGCTTCTTCCTGTTTTACGGTTTGTTCGTCTTCCTCAACTACCGTTTCGTTATACGATAATAAAGAGAGCAGAAACATAATTGTGCTTTCGGCACCTTGATTGCGGTTTACGCCGGTAGCCATGAGTCCGTCGTAACAACCACCGGTAAGATAGTCGTAAAGAGGCTGGTTCAAATCGTTTCGCCCGAGATACCACGCGAACGATTTTTTCATGAAATCGAGATATTTTTTGTCGTTGGTCGCTCTGTAAGCAGCTTGAGCCAGAATAACTTGCCAGCCGGCATCTATAGACTGCTGGTCGAAATGGCATTTCTCTTTGTTCTGCATATTCATCCATCCGTTTGAACCCACCAGCGACAAAACATCATCGCGAATACAAACCCGATATAAAAAATCCGTTGTGGTTTTGGCAATATAATAAAATTCCCTGTTTTCCAGAAACTCGTTTGCCATCCATAATGCCGCGGGCAGAACTCCGTTGCCGTAAGTTATCACAGGTTCAAACCAGTTCCATTTCGTGCTGGATTGCGCCCGATAATGATCGACTATCTTCTCGCATAGTATCTTCATCAGGTTTCTTTCCCAAGTACTTCCGCCATATCTTTTCAAATAATGATAGAGTCCTATAACCGTATATGCCGAACCTCTCAGGTTAATGTTTTCCGCGTGTTTTATTGCTTTATCGAAATATGTTTTCGCGATCATCCAGTAATAATCGGGAGCGTAAGCGATGGCATATCCCAACCCCCATATGGCTCTGCCGAAACAATCATCTGAAGCGGTTTCGTTTTTGTCCACTGGATTCATGTCGATACCGTAAAAATTATAAAACGAACCGTCTTCTTTCTGGGCATTGATGACAAACGACATATATTTGCGCAAATAAGGCAGGATCGAAGGATCGTTATACATATCGTAATATTTCGTCGCCACGACAAGAGCTCTTGCGTTATCATCAAGACAATAACCGTGTTTAAAATCCGGTATGGTAAATTTTGCGTGCTGAAGTATACCGAAATCGGTAGTCATTGCCTTTAGATGATCGAGGTTGACATCAGGCACGTTCGACGGCGACAACATTTTGCTTGAAGGGATAAAATGGATATTTTTTTCGTATTCTTCTATCACTTCATTGAATAAATTCATATATTCGATAGCGACGTTATGCCAGATCATGTTTCTGCCGAACTGGTATGCGTTCTTTCTGATTTTATGGCGCTCGGTATCGTTATCAAGAAGCCAGTTCACTTTTTCCGCGAGCGAATCCGTATCGCAAAACGGCACGATAACTCCACGGTTATCGGCAAGCAGTTCGTCGGCGTACCAGTATGGAGTTGAAACAACCGCTTTGCCGGTTCCCATCGCGTAAGCCAGAGTCCCGGAGACAATCTGTTCTTTTTTAAGGTATGGGGTTATATATACATCTGCCGCAGATAGATAAATACACAATTCTTCCAGGCTCACGAACCTGTTATGAAACTGAACAGTATCTTTTAAATCCAATTCCTCTACTTTGCGCCTTAAATAAAGACGATATTGTTCCCCGTGATTTTTCACGATCTCAGGATGTGTAGCGCCGAGTATAATATAAACGATCTCAGAATGTTTAGATTTTATCTCGGGTATGGCATCTATCATGTACTCGATACCTTTATCCGGCCCGATAAGCCCGAAAGTTAAAATAACCTTTTTCCCCATAACATTGAATGTGTCTTTATAATAGTTCGGGTCAACAAAAGGAATATCAGGTATACCGTGATGAATAAAGGCGATTTTTTTTCTGTCAACCCCTTCTTCAAGAAGCATATTCACCGCTTTCTGGCTTAAGACCACAAGTTTTGAGCTCAATGACACAAGTTCATCGAACACTTTTCTCTGTCCCCTGTCATGATCAAGCACCGTATGAAGTGTGGTTACAACAGGTATAGAAATTTTCTTCAGCAGTGTAATCAGGTATTTTCCCCAATCACCACCGAATATGCCGTATTCGTGCTGAACGCATAATATATCCACATCGCTTGAGTTAATGAAGTCAGCCGCATGTTCGTAATCATGTATATATCTATCCCTGATCTCAAATTTCACCATAGGCGGATACTCATACACTTCAGGCCTGTTGGTCATAGCAAGGGCAAATGTCTTTGTCTTCGGAAAAACTGTCGCGCAGGAAACACAAAGATCCGAAGTAAAAGTGGCAATCCCGCATTTACGTGGCAGGTAATTGCCCAGAAACGCCAGAGATTTTACTTTATTTTCCATTTTATCCTCACCTTACAGTTAAATTTAAACAGTTTTATCTTAATCAATATCATTATACATATTCATGCATATTTAGTATATTATTTTTTATATATTTATATTACATATATAATATTTTTTAATATTTTTTTATACTTATTTTTACTCATGAGTATTTAAATATTCATACATCTTATACAATTTATTTTGACACTTATTTATTTTTTACTTTATTATATATATTATATATTTAGTCTATTATATAAATCTTTATAGTCAGATAAAATCTAAAACCCCGATGTTTTATAACTGGAAAATAATTAAATAGAATCTTTTATTTTTAATTGCAAATAAGCGTCTAAAATAAATAATGGTGATGATATGGCAAACTTTGAAAAACCAATAATCATAGTAAGCAAATGTTTAGGGTTTGCCCCATGCAGGTACAACGGTATATCATTGCCTGACAAAAAAATCGATGTGCTCAAACCTTTTGTGGAATATAAACCTGTCTGCCCGGAAGTTGAGATCGGTCTCGGTATTCCCAGAGACCCAATAAGGATGGTTCTGATAAACGGCAAACCCGAATTATATCAAACGGCGACAAACAGATATGTAACCGAGCAGATGAATGCGTTTGTGAATAATTACCTGTCAACCGCTGGTGAAGTAGACGGATTTATACTTAAAGACAGGTCGCCGTCATGCGGGTTAAAAGATGTGAAGCTGTATTCCCCGAACGGAATGTCCATAAAAGGAAACGCCTCCGGTTTTTTCGGCAGTAAAATAGAGGAGTTGTATTCGTTGTATCCTGCGGAAACCGAGGGGAGGCTTTCGAATTTCACGATAAGGGAACATTTTCTCACGCATATTTTCATATCCGCCAGTTTCAGAAAAATAGAAAAGTTACGATCCATGGATTCGCTTGTAAAATTTCATACTGAGAACAAATTCCTTATCATGGCATACAATGAATCATCCATGCGCAAACTCGGAAAGATTGCGGCAAACCATGAGAAGAAGGATATCGCAGAAGTGTTATCTCTCTATGGGCAAACACTCCGTAAAGCGTTTATAAAACCGGCAAAATTCACTGCCAACATAAATATTCTTCTGCACGGGCTCGGTTTCGTATCGAAAAACCTGTCGGCAAAAGAAAAGGCTTATTTTCTCGACTGTATTGAGAAATACAGGGATAACAAAGTACCGCTAAGCGTACCTTCAGGTGTACTAAAAGCTTTTTTGGTCCGGTTTGAGGTTGAATTTCTATTAAAACAAACATATTTTGAGCCTTATCCGGAAAATCTGGTAGAAATTACCGATTCAGGCAAAGGAAGAAACCTTAAATAGCCTAAATTGCTTTTTAGAATTAATCATATATTCGATAGAATTTTTCTTTATTTAACTATGATCTATATTCTCAACTGAAAAGGTTACCGCTAATTATGTCGCTTGAGTACTTTATACAAAATTATGGTTATATTGCCATTTTTATCGGTACAATCTTTGAAGGCGAGACTATTCTTATTATGGGCGGGCTCGCGGCTCATCTTGGATATATGCATCTATCTGTGGTATTAGTGGCGGCATTCGCGGGTACTCTGGTTGGAGATCAGTTTTTCTTTTTCATCGGAAGGTATCGCGGCAAAATTTTTATTGAGAAACACGACTCATTCAAACCACGCCTTGAAAAAGTAAATTATCTGCTGAACAAATACGATTTTCTTTTTATTATAGGGTTCCGATTCCTATACGGATTGCGTACAGTCTGCCCGTTTGCCGTAGGAATGAGCAAATTGCCTGTCGAGCGATTCATGATTTTGAATTTTATCGGAGCCTCAATATGGTCTATTGTGATTGGCTTATGCGGGTATCTTTTCGGTTACACATTGGAAAACCTGATTGGAGATCTTAAAAAATATGAGATCCATATTTTTGTTTTTGTAGCGCTAACCGGAACTATCGTCTGGTTTATTTTATATATGGTTCACAATTTCAAAAAGAAGAAACGTGCTAACGGTATAAAAAACGATTAATTTACTGAGCACCAAACCGTACTAAAAAAAAAGCGGACCATTGATAGAACATAATCGGATGACAACTCAATATTTTCGCTTTTATTCATTAAAGATTACAGATAATTTTGCTAAATTGCTTATATACTCATGTTTTTCTGCGCTAAAAATAATGTCTGCGTCGGATAAGCAAACGCAATCCCCTTTTCCTCGAATACAGACATAATCTCGAGATTAATTTCCTGTTGCCTGTCCATATAAACATTGTAATCTGTAGATAGGACAAAATAGACAATTTCATAAATAAATGAAAAATCGCCAAAACTTTGAAAATGAACGCGATCTAATTTAGTGTCTTCAACCTGGCTGAAAATATTACGGATCAATTCGGGTATCTGTTTCACTTTCTCAATAGGTGTTTGATACACAATACCTATCCTGAAAGCGACACGCCTGGTTTCCATTCTTTTATAATTTTTAATCCGGCTTTTTGTTAAATCGCTGTTGGCGAAAACCAGCTGTTCTCCGGATAAACTTCGAATCCGTGTTGTTTTCAACCCGATATGTTCGATTGTCCCCATATAATCGTCGATGATTATAAAATCGCCTACTTGAAACGGTTTATCTACGAGAATCGATACAGCGCTGAATACATCGCCTAAAATTGTTTGCGATGCCATTGCCACCGCAATACCGCCAATACCGATTCCGGCTAACAGAGCCGAAACATTAATTCCTAAATTATCCAGAACAAATATTGTTCCCACACCCCATATTACCCATCGCAAAGCGTTGAAAATACTTTTTGCCATACTTTCTACCGCAGGGTCTTCAGTTTTTTTCTTGCGCTGATATGCTTCTTCAATTATATATTTCAGGATATCAAGAGATAGAACAATTGCCTGAAAAGTTACGATTACAACTGCCGAATAACGGATTAAATTCGAAATAAAGACCGAAAGATGAAGGAATAAAGTGCTGATATAAATACTGGCTATAGCCAACACAGGGAAACTGATTTTTGAGATAAGGTTAACTATCAGGTCATCAATCGTATTGAGTGTTTTAGCGGCGAGTTTTCCTAATTTCCGGCAAAAACCTTCTTTTAGAACAACCAATAGGCTTAAAGTTAATATAAATATTCCTAAAGCTAATAAATACTGCTGAAGCCTGTTTTGAAAAACAACTATATCCATCATCGATTGGAACTTTTCCATATTCATTATGTTCTCCTCAGTAAACAGTTTCAAAACGTTTCCACACCAGTTTTTTGACTGTATTAATTACCCGATCGACAAAATGAATTATATTTTTGCAATCCGGATTTTTGTACTTTAAGGATATATTCACGCAGGTTGAACCTTCACGGATTAATATTCTCATATCATCATGATCAACTTACTTCAGAATAATGTTATCATATTTTCCTTATTAAATCTAATTTTTATCTGATCAGTTTTGGTTATAGAATCGACAATGTGATAAAACGATTTTTCCCGTTTTCAGGAAGATAATTTTGTATAAAGTGCTCTGGTCTTAAATTAGTTTAAATATGTAACCTAAGGTTAAAACAACGGAAAATAAAGCGCGTGAATGATGGGTTACTCAAAAACCATAAAAATGAAGAAGATGTACCATGAGATTATTATTTGCCGGAAACATTATTTTGCAGGATAGAAGCAATTGTCGTGCTCAACTCCTCAATATTGACCGGCTTTTTCAATACGCCACAGAAACCGTAATCTTTGAAATTAGCCATTATCGGATCATTTGAGTATCCGCTTGATACTATTATTTTCGCATCTTTATGAATCTGAATAATTTTTTGTGTGGCTTCTTTACCTCCAAGGGCACCGGGTATTATTAAATCCATGATGACAAGGTCGAACGGATTTTCTTGTTCCAGCATTTCTTTATAGACATCGATCGCTTCAGAGCCATTTGATGTACATATCGGTGTATATCCCAGACTTTCAAGCATATCAGCGACAGTGTTTCTTAACATGGTATTATCATCCATTATAAGTATTTTTCCGGTTCCTTTAATCAAAACATCTGTTTTATCTGTTTTATCGATTTTTTTTGATGAAACCGGCAAATAGATGTGAAAAGTTGTTCCTATGCCTACTTGTGATTCCACATTAATGTGGCCATCGTGTTTTTTTATAATCGAATAAGTCGTTGCCAGACCAAGCCCGCTTCCTTTTTCCTTTGTGGTAAAATAAGGATCAAAAATTTTTGAAATGATCTGTTCCGGAATTCCGATTCCTTTATCCGCGACAGATATTTTGACATAATTTCCCGGTTTTAATGAAAATTTATTTTTTTCCTCAATATTAATATTTTCGCAACTTACGGTTATTATTCCGCCATTTGGCATAGCTTGATTCGCGTTGATTATGAGATTATTAATCACTTGATTCATTTGTCCGATATCAACTTCGACGGGAGAGACATCATCCGGCATAATGAACTCGCATTTCACATTTGAACCTTTGAGCACAAACCTGGCGGAATCTTTTATTAAGTCCGTAATGGATGTTGTTTTTTTTATCGGCGCTCCGCCTTTTGAAAAAGTGAGGAGCTGATGTGTTAGATCTTTTGCCCGTTCGGAGGCAATTTCAGCATTTGTGATGATTTTATAAAGAGCGTTCTCTTCGCTGAGATAATATTTAGCGAGAGAAATATTGCCGATAATAGAAGTCAGAATATTATTAAAATCATGCGCTATACCGCCTGCGAGTATACCGATTGACTCGAGTTTTCTTGTTTTGATAATCTCGCTTTCAAGCCGTTCTCGTTCAACAAGTTCTTTAGCTAATTTCAAATTATTGAATCCCAGGAGCGATAGATTTTTCGCAAAACTCCATAATAATGAAAGGATACTCTCGAATTTACCCTCGTCGAATTGTCGAATCTCATCAACCGATTCCAAAGCGTAATCGACATCAGCACCTATTCTCGTACAATAATCTATTACCCTTTTTTTATCGATACCGCCGATATTTACCTGTCCGATTAACCATGTGGCGATATGAATATCACCCACTATTATTGGCGCGCAAGCCTGTATAATACCGCAAACTCCGCATTTAGTATATATGGGTTTCATTAGTTTTTTTGATTTTTCACCGATGAGTTTATCTGCTAACATACATTCACACAATCCTGTTTCTGTTTTGCGTATAATATCGCACAGTTTACAGAAATTGCTCGGTTTTGTGATTGGTTTGCCTTCAAGGTCACAAATGAGTGAGGCAAGGCCGGTGGTATTGGCAAAAGTATCTTGTATTTCCTGTAATGTATTGATATCTATAAGGCTGTCCAGCGAAAAATCTCTTATGTCTTTGCCGGGAGACAAGAGGTAATCAAGTTTTAGCCTCAGATGCCTTTCGCTTTCTCTTAATGCTTCTTCAGTCCGTTTGCGTTCTTTGATTTCTATTTCAAGCTGTTCGTTTATTTTCGCGAACTCCTGTGAACTTACATCGAAGGCATTTTCCATTAACTTGAGGTTATCCTCAAAAGTATCGTATGTTTCTTCAATGATTTTCAGAAACGATTCGAATTCTTTTGGAACAGAATCAACTCCGGTGAACAGTTTTTTTATTTGACGCTGGAGTAACTTATTCATGATCCTTCTTATGTTTCATAGAATGAAGTTATGGTCATTGTCTGGTTATGAAGTTCCGATTGTTTATCGCGTTCTATGGGACACAATTCTCCGTATGAATAAAAACCGGTAAGCATAGTCTTATCACCGAATATCTCCTGTATAACTTCCAGTTCTTCTTCCACTCTTTGTTTTAAAATCAGTTTGCGACCGACACAGCTTATTAATATGGAAACTATGGGGGGCGAGTCGCTTAATATCTCGCAACACTTTTTCGCGGCTTCCGCGGCACCTTCAACAAGATGTTCGAAATTCGCTTTCATCAGCCGAACATAACTACCTTCCGGAATATCTCCGGCAAAAGTCATACTGCCATCTTCCTCGTTTATTCCCAGAATTGTGCGGACAAGATGGCTGTTTTTGTTTTCCAATCGAATAGATAACGGGAAAAGCAAGCCGGTAGCAGGTAAGCCGGACGCTTTTTCGCCAAGATATTTTTTGTATAAATCAAGAGCCAATTGACCATCCAATTCATATAGCACACAACCTTTTGAACGTGTTACCAAACGATCCACACCAAACGACGTCCATCCGCCCATAGACCCGTATCCGATTTTAAGGCGCGTACCATAAAAGCCTATGCCGACAATGGTATTTGTTTCAGGCAGAGCGTCTAAAAAGACCAGTGTTTCTTTAAACAATGCCTGATCCCCTGCCAAACCTCCCGTAACAGCAACATGTTTTGGAAGATTTTTGCATAAACCTTTCACCAGGGAACTTGCGTTTACGCTCAATCCATCGGACAAAATAAAAACATGGCTTAAATCTTCTTTATTAAGATCTCGTGCAAGTTCCTCACCAACATTAAAACTGTTTTCCATGTTGTCAACCCGTTTTTTTGAAAACTGCAGTCGAGTATGCTCGAAGTAAATTGCTGTAACGATTAATGAATTGTCGTATATTTGTTCTCCTATTATCTCGCCTGCCGTAGAACAACCTACAATCCGAGCGTTGGGATAAAAACTCTGTATCTCATCAAATCTTGATTTTTGTTTTAAAATATCTTTTCCGCCGAATACAAAGACAATCTGTGCGGTATCTTTTAGGTCGCTGAAACCTTCAATCGATTGCCAGCCGGCTGATTCAGTCCATATTCTTTGTTGCGCAAGCATAAGAATTATCTCCTGTCATAAAATCTATTTTTGAACAATTTCGTATTATTATATTAACGACATTAATGCAATATGGTTTTATGATTTTTATAAGTGTTTTTGTTTTTTCCACATTATTTTTAATACCCGCGATATTGTCTTTTTGTTATTCCCTTAGCATTAAATATTTTACCTAATATAACGCAATTGGTTTCACTTTAATATTTCAAATATGGAAATATTATATCCAATCGATGAGAGCATCTTGATAAGAAGCCGCAATTTCTTTAATAATCTTATCCGACACAAACATTTGACATTCACGCAAATATTCGTTATAATAATTATATTATGTAAATTGTTATCTCATAAATGGAATGATAGGTTTCTCATGCGAAAAATATTTGTATTTATGACCTTATTGATCATTACCGCATTTAGTAATGTATATTCTGTTCAATTTGTCATTTCAAAAGGCAAACCCGTAACCGGAAACAATTATTATTCGACTGCTACATATCAGAATTTAACCGACGGAAACAAAGAACCTACCTGGTCAACGGCGTGGAATTCCGGTTCCACATCCGGCTGGGCACAAATAGATCTTAATGAAACTGTTGTTTTATCTAAGGCAGTATTTTATACATGGACAAACCCTGCATCTCCTGAGACACTCAAATTATATCTCAATGGCAATTTATCAATTACAAAGAATATAAATGTTCCCAAAGAAATAGTAACCGCTGTGGAATTTGATTTTACAGATCAAGCCGCCAGATATGTAAAGATTGATTTGAGCGCGAGCAACTCATGGGTTGGAGGGCCGGAATTTGAGGTTTATATAGATCGTGCGCAGGAATGGGGATATATATGGAACGCAAAATCGGCCTTCAGTAAAAATTGGACAATCGCCCAGACAGACAGTTTATACAACGTGTATTCATCAACACATACAAGTTACAAACCATCATCCGATTCGGACACATGGTATTATATCTCGGAAAGTTTTAATGAAAAAGGGTTTTGGGGAATGGAACACAATATCGGTGAGAGTTGGACGGATAAATATGGTTATAAACATGTCAATATAGATAATAATGGTTATGGACTAAGTACTTATGATAAACAGGACGAATGGGGGTATATTGCCAAAGCGGGGTATTCCTCATTATTTGCGGAACAATTCGGTCAGGATTGGAATAAATCTGAAGTTGATGCTCTATACGATTTCTGGCTGGCAGGGCAAAACGGAACTAACGCTCCATATATAGAAATTGACGGGATGTTATGGTATTTTACAACTAACAATATCGATGGGCGCAATATTGGCGATTATTGGGTTGATTCTTATGGAAACCGAACCATTTATTTAGGTTCAAGTTTAACTACTTACGTTGTTCCTGAACCTTCTTCAGTAATATTGGTTTTATTAGCGGTTGCCGGATTAATCCGGCGAAAAAAATCCTATAGCGACATATAACACATGATTTGAAAGGCACTTTCGAAACACAATAGATTACCGGATTACCGCAATGCGTTTTTGGAGACAATCATCAGCAAACCGTAAAAAAGGCGCTGTGATTGGTTAAACCAAAAACAGCGCCTTTTTTGTTTTAAACTTTATTATTTGCTTCCTACCGACGGCCTGTAAGTCATCTTGTCGTACTCAAAAATTGTAGGCGGGTCAACCATTCTTTTGGTATCTGGATGCAGAATAGCCGCAGGTGATGATATAATGTTCCATCCGCTGTCCGCTAACCTCATAAGCATTGCCCATAGGCCTTCACCGGTACCTTGTACGACTCCTAATCCGCTTTTCTGTTGATCAGCTTTGTACTGAGCTTTCATAGGAACCTCAACGGGTGATGTAACAATATTCACAGAAGCTAAACCCAGTTTATCCAGGAATGTTTCTCCTTTCCTTGTGGGCTCAACAACTCTTATAAGCTCTTTTGGCCGGTATTCTTTTAACGCACCGCCTTTTTTGCCCATCGGATACAGTTTATCTTTCCATTCCTTAATTCCGCCTCTAAAAACAAGTACCTGCGTATAACCTTTATCCGCGAAAATACGCGCCAGGTCTTCGCAAGACTGATCAGAATCGCTTGCGCCGTAAGTTACGATAATATCATTCTTTAGAATATTCTCCACCTTAAACCAGTTCTTTTCGGTTTTATTAGCAGGTACGTTAATTGAACCGGGAATATTGTTTCTTTTGTAGTTTTTCTCGGATAGAGCATTGACAAAAAATGCCTTATCCCCACGCCATAACTGAAAAGCGGTATCCAGATTTATTTGTGGTGTGAGCGAAGTCATAATTTTTTCGTTTTCGGTTGCGCCTTCTCTTGCTTTTCTGGTACCCCATCCTTTATCAAGAGGGAATGAATTTGATTTCCATTCATCTATTCCGCCCCTGTAAATGTAAACCTGGGTAAACCCTTTTGTGAGCATAATTTCAGCCAGATTATCCGCCAGGGATGGATCCTTACTGTCGGAATATACAATGGATATATCATTCCTCAATGTATCGTTGAGCAACCTCCAATCCCGTGTTATATGTTTTGCCGGAAGGTTTACTGAACCGGGTATGCTTTCAAACATATATTTTCTGTCGTGACGGGCGTCTATAAAGAAAGCCTTGTTTCCGTTCCACAATTGATAAGCTGTTCTTGTATCGATTGAAGGTATCAGTATCGGGAATTCTGCCCGTATTTCAGTTTCCGGAGCTTTTTTTTGCTCGAAAAGTTCAATCGAGAACACATTTTTCCCCATAGATAGAGCCAGTAACCCTGCAATAGCAGTTAAATAAATTTTTGTATTTAGGTATTTCATGTTTCTCCCTCCTTTATTGGTGACATCAATCATTACTACAGCTCAAACGTATATTTGAACTAAATACTTAGATTAAATAAATTGAAAAATGTTGAATATTTAAATATATGTAATAATTAATTTTTCCATAATATCTTTGTATATAGAACTAAATCAGGTAATTAAATACGCGTTTAATAATTTTTTGGTTATTATTGCCATACCGTATAAAACGCTTATGTATGGATATTGATTATTGTCGAATCTATTTAATAACAAAACGAATATGTATAATTATGATTGTATTTATATTGAATGGATAACCAAAATCATATTGTTCAGTAACTATTAAAAATGTGGTTTGATAAATCGAAGAGGCAAAAGCATAAGGATATAAATGCTTATTAAGTATAAATAGAAATACCGGCAATTGTAAATTATCGACATGAAAGCCACTCCGGAATACCTTGAATGGAAATCTCCACACGAAAAAGTTATAAAACCGGAACGGTCGATTATGCGGATAACCTTAATCAGCAAATTAAAAAAATTTTTTTGGTAACAATAATCTGTCAATTCTGTCTGAATATCACATAGATAAATTGTTTTTTTATGCTGGCAATCGCTGTGACGCGATAGTTTAGATGGTTCCTTCTCAAACTATTGTATTAATTTTTCCATAAATATGATAATTTTTTTCACATTCTAATTGAGGAGAATAAATATATGAGAATTTCAAAGTTTTCACTTAAGGGAACCATTATTTGCCAGATCCTGTTATTATGCGGAGTTTCCTTTTCTCAATCAACTTACTATGTTGACTCAACCGGTAACAACACCAATAGCGGTTCGATAGATAATCCGTGGAAAACCATCCAGTACGGCATAGAACACATCAGCGGAGGCGATACCTTAATTGTCAATGAAGGCATTTATTATGAGGACTCAGGCATCCGGATAAATAAAGAAATGACGCCAAATATCAACGGTACGGAAAATCAGCCGACAACAATAAAGGCCCGGGGTAAAGTGTATATAGTTGTCGATAAAGAGGTATCTCCGGGAATATACATAAAGGGCGAAAACGGGAATTTTCTGCGATATCTGGTTATCGACGGTTTTTTTATCGAGTCGCAACTGTGTGTTGAATACGCTAAAAACTGCGTTTTTGAAAATAACACATGTAGTCTGCGGTTCAGGAATTTCAGGCATTTTCAGACAGGTATAATGCTCAATTCGTGCTATAACTGTGAAGTGCGCAAAAATAACTGTTCATACATAAAAGGCGGCAACCTTTACGTTTCTGGAATCGGCCTTATAAACAGTTCAAAAAACAAAATATCGGAAAATATCTGCAACAACAACATGAGTTTTGAGGGTTCATATAACGGAATAGGAATACTTCTTTATGATGAGAGCAATGAAAATATTGTTGACGGCAACTTTTGTAACGGAAACAGCCAGTCTGGGCGCGGAGCCGGCGGGGTTGGGTTTGGAGTCGGTATTTATATTTATAACAGCCACTACAATGTCATTTCCAACAATCATATTGAGGGAAACAAAACATTCGGGATTTTCTCTCTTCCTGTAAATAATGATACAACCGTAATCGGGACAATAATAAAGAATAATTATATGGCTAATCCCATTTCATTAGTCGGACCGGTAAATAATAAAATATATAATAATATAATAAAAGGAGGAATTAACATAGGGCCTCATTGTCCATGGTTCCCGAATCCGAAAACCCAATACCCAAGTCCCATAATGAATACAATTCGTATAAAAAACAATGTTTTCCTTAACTCATCCGGCATAAATATAGGTTCTGGGATAAGAGCTTCAAACTTGTCGGTTATTAATAATATATTCGATTCCGTATCTCCAACAGTAACCATTAACACTCCAATCAAAGGATTTTTAACTATCGGTTATAACGCAACAAAATGCGCGGGGAAAATTTCCAATTTGGATAACGAAGGTATGGTAAATAATTTAAAAAATGTTGACCCGTTATTCAGAGACCCTGCTTCGGATAATTTCCGTCTGTTGCCTCAATCGCCCTGCCTTGGTTGCGGATTGCTCGGCGATCAGATGGGTATTTACGGAGGCGATTGCGCGCCCGTCGATTCCGATTGTGACGGTATAACCGATTCATGGGAAGACAGTCACGGGTTAAATAAATTTTTAGCCGATGACAACGCCGATAACGACAACGACGGATTATCTAATTTCAGGGAATATATTTTTAATATTGATCCCAATAACAGCGATTCGGATAACGACGGGTTGCCTGATAAATTTGAGCTCGATAGAATGGCTACTCCATATTCACCGGCTCCAACAAATCCTGCCTGTTTCGATACTGACGCGGATATGCTGAGTGATTACAATGAAATATATGTATACAACACCGATCCGATTTCGGGAGATATAGACGGCGATAATTTAGGCGATGGATTGGAGATTCTGTTTTATCAGACTGATGTGAGAAAAAGCGATACTGATAACGACGAAAAATCCGATGCTGATGAGGTGTTTGGTATAAGTTCAGCCAATCTTCAATGGTATTACACAAATCCATTGATCGCCGACAACGATAACGATGGAGTTACAGATGGAAAAGAAGCTAAACTTGGTACAAATCCATTAATTATTGATACCGACAACGATACATCGCCCGATAAAGAGGAAATCGATAATCAGACAAACCCAAAAGATCCGGTATCAAACATCTATAATATAAATGCCGTTACAATAAACCCTTTACCCGATGACACTGTTTGCACATTCGATTTTATTCTTAGCGGATCGGTTAATAATATCAGCGGCAAGAACCTGCCTGTGGTCAAAGTGGAATGCCAGTTCGGCAGTGCATGTTGGAAATTGCCTACAGGGTATACGGATTGGCTGGAAGCCCGGATTACCGGTGGTTTGGGAACATCCTCAGTACAATGGTCTATCAACATAATATCATCAATACCGCATTACTTTCATCAACCCCCATACTCTCAATTCGGTAGAAATATGCGTTTCATACCCGAAGGCATTCATTCAATCAAAGTACGCGCGTATGACGTACTCGGCAACATGACAATGGAAAAAGCCTACGATATCTCGGTTGCCGATAATTTGTCGGATGAGGAAGAATCGCTATACGGCACAAATCCAATGTTTACTGATACCGACGGCGATTTCTTAATTGATGGCGACGAGGTAAAAACTTACGGTACAAACCCCCTTCTGCTTGATACCGATAACGACGGCATGAACGATAAATGGGAAATTTCTTATGGATTAAACCCATTAGCCGGCAATGATGCGGATAACGATACCGATAACGACGGCATATCCAATCTATACGAACATAACAACGATTCCAACCCCACACTTTCCGATTCCGATTGCGACGGGTTACCTGATTTTATGGAAATAACGGTATATAAAACATATCCATCTAAAGCCGACAGTGACGCGGATGGTTTAACAGATTATGAGGAATTGAATCTATGTAATACGAATCCACTTAATCCCGATACCGACGGCGATTTAGTAACCGATGGTGATGAGGTGAAAGATTACGCTTCAAACCCCAATAATACCGACAGCGATAACGATGGCATGAACGATAAATGGGAAGTTGACCAGAAAACAAATCCGGCGGTCAACGATTCCAACGATGATTTGGATTGCGATGGACTAACAAATATCGAGGAACGTGACGCGGGAACCTGCGCTTTTCTAACCGATACCGACAACGATGGCATATCCGACCCGCAGGAAATCAATGTATATCATACAAATCCTAAAAAAACCGATTCCGACCGAGATGGATTAACAGATTATGAAGAAATCATGGTTTATCATACAAACCCTAATTCAATTGATACCGATAATGATTTTATGCCGGATCTTCTGGAAATCATGAACAATTTAAATCCGCTTTTAAAAGACAGTTCTCTCGACCCGGATTGCGACGGTTTAATAAATAAACGGGAATTACTATATAATACAGACCCCTATAAACCAGATACCGATGATGACGGGCTTAACGATAATGACGAAGCTAATTTGTCTTCCAATCCTTTAAAATCAGACAGCGATTCCGACGGGCTTAATGATGGAGAAGAAGCGCATATTTATCATACCAATCCGATGAGGAGCGATACAGATTCCGACGGAATTAACGATTTTTATGAAACAAATGTATACCACACCAATGCGGTATTATCTGATACCGATAATGACGGGTTGGCGGATTACGCCGAAATAAAAACATATTCCTCAAACCCACTTGCGTGTGACTCAGATAACGATGGCATATCAGATAATAACGAAATAAATATTCATAAAACCGATCCTTATTATAATGATACCGATGACGATGGAATACCCGATATTGAATCGGCATACCTGACATCGCCTGTTAATCCCGATACCGATAACGACAGGTTTTTTGATTACGAAGAAATTCTCGCCGGAACTCAACCAGGAAATCCCGATACCGATAACGACGGTATTCCCGACGGATGGGAAACCGCCAACGGCTTGAACCCTCTTCATGCCGATTCACAGAATGATCCGGATAACGAAGGGTTAAAGAATATTGACGAGTTTATTTTTAACACAAACCCATTTATACCGGATACCGATAACGATCAGCTTTCAGACTATGAGGAAACCAAAGTTCATTCGACAAATCCTCTTGTAGCCGATACCGATAGCGATTGCATCGACGATTACACAGAAATCAACGTTTATTTTACAAACCCGCTTAAATCCGATTCCGATAATGACGGTATTAAAGATTTATATGAAATAAACACTTTAAAAACCGATCCGAATGTCGCAGATACCGATTCCGATAAAATAACCGATAGAGACGAACTGCAATATCTTCATGAATGGGATTGCAGAAGCATACATTACATATTATATACCGATCCACTCAATCCCGATACCGATAACGACGGGTTAATCGACGGTGACGAAACACTGACATACAACACCGACCCACTCAAACTCGATACCGACAACGATAAACTCAAAGATGGCGAGGAAGTTAATATTTACCATACCGACCCGGCTAATCCCGATACCGATAACGACGGAGTCATAGATGGTGATGAAGTGGAAATGGGAACCAATCCTTTAAGCCCGTATAACATAATAAGGGATTTCGAGATTATAGAAACACGGTATTCAGGAAACCATATTTTCAATATCGAATCCAACGGTACAAATTATCTCTCTACCTGGTCAATAAATAATTCAGGCAAACTGAACCTTACTTTATATACTCCTTCCGGCTGTAAAATCGGTAAAAGTAAATCCATAGATATAGGTGAATTCAATTATTCGCTTGCCACAAACGGTAACAGCTATTGGCTAAGCTGGACTGAGCATACCGGCGATGGTTATGTTTTAAAAGGCGCCATAATATCGGGGAACGACGCGAGCGTATTATCTCAATTCATAATTAAATCAACCTCTAACCCGGCTGATATAGCAAAATACACGGTATCACATATAGGCTTGAATTATCTTTTTTGCCGGGAAGGATCGGGCGATCAGGATAACGACGGGATTTTTGCCCGTCTGATAGACGAAAGCGGAAACATGATCGGCCCGGAAACACTCGTTAATTCGCAAACCGCCGGGATCCAGAATAACGTTTGTATCTCAGCGACTGGTGATAAATGCGTAATCGCTTGGGAAACAAACGATAACGACGGCAGAGGTATCAGCGCGAAAATAATCGGCGCGGATAATGACGGCATTGATAACGACGGCATTGTATTGCTCAGCAATGACATCCCGGTAAACTCACGGACAATCGGAAATCAGCAATATCCTAAAACCGCTTTTAACGGCTCCAATATCGCTATATTATGGGAAAATAAAGAAGATATTTCTATTTACGGGCAAATGTTTGATTTTTACGGAAACAAAATTGCTGACGAATTCAGTATTGACGCTCAGACACAGGGAATTGCGGATATTGATTATTATAAAGATGTAATAAGTACATTATCCGAAGGTTCAATGAGGGTAACGCCTTGCGGTTCCGATTATTATGTGAGCTGGGTTGAGAGAGAATCCCAGTTTATAATATATAGCAAGATAATTTCATCTTCAGGCGAATCAATGGGCGATAAGAAACTCATTACCTTCGGTACAGGTTATTTATTGCACCATACACAGGATCAAATAACTAATAACTGGAACGACATTTTATTAACATGGAAAACAGCTTACTGGTATGAAATGAAATTCGCCATAATGGATTCTAATAACAATAATATTCCTTTGTCTATGCCGGCATGGCCTCATGAATACAATTATTATAATAATTACGATTTTGCCTCCGATGGAAACACATTTTGTCTGGCGCGGGATTATCTTGCATCCTCAGACAACAAACCGATTCTGATGTTCTTTTTATCCCGCCAATCGGCTGACGATCCTGAAGGCGATGGTGTGGATAACCAGACCGAAACTCAATACGGTTCAGACCCGAAAAAATCTGATTCCGATGAAGATAGTTTATCCGATTATGACGAAATTTATGTTTTCCACACAAACCCAGTTAAACCCGATTCCGATAACGATGGATTACTCGATCCGGACGAGCTGGCAAATG
>CAYVGJ010000023.1:37396-49951 GCA_964451165.1 uncultured bacterium
GTTAAACCCGATTCCGATAACGATGGATTACTCGATCCGGACGAGCTGGCAAATGAAACAAACCCGAATTTAGCTGATACCGATAATGATACCATATCCGATGGCGATGAACTAAACCAATACCACACAAACCCGCTTAAACCAGATACCGACGGCGATCAGATATCCGATCCGGTTGAGATAAATTATCAGCTCGACCCGAACAGCAAGTACCTTGTGTTATCAAGACAAATATTATTTAACCGGTTTTGTGATGGCAACGGTAATTGGATGGAAAACTTCGCCATACAATCCAACGGAGAAACTTATCTTGCCGGGTTCAAATGCTGGGAAAGCGATAAAATAACCTTCAAACTATTGTCTTCATTTGGGTCCCAGACAGACAAAATAATACATCTGAATACTTTATCTTCCGATTTTAAAATCTCATCGAACGGCGAAAATTATTTAGTCTCATGGATGGAACATAATAATGATTCATATGGATTAAAAGGGATTATCGTATCCGGCCAGGGAGAGATAATCAGATCGGATTTCATAATCGGAACTTATTCTTATCCGGCTAATCGTTCAAGCTGGGTTGTATCGAATCTGGGTTCATATTATGTTGTCGCCTGGGAAGGAAGCTCCACACTCGATAACGATGGAATTTTTGCTCAACTGATAGACGAAAACGGAAACAAAACCGGTACCGAATTCATTATTAATAGCGGTATTTCAGGTAACCAGAGTAATTTATACATATCCAACAATAACAATAATTGTTTAATTACATGGGAATCCGATAACGATTCGGGAATAAAAACAATTAACGGTTCTATCCTGCAGATGGATAACGAAGGGCAGTTATTAAAATCACAGACGGATATTTTTATAAAATCCGTAGCTAACGGCAATCCGCTTGATATAGCTACCTGCTCAAACGGTTACAACTATATTGTGCTGTGGGCAAGCTCAGGAGATACGTTAATATATGGTCAGATAATTGATTTCAACGGTACCAAAACCGGCAATGAATTCAGAATTTCCGCATTTTCAAAAGCTGAAATGTATTACTTTAATGATGGTTTTTTGGATTATTCATCAATTAAGGTTACATCTTCAGGACATAATTATTGCATCTCGTGGTTTGAATCAGCCTCCGGCGGCTGGTGGTTTTATCTTTACAATATAGTGGTATCGGATAACGGAATCGTTTCGGACGGGAAAAATCTGATAACTTATTCAACGTGTTTAAATGGTGTCGGAGAACAATTAACCGGTTATTCAGGTGATAATATCCGTATATGGTCTCAATCAATGTATGGATTCGTTAAATACTCGTTACTTGATGTGAACAACAATACATCAACTCCTGTTTCAGCCAACATTATAGATACCTATGATCAGTATCAGTTTTCGGCATCATCAAACGGATTATCGTTCGGCTGTGTGATTAGATCCATACCGCATACATATTTCGCTCTTTTATCGCCACAAACGCCTGACGATATCGACGCTGACGGGTTAACTTTAGCTGAAGAAACATCTTACGGCACAAACCCTGCTAAATACGACACCGATAACGACGGCATAGTTGATTTCGATGAAATATTCGTATTCGGTCTTGATCCGTTAAATAACGACTCGGACGGCGATGGGATGTATGACGGCTGGGAAATCATGAATAAGCTCGATCCTCATCAAAATGATGCTGGTAACGATCCGGATAACGACGGGCTTAATAATGCCGGGGAATTTCAGTTTAAAACATGCCCGTATTTCCCCGATTCCGATAACGATGGTATGCCTGATGAATTTGAAGCGCGCAATAATCTTGATCCTCTCTCTGACGACACGGCAGGCGACGCAGATGATGATTCGCTGGATAACCTTCAGGAATACAAACACGGTTCATCACCTCGCAATCCCGATACCGATGGGGATTATTTAAAAGACGGTGAAGAAATTTACATTTACTCTACAAATCTTCTGAATCCGGATACCGATGGAGACGGACACAAAGATGGAGAGGAAGTATACGCCGGATTCGACCCGAAAGACCCTGATTCTGTTTTCGGGATTATTAGATACGGTTGCGAAGACGGATATTTTTCAATAACCTGGACAGTATCCGCAGAAACATCCGTACAGCGGACATACAAAATATTCTGGAAAGATCTTTTAACGGATTCGGAATGGCACGAAGTCAATTACACCAGTCTGGAAAACGATATAACGAAGAATCCCGATAATACATGGACATGGAAATATTCTGGTGAAGATCCTGATTTGAGAGATATGGATCCGCCAAATCCGCGGGCGATAATATATAAAATAACTGTTGAGAAAAATTAAACGTTACAGATTTGATGAATTATCCGCAATCATAGCAAACAAATAAGCGTTCAGGTAATCTTATCTGAACGCTTATTTTACGCTCAAAAAAGAAAAGCCAACGATCGGAATCGAACCGATGACCCCATCATTACGAGTGATGTGCTCTACCTGCTGAGCTACGTTGGCCTGGCAGTTATAAGAACCGCTAATAAATATGATATTTAAGATAAAATGGCTGTGTCAACAAAAATCAGCAAATAAAAAAGGTGCCGAGGATCAGAATCGAACTGATGACACACGGATTTTCAGTCCGTTGCTCTACCGACTGAGCTACCTCGGCACCCCGAAAGGTTTTTGTGAAATTTATAGTGATTGATTATGTCGATTTATTTAAATTAGTCAAGAAAAAATAAAAGATATACGATTTTTTTCCGAAATAAACTTTTTTTCAGATTAATTTACAAAAATAATGATAGTTTTTCCCATAAACCTGATCTAAAAAAGAAAAATATTTCTTATTTTCAAAAAAAAAGGTAAAGTGATTAATTGACTTAATGATTTTAAAAGTGATAAAAATCATAATATTTTCTAATTTTTAATGCAAAAAGCAAAGGAATACATTAATAGATGAAGCAGACCAAATACAATCCGCCGGACAAAAACGAGACAAAAAAGCAAAAGAATTTCCCTACGTTCATATTTCTTGTGATAATTATATCATTGTTTTTATCCCTGTTTTTGTATCAGGTAACTCCGGAAAACAAAATTCCGTACAGCAAATTCAAATCTCTTGTAATTGAAAAAAGAGTTAAAGACCTCACTATTTATCCGGAAAAGATTACCGGCAAGATCGACGACGGTACGGTTTTCTCAACCATACCCGTACCTGACCCGGGGCTCGTTGCCGAACTCGACAAGTACGGTGTAACCTATCGTGGAGTCCGCGAAAACAAGCTGAGCCAGTTTATATTTACATGGATCGTGCCTTTGGGGCTTATGATAATGATCTGGATATTTATTTCGAGACAAATGGATAAGACGGGATCGTCCGTTCTGTCGTTCGGGAAAACCCGCGCGAAAATTTACGCGGAAAAAGACACGAAAACCAATTTCAACGACGTAGCCGGTTGCAAGGAGGCGAAAGTTGAGCTTCAGGAGATAATCGAATACCTTAAAACGCCGAAAAAGTTCCAGAGTCTTGGCGGTAAAATACCGCGCGGAGTGCTTCTTGTAGGCCCTCCCGGCACGGGGAAAACGCTTTTAGCCAGAGCGGTAGCCGGCGAAGCAAATGTACCGTTTTTCTCTATCAGCGGATCGGATTTTGTGGAGATGTTTGTCGGAGTAGGCGCTTCACGAGTACGTGATTTGTTCCAGCAGGCAAAATCGAAATCGCCCTGCATTGTGTTTATTGACGAAATCGACGCCGTCGGCCGCCAGAGAGGAGCCGGATTGGGCGGTGGGCACGACGAACGCGAACAGACACTCAACCAGCTTCTTGTCGAGATGGACGGATTCGAGGTCAACAGCAGTGTAATCGTAATGGCGGCGACAAACCGCCCCGATGTGCTTGACGCGGCACTGTTGCGCCCCGGAAGGTTCGACCGCCAGATAGTAATAGATACTCCCGATGTCAACGAACGCGAGGAAATACTTAAAGTTCATCTTCGTGGCAAACCTCTGGATGATAAAGTATTGACATCCGTGCTCGCGCAAAGAACTCCGGGGTTTTCCGGCGCAGATCTTGCAAACGCTGTCAACGAAGCCGCACTGCTTGCCGCGCGAAAAAACAAAAAGAAAATAGAAATGGAAGATTTCGAGGAAGCTATCGACAGGGTTGTCGCCGGGCCGGAGAGAAAATCGAGGATAATAAGCGATAAAGAAAAACGTATTGTCGCTTACCATGAAGCAGGGCACGCCCTGGTTCGCTATTTCAGCCCGAATATCGATCCTGTTCATAAAATATCAATTATACCGCGAGGTTACGGAGCGCTTGGGTTTACAATGCACCTTCCTGCTGAAGACAGGTATTTGAAAAGTAAACACGAGCTGATTGAGGAATTATCGACAATGATGGGAGGCCGTGTGGCCGAGGAAATTGTGTTCGGGGAAATATCCACAGGAGCTCAAAACGATATCGAACGCGCCACGTCTATCGCCCGAAAAATGATCTGTTCGTTCGGCATGAGCGACAAGATGGGGCCTCTGACATACGGAACACCTGAACACGAGGTTTTCCTTGGAAAATACATAACCAGCGAACGCGTGAATTACAGCGAACACACAGCCCAGGAAATAGATGCAGAAGTACGCCGGATTATCGAGGAAGTCTACAACAAAGCGAAATATACCATACTCGCAAACCGCAAAAAACTCGACCTGATAGCAGAGAAACTTCTTGAAAAAGAGGTTATGGACGCCGAAGAATTCGCCAATTTCATGAAAGAGGAAACCACCGTACAAAATCCGGACAAAGATGAAATTCAAGTTTCAGTTCAACCTGAAGAACAGAAAAAATCGGTAAAAAAATCACAGGAGAAATCCGGCATAACGGATAAAACAGAAAATGAGAAAACTTCATCAAAATCCGATATGGAAACGGAACCTGAGGAGAAAGCGTGATTATTTATCAGTTTTACGAGCAAGCGATGAAATATGCTGGCGTGCATACTCGGCGTATTGAGTACCGGGATATTTTTTAATTACTTTCATATATGATTCAATGGCGAGGTCAAAGCGTTCAACATACTCGTAATTTTTTCCAAGTTGAAGTTGGGTTTGAATCCAGTCGAGTTCTTTTTTTGATAACCCGTTTTTCTTGTCTTCCGGTATTGCTGGCTGAACGGGTTTTATTTCGGGAATATCCTGGCTAACCTGTAAAGCGTCCGGGATAACAGTTTTTTCGCCGGAATTCTGTGCTTTTTTCGATTCTTCAGTCATGTTCTGAGCGAGTTGCCGTTTATTCTCCAGAGATATCTGTCGGGCAACATCTTTTTTTATTCTATCTTCCTCAAGATTGGTTTCATATATTAGAAACAGCATTAGATACACCATACTGACAAACACAACCGCTTTAATGGAAATTTTGAGGAGTTTCATTATTTCGCGCTGTTTTATTTCGCGTTTTTCTTCCGAAATACGCAGTGACGCTTTTATTTTCTCCTCCATTATTACTGCCTGAACCTTTTGTTTTTCTTTTTCTATTTCCGCGTTGGCTTTTGCTTTTTCTTTCGCGGCGGTTGACCTTACAATTTCCGATATTTTCTGTTCGGCAGAGAATTTTTCTATCGATTCAAGCATCTCCTGTGCGTTTTGAAACCGTTCCGATCGTTGTTTCGCCGCTGATTTAAGTATAATTCTTTCGATTTCAGGCGGAATATCCGGATTAAACTCCGTCGGGCGCCGTATATTTTCTTTGACAATCCTGTTTGCGATGATGCTGACAGGGCTTTCGCCCTGATAAGGAGTATCTCCGGTGAGCATTTCATATAAAACCAGCCCCAGCGAATAAATATCGGTTCGCAGATCGAGTTTTTCGCCGTTTGCCTGTTCGGGAGACATATATTCGGGCGTACCTAAAGTGAGCCCTTCCATTTCAATATTTTTTTCCGAATCATTGTTTTTCGCCAGTCCAAAATCAGTGAGAAAAACCCTGCCGGATATATCGATCATAATATTTGCCGGTTTGATATCTCTGTGAATTACGCCTTTGCCGTGCGCGTAATCGAGCGCTTTGAGTACTTGGACGATTATATCTAACGACCAGTTCAGCGGAATAGCGTCTTTGTTGGCGGATATTTTTTTCAGGCGCAGTATTTCCTCAAGTGTTTTCCCTTCGATAAACTCCATAGCGAAAAAGTAGCTGTTCTGCCAGCCGGAAAACTGGTATACCTGCACAATGTTGGGATGATGCAGGTTTGCTACCGATTGCGCCTCGTGCTGGAACCGTTCCAGAGAAATATATTCGTTGATTAAGTCTTTAGGCAGTATTTTCAGCGCGACTTTTCTTTTCAGCGAAATCTGTTCCGCTTCGTATACGATTCCCATTCCGCCTTTTGCCAGCAACCTTACTATATGATAATCCCCCAGGTCTTTTCCGATAAGCTGGAGTATACCGGAATCGGTATTTTTAAAAGTTTCGTTTTGCTGGTTTTCGTTAATCACGTATCAATCTTTCATTGCATTTGGTCAACGGACTTTTCTTTCAAGGCAATTTTAAATTGAGCGTAAGCCTTGAACAGTTCGTTGGCTTTGGTTTTCAGTTCATCGTGTTTTTTTTCTTTTGCCAGCGAACTCATCTCATCCGATATAGACTTCAAATCGCCGGCGAGTTTATCGAAATTTTCTTTATTTTTTTCCGGTGCGAAATTTTTCTGGGCGATAGTTACCAGTTCTTTGAAACTGGTTAACTCCATGGGTATAATGCGGTATTCCCTGTCGGACTGCCATTTGTTTACATACATATTGAGGTTCTGGATCCGCCAGTTCATACGGTTAAAAAGCTGGAGTTTATCCGTGATTGTATTATCCGGTTGCGGAGCGAACTGAAACTGTGAATCATTCGAATTCTCCGCCGGTTTCTGGTCCTGAGCTAAAATTGTAATTGGGGCATAACAAATCACTAAAGCTGTTATAGCGACAAATATCTGTTTCATTAAAAAACTCCTTTCTTTACTTCCACGCGGACAAGCGGAATTGTTATCTTTTTTATTTTTGACTGAATTCTCACGAAATGTATTCAAAAAGATAGTATTCCACTAATCCATTCTTATTATCGGTACGTTTATAGATTGAGGTTAGTTTTATTTTACTAATGGATTTTAGTTTATAACCGTTTTGTATATAGCTGTTTATATATTCTTTGCTTACAAGGGTGAACCGACAACCCGAATCTTCCATTAAATATACAATTTGTTCCGGAGTAAATACACAGCGCGGCAATATCACAAAATTCAAATCGGCGTAAAATGTTATGCGTGGATCATCCACAAGAAATATTTCCGATGGTTTTCCATAATTTTTCAGCCATGAGGCAAGATCTTTTATGTATAACTTATCCGCTCTTTGCGGTTTGAATGTTTTGGGCACCATGACAATAACTGTGACGGCAACAATAACAAAAAGGACGTACTTGAAATTTATTTTTTTCATGATTAATTGAGAGACATATTCGATCCCTTTTGCCGAAAACGGTAGTAGAGTCATGACTACAGGCAAAATGTGGCGTTTGCTGAGATAATGTGCTGACGCAAGCCTGAGAAGAACATACATATACAATATAAATACCGACAATATGATCCAGATAAGCAAACGCCGGTTTTTGTCGTTTGTTTCTTTGAACGCGCGGTAAATGCCTGCGAACATAAACAAAGCCAGAAGAATATGAAATGACTGGAAAAAGTTATCCGCCAGATCGAAAACAGGGTTTTTGGGTTGACTGTGTTTGGTTTCGCCATCCTTTATGTTGCCGGTTGGATCTTTTACCGTCGGATTATCTGGGATTGCTGATTCGTTATCCTGTGCGCCGGCTTCTTTTAGTTTAAATCTTTCTATGAGATAAGATGGGACAAAATCCGATATTTTCTTTTTTGTGGTTATTCTCCATTCGCCGGTCTGTTGTTTTAATAAATATACATACGGAAATGCGGTTAAAGAAAAACTAAATACCAGCAATACGACAGCCAGAAAACGGTTAGGGAATTTATTTTCTCTCGGCTCAATGTATTTATAGAAAACCATGAACGCGCCGAGAATTATAATTAAGCCGATTCCTTCAGGGCGGGTTAAATAAGCCAATCCCGCGAGCAACCCTGCGGAAAAGCGGAGTATATTCTTTTTCGAACGGACAAAACTCATGTACCCCACAGCCAGAGCCGACAGGAAAAAGAACAGGTATGTTGTATCCGATATAACGTCGCCGGAATACCGTGCAGCGTAAGGATGAAAAGCGAATATAACCGCGCAGGTACACGCGGTTGTGCGGTTAAAAAGCCACAGTGCAAGATAATACAGCGGTATAACACACAACGCGCCCATAACCACAGACACAGTTTTCGCCGCGAGTATCCAGTCGGGTATAAATTTATGCGCGATAAATATTAAACACGGATATAGCGGATGGTACTGTTCATTTACAAACGCCTGCCAGTTGGAAGATTTGATATAATATGCCATGGTTATAAACCTTGTGCCGTCTCTGGATATGATAAACGTCAGGTTCGATACCACAAGCCTGACCACTGAAGCCAAAACAAAAAATATGCCCATTGAAACCTCCTTAGATTTAACGTGAAAAAGAAATAATGATAACCCCGCCGATCATCATAATACAAGCTAAAATGTTCTGCGCTATCCTCTCTTCGCCAAAAAACCAGTATCCCCATAAGATACTGAATAGCAGGTTCATTCTTTTTATGGCAATCATATATGCCACATTCATATGACCTACCGCTATAAAATGAGTCAGATTCATGCCAGCCATAGCCAGGCCGACCATCAGGTAAACCGCCGGTTTTTTAAAGAATAGCCTGGGACGGTATCCGGTTAGAGCGAACATAACAGGCAGATCGATCACGGCTACGAGCGTCATGTAAAAAGTAGAATAAAACAGCGGGTCGGTAAAAGAAAGAGCCTTTTTGCCAAACGATGACGAAAAACTATAGAGAAGCGCTACAGTCAACATCATCCATGACCCTTTTTCTTTAAAAACAGCTTTAACCGGAGCCAATATACCATATTTAGTATGGTGAATGTTAAGCAGATACGCCCCCGCCGCAACCATAACAACACCTGAAGTGCCCATCAGCGACGGAACTTCTCCGAGGATAATATACCCCACCCCCAAAAGGAATACCGGAGTAAACGCCATGAACGGTATTGTAAGAGATAACGGCGAAATCTGTATTGCCCGGGCGTATAATATCCCCGCGCAAGTCTCGAGTATCACCAGAGGTATCATAATCATCCAGAATTCAGCAGGTAAATTTGGAAATGGAAACAGTTTGCCGGTAATAAGCAGAAAAGGGACAGCGTATCCGATTCTTACCCAGTATACAACCCATACACTTGTGGTACTGAGGTATTTTTTGGTTAGAAAATCGGCGATAGATACGGAAAATGCACTTATTAGCGCGATGAAGGTCCAAATCATATAATAGAAAGATATATTGTTGGAAGTTTGTTTTAAAAATTTTTACTTTGTGTTTTATATAATATAAACTATATTGTATGTTTAAGCTAATTAAAAATAAAGGGTGAATTAATGATTAAGATACAGGAAAACGTTTGCAGAAATATTCACTCGGCAATGTTAAGGGAATATATCGAGACAAACGGGAAAGGCGGGTATTGTTCCTCAACAATCGTTGGAATGAATACGAGAAGGTATCACGGACTTCTTGTATGCGCGCTTAACCCGCCTGTAGACAGACATGTTATAGTATCTAAAGTTGAGGAAACTTTAGTTGTCAACGGTGACAAATACAGTTTGTCGTCGAATCAGTATCCCAACAGCATATACCCTGACGGGTACAAGTATCTCAGGGAATTCCGCCAGACACCGTTTCCGAAATTCATATATGAGATAGACAACCTGTATCGTATAGAAAAGACAATATTTATGATTCATAATAAAAACGCTACAGCCATAAGGTACGTTTTTTTTCCCGCTGAAGGCGAGATAGAGTTTTATGTAAGGCCAATGCTTGCGTTCCGTCATTTTCATCATCTGCAGAAAAGCGATACGCAGATGGTAAAAGATATAAATGTGGGCACTAAAACAGTAAAGATTCATCCCACTCATATTGATTTGCCTTTATATATTTATAACAACGCCGATACTTTTAAAGTCAAAGGGTTCTGGTATAACAACTTCGAGTACCGCGAAGAAGCTTACCGCGGGTACGAGTGCCATGAGGATTTATACAATCCGGGCCATTTCATATTTACTTTTTCACCGGCGGATCATTATGAGGCATGGTTAGTGTTCTCAACCGAACCATTGCTTGCGCTTGATATCAATTCAATTCAGGAAAACGAGATTTCTCGAAGAAGCAAACTGGTGAAAAGCATCGAAACAGATAAAGATTTCCTTGAACCGCTGATACTCGCCGCCGATTCCTTCATCTGCCAGAAACAAGATAAACCCGATTCCACTATCGTTGCGGGATACCACTGGTTTACAGACTGGACAAGAGACACTATGGTATCTCTTGCGGGACTCACTCTTGCCACAGGTAGATTTGAAATAGCCAAACAAATACTCAGAACATATTCAGGAATGTTATTTGACGGGCTCATGCCGAACTTTTTCGGTGACGACAACCAGCCCATATACAATACCGTCGACGCATCGCTCTGGTATTTCTATGCGGTTCATAAATACATGCAATATACCGGCGACACGGCGTTTCTGCCGCATATTCTGCCGTCTTTAAAAACCATTATGGATAAATATATTAACGGAACTCGGTTCGGAATAAGGGCAAATGAGTTATCCCTCATAACTTTTGACGAAGAACGAATACCCCTGACATGGATGGACGCTATCGGTTCGGATTCCAGGGCAAAAGCCAGAAAAGGAATGGTAGTTGAAGTAAATGCCCTGTGGTATAACGCAGTTAAAGTAATGGAACTGATCATGACAAAACTCGGATACCTGTCCGACGCGGCGGAATACCATAATCTCGGTGAAGCCGTAACACGAAATTTCAATCAGGTATTCTGGAACGACAAATCAAAATACCTTTACGATTTCGTTGACGGAAAATATAAAGAAACCGCTTTACGTCCCAACCAGATACTGAGTTTCGCCCTGCCGTTTCCGGTATTGTTCACTCAACTGCGTGAACCCGTGCTCAACGTGATAGAAAAAAATCTCCTTACACCGTTCGGGTTACGGACACTGGCGCCGGATCACCCCTGTTTTGCCCAGTATTACCGGGGAGGTGAAAAGAACAGGAACATCGCTTACCATCAGGGAACAGTATGGGCATGGCTTATAGGTTTTTATATATCCGCTTACATAAAAACAAAAGGAAAAAACTCCGAATCGCTCAATTACGTCAAATCACTTATGAATCCATTCCGCGAACATCTTACCGTAGGTGGTATAGGCACAATATCGGAGATATTCGACGGAACTTTGCCGTTTTATTTTCGCGGTTGTATATCTCAGGCATGGAGTGTCGCGGAAATATTGCGGGTTTATTGCGAGGAAATATTATCCACAGATAGCAAAACGGTTACCTTGTTTAATCACGAGAAAACAACCAGAAAAAATTTCTCAATGTAAATCAAGATTCCTGTCAAGAAGCTCATATTCGCCTGTATGAGATGATATAATATTAAAAATCAACTCTTCGCTTATGTTAAGCTCTTTCTTCAATCTTGAAAAGATATTTATGTCTTCTTCGGAGAGATTGTTCCAATCACAAGCGAACTGGGCAATAGACACAATTTTTATTATTTTGCTGATCTCAGGATTGACAGCAATATCAGAAGGCATACCGAATGGATTATGGTGATATTTCATTACCGAAACCTGTTTATCAGGCATGTTCCAGAAATCAGCCAGATACGCGCCGAGTTCCGAATGTGTTATTTCAAACGAATATTGCTTATCCAAGATCGATCTAAACTCGTCATCGCATTCTACTATATTTTGTATATCCCTTCCGTTGAGGTATTTGATAATTATTACCCGTCCTATGTCATGAAGAAGCCCTGATACAAATGCTTCCTCACGGTAAGGATACCTTAAAATTTTCGCTAATTCCCTTGATGTGATGGCAACTTTTGCCGAGAATTTCCAGACTTTCGATATAATTTTCCTGAACCGATCGTTTAATGATTCGACAGATGAGAATACGGATATTCCGAAAGCAATATTTTTTATTGATTCGGTACCTAAAATGACTATCGCCTGCGATAATGTGGATATTTCCCCGCTGTAACCGAAATAAGCTGAATTGGCAAGCCGAAGAATTTTCGCGGCGAAAGATTGATCGGTAGCGACGGCATTGGCAATATCAAGAATCGATGACCGGTCACTGCTGGTAACATCGATAATTTTATTTACCAGCGACGGTATTGATGGCAGGTTACCGACTTTTTTCAAAACAAGTTCGACTTTCTTATTATCCATTATTCTGCTTTCGGGAATATAGATTTTGGCGAATAAATAGTTTTTATTTAACTATATCGGTAAATTTTACAAAAAAATTAATGGAGTTATGAATT
>CAYVGJ010000024.1:0-49751 GCA_964451165.1 uncultured bacterium
GGCACGGGTCTTTGGAATCCGCATACGCAGGTTCGAATCCTGCCCGGCCAGCCAAATCAATATACTTATCAATTATCTTTGAAATAATATATTTATTTTTGCGATCAAGTTGCAAATCCATAAAACAATTTCTGCTTTGCCGGATATTAATTTAACTTTGTTCAGAGATAGTTAACAAGTTCTTTATGCAAAAAGATTGAGAGAGAAGGGTTCTGTTTCCAGATAATCAGCTAACCGATGCATCGCTTTTTATGGGTTTGTTTCTAACTCTTTGTTGGGCCATAACTTAACTGCCAAAAATAGAATAATTACGCAAACGATAATCAAAAACACAAAAATTGCAAAAGGAGTGCCTCGTAAGTAATAGCTTTTGAGATCAAAGCTTAAGTTACTTTTTTGGACCCAAGAAGCATAGTAATCGAACCACTCTCCATGCCAACAGGCTAAGAGGTAGGAGAAGGATCCGGGAATAGGACAACTGCCGAACTCTTCTATGGCTTCAGATGGAAAATCACTAACTATAAAATCAATATTAGCTGGACGATATGGACCGCCAGGATACTTTGTAGCCCATTGTTTAAACTCACTTGATGTTGGCAATCTTCCTTTTTCTTTTTTCTTTGCTTCAATAAATGCAACAGCTTTTCGAAATGATGCATCAATATAATGATTATTCTCGATAGTGCTCTGAATGCCGATACCGCACAAAGAAAAGATAGCACCTAAAAAACAAAATAAAGAAATTAAACAAAGAATTATTGATATGATTAGTCTCATTACATCTATGATTATTCGCATTATATTCATAAAAGCCAATCTTGAGATATTATCTAAAATTGTGTTTTGATTGTAAAAAAAGAAAGGAAACGCAATGACCATTTTACTGATATTACTACCGACGGTCAGAATTAACAAGGGATTTTAATATAGCTTTGAAACAATTACTGCGAAAACGAGCAAAAAAGTTACTGATGCACACCCTAGAAAATAATATCGAAGAATATTTTGAACATCACAACAATAAACGCAATGCCACAGGCATATCGGCAATATGAGTTTTATTGGCACATTTACAGAAGAAATTCCTGCCTGATTAATTGAACGCTATCAATTAACCGTTTTTGTGGATACACATTTTCTTTTCAGAAAACCGACAATCGCTCCAAGCCCGAATAACACCAGCGTAGTTGGTTCAGGAACCGTTGGATCGGAAAAGGTGCCGAACATTATCTCCATATTATTATTTGATAAACCCATTCTTTGCTGCCAGAGTACATTCATCCCATCTACAATAGGATAAGCATCCATAAACGAATTATCTGTTATATTGATTACTTTAGTTCCGTCATAAGCGAAAATCTCATAGGAAGAAGCTGAAGTACCTGATTTTGGGCCATACCATATAGCATAATATTCGTTTATTCCACCCATATATTCTAATAATGAATCATTAGTCAATTGTTTCGCCGTGGTACCGTCATAAAAATATATCTCATAATCGGTTTTAGAGCTGGTTTCAAAACCTGTCCATCCGATTTTATCGCCGAATAATCGCAGGTCGCGGACATATGCGTACATAACACCGGAACTTACTACAGAGACTGAAGTACCATTCCATAGATAAACATGTGATTGCCCATAAGTCGATGCTTTGTCTGTCCATGCGATATTATTACCGCTTATAAGTAAATTACCGCTAAAACTACTCTGATGAACCTGTGTGGCTGAATTCCCGTCGTAAAAATAAACTCTGTTATTGCCATACCAGGCTATATTGTTTCCATCTACTGCGCATTGATATACATTATACTGGTCACTTGTAATACGAGTCAAATTTGATCCATCATACTTGTATACATTAGAATAAGTGTCACCGGGGCGTTGTCCCACAAATACCGCGTTATTGCCGCTTAAATTATAATAATCAGAAGACACTGTTTGGAAACCTGTTGTTATATTAGTTGTCGAAGTACCGTTCCAGTAATTTAACCCCCATTTATTATTGCTGTAATTTGCCCATAAAACGTTTCCATTGCTGGTTCGGGGAGCCTGATCAAGCTCATCATTGTTTGTTATACGGACCTCAGAACTTCCATTCCAATAGAAAATATCGTAGTACGTTCCTACCTGTTTTTCCCAGACAAAAGTATTGCCCTCCATATCGGCAAATTCGGTTCTCTCATAATAAGTATCACTTGTTATCTGTGAATAACTAAAAGATTCCGCATGAACTTTCACTGACAACAAAACACAAACCAATAAAGAGCAACGACCAATTCCATTAAGTTTGAACATTATTCCATCCTTTATAGTTTTATAAATATTTGCATATTAATAACAATATAACACATATTATACAAAAATGCAAGTTTAACAAGGATTTAAGAGATTAATAATTTATTAGTTAAAAGAATTGACTTTTTTGTATCGGATTTGCTATAATGCCAGCTTATTTTTTCATTAAATCAATCGTATTTAAAATGAAGGGTAATCAAAATGCCGCATAAAACTCCGTTGCATGATATTCATTTAAGTTTGGGAGCGAAAGTAATTGATTTTCATGGATGGTTATTGCCGGTTCAGTATTCGGGTATTATCGAGGAACACCTGGCGGTAAGGAATTGTGCAGGATTGTTCGATCTGTCCCATATGGGCGAAATTGAAGTGGAAGGCGAAGACGCGAAAAAATACCTGAACTATATTTTGTGCGGGAATATCGATAAAGTATCGTATGATGGGAAAATAATGTATTCCGGTTTACTGAATGAATCGGGAGGGTTTGTGGACGATCTTCTTGTGTATAGAAAAAGCGAACACGAATACCTTCTTGTGGTAAACGCTTCAAACGCTGATCAGGATTACCTCTGGATGAAAAAATCATCGGCTGGATTTAAAGTCGAAATCAAGAATATATCTTTGGAAACAGGGCTAATCGCCCTGCAAGGGCCTAAAAGCGCTGAAATACTTGCCAGCGCGATACACAATGACTATAAAGATATGTTTTATTATCATTTTACCCAAACCGAATTGTGCGGAAAACCCGTTATAATATCCCGAACCGGATATACGGGCGAAGATGGTTTTGAGATCTACGCGCCGTGGAACGATCTGCCCGAAATATGGGATTTTATTTATAATATCGCCGCTAAATTCGGAGCCAAACCAATCGGGTTGGGCGCGAGAGACACTCTCCGGCTTGAGATGCGCTATCCTTTACACGGCAACGACATCGACGAAACCACAACACCGATTGAAGCCGGGTTGTCATGGATTGTCGATTTGAAAAAAGGCGGTTTCGTCGGCAAAGAAAAACTTCAGGAACAAAAACTATCCGGCATAAACAGAATTCTCACCGGATTCGTTATGGAAGATAAAGGAATACCGCGCAAAGATTATGAGATATTTCGCAATGATGAACCTGCGGGTATAGTAACAAGCGGTACATTGTCGCCGTCATTATCTCAGGGTATAGGGCTTGCATATATTGATCCTGAAAAAGTGTCTGAAGGCGGCGATTTTTTTGTCTCCATTCACGGAAAGAAAAAGAAAATCAATCTGGTAAAAGGTTCTTTTGTAAAATCAAAAACATATACTTCCTCGGAAAAATAAAAAAGGAGGCAGCATGAATTATCCTGATACATTAAAATATTCTTCTTCTCATGAGTGGATCAAGGTGGAAGGCAATAAGGGGATTGTCGGAATTACGTTTTTCGCGCAGAAAGAACTTGGCGATATTGTATTCGTGGAGTTGCCCGAAATGGGTAAATCCGTAAAAGCAAAGGATGCTTGTTGCGTTGTTGAATCGGTTAAAACCGCAAGCGACATTTACAGCCCTGTTTCCGGCAAAATCACAGCAATAAACGATAAACTCGATACCAATCCCGAACTGATCAACGAAGATTGTTACGGTGATGGCTGGATATTCGAAATAGAAATCACCGATCAGTCGGAAATATCGAAACTTTTATCGGCGCAAGATTATAAAAATCAGTATACCAAATAATATTGAGGAGACTATGGATTACGTACCTGCTTCACCCGATGATATAAGGAAAATGCTCGATATCGTCGGTGTTGAAAAAATTGAGGATATAGTTAAATCGGTTCCCTCCGATATAAAAGCGGGCAAAATCGATTTGCCTGAGGGAATTAGTGAATTTGACGCGGGCATAGAGATAAAAAAACTCGCTTTGTTGAACAGAGATCTCGATCATTACATTTCGTTTCTCGGCGCGGGCGCATATGATCATTTTATACCGGCTGTTGTGCCAGGCTTGGCTTCAAGAAGCGAATTTGTAACCGCTTATACACCGTATCAACCGGAAGCAAGCCAGGGTACATTGCAGGCTATTTTCGAGTACCAGAGCATGATTTGCGAAATCACCGGCCTCGATGTGGCAAACGCCTCGCTCTATGACGGAGGTTCAGCCTGCGCTGAAGCGGCAATGATGATCGTAAACGCGCATCCGGGCAAAAAGGAACTGCTTGTTGCCGAGTCTGTTCATCCATATTATAAAACCGTTATTCAGACTTATCTTGAGAATATTGACGTAAAAATAAAAATTGTGCCTTCGGATAAAGGTGTTATCAATCCGCAAACCATAGATAATTTTGTTTCTTGTGATACTGCAGGAATGATTGTCCAGTCACCGAATTTTTTCGGTTGTATTGAAGACGTGAAAATTCTTGCGGATAAAATACATAATATCGGCGGATCACTGGCTATGGCTTGCAATCCGATATCACTGGGAATACTTTCATCGCCCCGAGAACTTGGCGCCGATATCGCTATCGGAGAAGGGCAACCGCTTGGAGTAGATTTGTGCTACGGAGGTCCTTATTTCGGATTTATCTCCTGCAGGGAAAACCTGATGCGGAAATTGCCCGGGCGAATTGTGGGAGCAACTTTAGACCACAACAACAAACGGTGTTTTGTACTTACTCTCCAGGCACGAGAACAACATATACGCAGGGAAAAAGCAACATCAAATATTTGTTCAAATCAAGCACTTATGGCTTTGCGCGGATGCATTTATCTTTGCTGGCTCGGTAAGGAAGGTTTTTATGAACTGTCCAAACAAAACGCTCTGAAAGCACATTATGCCGCGAAACTCGCCTGTGGAATAAAAGGTGTATCACTTGCTTTCAATACCCCGTTTTTTAATGAGTTCTGTCTCAGAATCGAATCGGGTATCAAATTGAAGGATATTATCGACCGAACCTGCGCACAAAAAGTTTTCGCCGGTGTGGAAATAAGACAGCTTGACGCGAATCTGCCCGATCTTCTTCTTGTCTCGGTTACAGAAAAGAGAACCGGGGAAGAAATTAACAAATGGGTTCAGGTTCTGGATAACGCAATAAACTCAAAATGAAATGATGAGATGAATATATGGAAGAAAAACTGATCATAGAAAAAAGTTTTCCCGGAAGAAAGAGTTATTCGCTCCCCTGCTGGGAATCTGATGAACAAATTCAGGATTGTATACCGCAGAAATACCTGCGCAATGAGAAAGCCGAGTTGCCGGAAACCGCGGAAATAGATATTGTCCGTCACTTTACAAGGTTATCGCAAAAAAATTTCTCAGTGGATACCAATTTTTATCCGCTTGGATCGTGCACGATGAAATATAACCCGAAATTCAATGAACAGGTAGCCTCAATGGATGGATTCGCTCATCTGCATCCGCTTCAGCCGCAATCTACTGCACAGGGAATACTGAAATTAATGTATCATCTTGAAAAATCGTTGTCCGCCATTTGCGGTATGGACGCTTTCACTCTGCACCCGTCTGCCGGCGCACATGGCGAATTAACCGGGATGCTGATTATCAAGGCATTTCATAAGAAAAACAATCAGTCTCAGCGAAAAGACGTGATCGTGCCGGATTCGTCTCACGGAACCAATCCGGCGAGCGCTTGTATGGCTGGATTTAATGTAATCACTATTCCATCTGATAAAAACGGTATGGTCGATTTAAATAAATTAAAGGAAACATTATCCGAAAACACAGCCGCTTTGATGTTGACCAACCCGAATACTCTCGGGGTTTTTGAAGTCAACGTAAAAGAAATCGCACGGTTGGTACATGAAGCGGGCGCTCTTCTTTATTACGATGGCGCAAACCTTAATCCCCTGCTCGGATTGGCTCGCCCGGGTGATATGGGATTTGATGTTGTTCACGTAAACCTGCACAAAACATTCTCAACGCCTCATGGAGGCGGAGGCCCCGGATCAGGGCCGGTTGGTGTTAAAAAGAGGCTTATCCCGTTTTTGCCTGTACCGCGAATAGTCGAGAACAACGATGTTTATTCCCTTGATGAAACCAATCCGGATAGTATCGGCAAAATAACAGCTTTTTATGGGAATACCGGTGTAATTCTGCGGGCATACGCGTATTTCTTAATCAATGGAATTGATGGATTAACTAAATCCGCTCAGATAGCTGTACTTAATTCCAATTATATCATGCGCCGGCTTGAGAAATATTATAATATACCTTATCCTGCATCGGTTATGCATGAGTTTGTTATTTCGCTGAAGGAAGAAGCCGAAAAGTTGGGCGTCAGGGCCATTGATGTAGCTAAATGGCTTATTGACAGCGGAATTCATCCGCCGACAATATATTTTCCGCTTATTGTCAACGAAGCTCTTATGATTGAACCGACGGAAACGGAATCAAAAGAAACGCTGGATGAGTTTATTGCCCAGATGATAAAAATAAAAGAAACAATGGCGCAAAACCCTGATTTGTTTCATCATCTGCCTCAGAAAACCGATATATCAAGACCAAACGAAGTAATTGCCGCAAGGAATCCGGTGTTGACCTGGAAAAAAATCTGATGAAATGGCGCCTGATAATCGATTCTAAACTTGATCCGTATTATAATATGGCTGTCGATGAATCGATTATGCAGTCATTCGCGGTTATGAAACAACCTGTATTGAGGTTTTATGACTGGACTGCGAATTCGGTGTCTATCGGTTATTTTCAACGAACGCAAGAAGTTATCAGCTCAATCGATGTCGCCTGTCCGCAAATTGTAAGGCGCCCCACAGGTGGAGGAGCGGTTGTTCATGGCGAGGATATAACGTTTTCCATAGTATTTGCGCAAAAATCTATTGCCGGCAGGGTAATCGATTCGTACCGGAAAATTAACGAGAGCATAATCAGGAAAATAAAAAGAAATACCGGTTTTTCTATCCTTAACGATGGTTTTCTTACTGAAAAACAGGATTCGCCCCGCCTGTGTTTTACTCAGCCGACAAAATACGATATTCTCTGGAATAACGAAAAAATAGGCGGAAGCGCGCAGAGGCGGAAAAATGAGGTTGTTCTTCATCAATCTTCATTTTACTACAAAAAGTGCCTTCCCGAAACGGATATTCCTGAACCAGAGGCTCGATCGTTATTTGTCAATTACATATCCGAAGCTGTATTTGACCTGTTTGACGCATCTTTCGAACACGATTGTTTGACTGAATGCGAAAAGAAACTCGCCAATGATCTTTTTGTCCACAGATATTCACAAAAAGAATGGAATTATTTGCGGTAAATTTTTCCCGGCAGGTAAATTTTTCTATTATCATTTTTTATACATAACAGAAATGAGCTCATAAAAAGTTGGCTTCCTTTTTGCTTTATTCCCACTACGCGAATAAAAATAATGATTATTCTATAAAGTAATTGGGGATATAAATAACAAAGAAAAAAGCAATTTAAGGAGGCTGTATGTCATTTTTCAACGAGGCGATGGATTTTATGGGAAGCGTATCACGATACATTAACCAGCAGGGATTACAGCAAACTGCTGTAGCTCAACCTGTTGTAACTACACAGGCAAATGTGCCTATCTCGAAAGACGATTTTATGAATATGCTTAAAGAAGCTTTAGCGGAATATAAAAGCGAATTGGGTTCGGAAGATGATTCAACAGAAGTGACATCATCATCGAAAAAACCTGATGTAAAAGAGTTGTTCGATTATCTCGATTCAAACAAAGACGGCAACCTCAGCGATGACGAATTCAAGAGACTTGATTACCTGTTTGAAGTTATGAAAATGCAACCTTAAAAGATTATTTCTTTATTAATCTTTTCAAGAAAAAGAACCCGATAACCAGTATTGACCATAAAGACGGTTCAGGTACAGTATGCGCGCCGACTTCGATATTGTCAACATAAGCTTTTGAATCGTAATTGTCCTGCCAGTCAGGGTAATTCATGGAAAACACAAGAAGCATGGAGTCTGTGAATTCATTGTTTAGCGAGTGAACATCCGCAGTATATGTTGCCATATTGGAAAGTGAATAATTTGAGTCATTTTCGTAATTGTAAGAAAAAAGTGTGATTATCCCATTATCTTCGGGAGTAATTCGTTTACCACCGTCTAAAAGATAAAGTTCAGCTTTAAACGATGTGGGCATCTCAAGCAATCCCTGCGTAGAAGAATCATACTGCATGAAAAAATCGAATTTTATGTAATCAAGAATATATCCGGCGGTATTTATCTGAATAGCTGACTTGGCGTCATAAGCAGGTGAAACACCCTGGATATTAACCATATTGTTACCGCCGACCGATTCGATTTTTCCTCCGACAACCGGTATGCTTGAATCGAAATCATCTTTGAAATTGGATATTGCCCCATATGTAGCGCCATTGGATTTTGATGAGAAATCTTCATCAATAATCAAAGCCGCGTAAGTATTTCCATAAACAACAAAAACAAAAAGCATTAGAAAAAATGTAATTTTTCGCCTCATTATCTTACCCTCACATTATTTATGTGTCTTTAACAATTAGATCTTTATTTCATTATAATTTATAAAACAGAATAAATCAAAAAAAATTACAGAAAAAATTTTTTAGCATGGATATTTAATGCATAATATTTAATCTCAATCATTAAAGAAAATGTTTCAGATAACGATATATTTATAATAACGTACTGGTAAACTGATGGGAACTTATAAATTCATTGTTTGAGGAAAAATTGGATAAAATAATTGATTTAAAAGGGAAAATGTGTCCTTTGCCGGTTGTTATCATACTGAAGATGATAGATAACATGACTGCTGGACAGGAAATGAAATTTATTTTTGATGATCCGATGGTTTTAAAATCCGTTCCTGAAGAGATGGAAGATTACCAGGATGTAGAAATATCTATTTTTCAGCACAAATCTTTCTGGGAAATGACAATTGTCAAAAAGAATGAAGTTTGATAGGAAAAGCGAATGAAATTTAAAAAAATCCATATTTCTATTTTCATGGGTGTGGGATTTGCTTCTCTAAATGTACTGATGTATTTTTTAATAAAAAAGTTCTGGATAGGCGGCTCAAGTTTTCTTCCGCTTATAGGAATTTGCGGAGAGAAAAACTCATTTATTTATGCTTTGGCAGTAAATATAGGATTTATAATCGGAGCGTTTATATCCGCGTTTTTGTGTAAAGAGTTTATGTGTAAGAAACCTTCTTTTTCACAAATATTAAGAGCGGTTTCAGGAGGAATTTTAATCGGTTTTGCCATCAGCATATGCCCCGGCACCTGTACTACGGCTTTTATTGTTGGAATTCCAATGCTTACGGTATCTTCATTTATTGTTGTTGCAGGCGTGGCAATAGGAGTTTTTATAATGTATAAATTATCAGTAAATCATAACAGGTGAATCTTATGGGAAACATAAACTTAACCTTGATTTCGTTATGTATTTTATTCGGTATTGGATTCGGTTTTTTCGCGCAAAGAGCCGGATTGTGTATTGTGACAGGCATAACAGAGATATTTATGGGAAAAGGCAAACGATTTCTCGCGCTGATCAGTGTTATCGTTATTATCTGCGCCATAGGATTTTCTATCCTCGGATTAAAACCGGCGGGTGAACTGAGATGTTTTGGGATATACAATTTGCTAGCCGGAATTATTTTCGGAATAGGAATCTTTATTTCCGGCGGATGCATAACAGGTTCAATGATAAAGGTTGGTGAGGGAAACATAAGTTCAATTATTGTTCTTCTTTCTATGATACCGGGCATGGCGTTATCGGTTTATGTAATAACACCTTTAATAAAAAACTCTTTTTTCAGTAAAAAACTTCTTCTTACCGATATCATAAAAATCAACAGGTTTTATATTTGCGCCGCAATTATAATTTTAGCGGTTTCAATACTAATTACAGTTTTGCGAAATAGAAACAACAATAAACCAGACAAGGCAATATCCAGAAAATGACCACTAATACCGGCGCAAATCCTAATGATCGGTATAACATGGTATTCGAAACCAGATTCAAAGCACTGCGCGTATTATATGATACAGTAATAGAAATAGAGAAAAACCATGATATACCCCACGCCTTATCCACAAATTTAATTAAACTTACGCAAACGCAGTATTGCGGTTTTCTGAAATATGACCGTGAAAAATCGGAATTCAGGTTTGTCTGCCAGTACAATCAGAACGGCATTTTGATTAATGAGCATGAATGTCCGTTTGAAATCAATACAGATATAGAAGTATTGTTAAAAAATAATAAGATTATAAAAATCTCTGAATATCCTGAACTGGAAAAAATATTTTTTGAATTTATTAAATTATCCGGATTACCTGCTGATAACGAATGGTATTCGATATCCATATCGTATGAGAACGATCTTTTCGCGTTGTTGATATTGCGCACGAAAACAAGATTGAAATGCAAAGACATAATTGAGCATCTGAGCAATTTTTCCGCTATGGTTATGCACCGTATAAAAATGGAGGGAGAATTAAGGTTATCAAAAGAGATGCTGGCGAAATCCGAGGGAGAAAGCAGGCAGATACTGGAAAACTGTGGTGTTGCCATGTGCCTTATAGATAAAGATTTTAATATTTCCAAATTTAATAAATATTTCAAGGACCTTTTTACAATACCCGACGGACAACATCTTAAATGCCATGATATATTCAAGATTAATTTATGTCATACAAACCAATGCCTGATCAAACAAGTGATGGAAACAAAAGAGAGGGTGGAAACTGATATTTGCCTTCCGGAATATACCAACGAAAAAAACATATATGTCAACATGATTGGTTCACCAATCATAGAAAATGGTGAAATATCAGGTATAATTTTAGCGATAAATGATATTGCCGATTTAAAGAAAGCGCATCAGGAAGTATCGCAATCATACGAAGCGTTACAACTCAAATCCGATGAACTGAAAATGACTCAAGCCAGCCTGATTGAAACCTCGAAAATGTCGGCGATAGGAACACTTGCCGCGGGTGTGGCGCATGAGTTCAATAATATTTTAACCATAATATCCGGTTATGTGGAACTTTCAAATAGTTTAATTACCGATTCATATATCAAAAAAACGTTCGTTATCATTAAAGACGCGGTAAAAAGAGGGCAGAAAATTACATCCGACCTGATGGAATTCTATTACCAGAACGGAGTTGGCGGAAAATCATATGTAAATCTGGAAGAAATGATCAAATCAACCCTTCTGTTTTCTGAAAAGACGCTTAACAACAACCGGATAAATGTTGAGCTCAATCTCGATAAGGTACCGTTGTTTAAAGCCGCGAGCAATCAATTATCCCATGTTCTTATCAACCTGATTTCAAACGCGTGTGATGCCATGGAAAACTCCCCGGAAAAAAAACTCGCCATATCTCTTTTCTGGTGTAAAAACAATAAAAAAGGCGAATTGTGCAAACTGAAAAATGATTGTGTTCATGAAGAAGGATGTATTTGGCTATCCATATCCGATACCGGATGCGGTATGGATGAAACCACAAAAAATAAAATTTTTGAACCATTCTTTACCACCAAAGGTGTTATTGCGGACGGCGCTGAAGCAAAACCAGGTACAGGGCTTGGGCTTTTTGTATCTTATGAAATTGTAAAAAAACATAACGGTAAATTTTTTGTCAATTCCCAGCCGGGTAAAGGAACCGCAATGAAAATTCAGTTTCTTCTTGATCAATCGCAAGAACCGGATGAGCTCATCAACGAACCATTCCCCAAAAAAGATAAATAAATTATTTCAGGCATAAAAATAAAATAATGTTGATTGATTCCGGTTTTTATTGGAAAATTAGTCATAGTTATTTTATCACGAGACAAATAATAAACGCTATTTGTATACATTCAAAGAGGAGTAGCATAATGCGTATATTTTATATGACATCGGTAACAATTCTTGTTTTAAGTTTCTTTCTTGGAAACGGGTTATCTCAGGAAAGGAGTGATAACATGAAAATATCTACAGAAACTATTCTTGTAACAAGCACGGCGTTTAAAGACGGCGATATGATGGAATCGAAATATACCTGTGACGGAAAAAACGTGTCTCCGGAAATAAACTGGTCGAACGTACCGAAAGATACAAAGAGTTTTGCCATTTCCATGATCGATCCGGATGCGCCTTCAGGCGATTTTGTCCACTGGATGGTATACAACATCCCATCTGCAACCATGAGCATCCCTGAAGGGTCACAGATACCACCGGGCTCGAAAGAAGTTATAAACGATTTCGGGAAACGTGGATACGGTGGTCCATGCCCTCCATCGGGGACACACAGGTACTATTTCTCTATCTACGCTCTGGATACGGAAAACTTAATTGTTTCCGATAAAAAAGATTTTATGCGCCAGATGGATAAGCACTCTATCGCCAGAGGGCATATTATGGGCAAATATTCGCGTAAACGATGATAAACAGGATTTTTCATAAAAAAAGAGAAGGGTTTATACGCTCTTCTCTTTTTTTTGCCTTTTTTCGCTGGATATTAAAACTATTCAATGATATAACTTAAAATATCTTTTTTCCACGCAGGTTTTCGTGTGTCTTATCCCGAAAAATATTTAATTGAGTTGGATTGAGTTTATATTTCTGATTATAAAAATTATGTTGTGATTTTTATTTTCATTCGATAAATTTATAAAAAGTTGTAATTCGCAAATTTTCATCAAAAAGTTTTTAAGGATCGTACAATGGGTAAGAATTTTATTGAAAATAATGATTTCAGAAATGAAATGGATAAAATTATCGCAAAAATAAAAGATAACCTTATGGCGGGGAAAAACCAGTTCTATAAAGTATCGGAGCTGGAACTGTCTCAACTGAAAGATAGGTATTATCATTTTGAGGACGAATGCAAAGACGGGTATATCACCGGAAGCTCGTTTGTCATCGATAAACTCAATCTGCCGAAAGGGTGGTTTCATTATTTTCTGAATTTAAAACATGAGATAAACGATATCGCAGTATCTGCTGTTGCTCATGACGGAGCAGGTATATTATCGCTTGATTCCGTTCTATTCGGCTCGATCACCAAATTGAGCGGAAACGAGAATTATATGCATGTATCGCAGGTAAACCGCAACACAAGGAATATCTGGGTAAAAAATGAAGCCGGCAAGGTTTATCTCATGAACCCTCAGCCAAACTTATATTCGCCTGACGGTACTCTCGATGCCGAAAACTACGATTTTTACGAATGCAAACAGGGCGCAGGGTTTATTGAGATAAAATCAAAAAGAGACGGGCTTGAATTTCATATCCGGATTTTTATACCTATAGATTTGCCAGGTGAAATATGGACAATATCCATCAAAAATGTATCTCATAAAACACGCAAAATTAATATTTACCCTGAAATCAATTTCGGTTTGGACAGCCATCCAAGCCATTATTTTGTAGGTATGGCCGTAAGCGAAGTGGATTATGATCCCGATAATTTCGCTATTATCGCGAAAAATCTCGATATAAAAAATTCGTTTCCGCGCTGGGGTGCGTTTATATCGACAAAAAAACCGCATTCTTTCGACTCCAACGCCGATACTTATTACGGGTTTGGCGCGTCAATACTTTATCCGAAATCGGTTTTCGATGAAAAATTGGCTAACTGCGAGGCAAAACAGCCTCTGAAAGGAATGATCGGCGCGTTTCAGCACGAACTTTTCCTTAATCCAAAAGAACACGAAGAATTTCATTTTGCCGTAACTTCTATTAATCCGGAAAAAGACGTAAAAAAACAAGTCAGGGAATGGACCGAAACGCTATATGTCCAACAGATAAATCATGAGTTCGATAAAATGTCAATGGCGTGGAAAAACATTTTTGAGTCTTACCTCATAAAAACACCAAGTGAGGAGATCGACCGCACGTTCAATATATGGGGCAAATACCAGAGCATATTGTGTTCGCGGTTCAACAGCCCCTACGATATAGGAACAAGAGATATGTTCCAGTATATGCTCGCCAACTGTATGTTTGAGCCGAATTACGTTACGCTGATGTTGCCGTATTTGCTCAACTACCAGTATAGAGACGGAAGAATCCCCCGCCAGATATGCAAGTTTTCATCACTGCATGACCTGCGCAATTTCATGGATTGCCAGTTGTGGATGCATGACCTTGCCGTACTTTATATAAAAGAAACAGGCGATTTCAATATTCTTGACGAGCAAATCGGATTTCTCGAAGACGACAACAAAACAATCAATAACGAGAAAACATTATCGGTTTATGACCACCTGCTTCTCGCGATAAAAAGCGCGTATGACAGTAATATCGGCGATAACGGTTTGTGTAAACTTGGTTACGGCGGTTGGAACGACGCTCTCGACGGGTTGCGCGGCGACAAAAGCGAAAGCGTGTGGTTGTCGGAACTTCTGGTTTACGCTTCAAGAAAAATGATGGAACTATCGATATTAAAAAATGATAAAAAAACAACAGCGTACCTGAAAAAAGTTATCGAACAAATTACAGACGCTATAAATACCGCCGGCTGGGATAAAAACGGATACTATATTTTCGGATACGATAACAACGGCAAACCCGTAGGTTCATCGGCAAATAAAGAAGGGAAAAGACACCTGAACGAGAATTCATGGGCGATTTACAGTGATATAATCCCGAAAGAAAGAGTCGATGAAGTTATCGACGAGATGAAAAAACTGAAAACACCTTTCGGATTGCGATTGCTCTCGCCGTATTCCAAAAAAAGCTCAAAGGAAGTCGGCAGGATCGCCGATCAGGCAAAAGGGCATTTCGAAAACGGATCGGTTTACCAGCATGGCGCTTTGTTCTGGTCGATAGCTTTGCTACGGCGCGGGTATGTGGACGAAGCGTTCGAGAACTTTGTTCTTCTCACAAACGAAAACAGAGTATCCGATATTTCGACCAATCCCCCTATTTATCATAGCAACTATACCGCTGTGCCGGATAACAACGATTTCGGCAAAGAACCGTATTACCCGTTTACCGGATCGCACGCATGGAGAATGAGGTTTATCGCAGAGATGATCGGTATTACCCCTGAATTCGATTCCATCACGATAAACCCAAAAATACCATCCGTATGGAGAAAATCGGTTGCGGACTGTGAACTTATCATGAAAGCGCGCAAAAAATCCAACAGGCTCGCGCACGACAATATATTCTACAACATAAAAATTTACAGAGACGACACCATTAAAAAAGGAATGAACGTAATTGTCAACGGAACCGAGATGAAGGTAGGCAAAAACGGTGTTTCCATAAGTTTCGACGACCAGATTTTTGTTAACAAATCGAAAAAAGAAAAAGATATCGATATTTCGGTTTATATCTGAGTATGGTGTTCGGGTAAATGAAGATAAATTTCCTAATAAATTCTTTAAGCGAAGGTAAAGGTATACCCAACAGGGTGATGAGCCTGGCAACACTGCTGGCTTCATCATCTCACGAAATCAGCATCGTTACAATGGATAAAGCAGGACGAGCAATTCCGCCGAACGTCACTGTAAGAGAGCCAAAACTCTTTTTTGCACAGAAACTTCCATATAAGTTTGTTGAATCGAAGTCGACTTTACTTAATAAAATCGCATCATTGAGTATCGGGAGGGAATTCAGATCGGTCTCGCCGGATGTTGTTCTTGTTGATTTCACCCCAATGGATATTTACGCTAATTCGCTTAAACGAAAATTCGGTTATAAAGTTGTATACACATATCACGGTATAGCAGATCCAATGATGTATGAAGGGCATGAGAGGCAAAAACGCATAGACGCGCGTAAAAAGATTTTCGAGCAGTTGAGAAACGTTGATTTGATTACCGCCGTAAGCGAATACACAAAAGCTGAACTTAATGCCGAAGGAATCGAGGCGGAAGTTGTGCCCAATGGTGTTGACGTGGATTTTTTCTCACCGGGCAAAAATTTCGGTAACCTGAAAAAGGATAAACCTGTTCTGGTTTATGTCGGCAGGTACACGGAGCATAAAGGTGTTCTTAATTTGCTCAAAGCGTTTAAGATGGTTAAAGATGAAATCAAAGATGCCGTGTTGTACATGTTTGCCCGTCATGAAAGCAAAAAATATGTTGAGCAGATAAAAGATTATATTGCCGGATCCGGGTTGAAAGATTCTGTTTTCATGTTCCGTGAAGTTTACGGCGAGATACTGCCTTATATTTATTGTATGGGTGATATATTCGTATCCGGTGCGCTCGATGAGACATTCGGCATGACGTTTATCGAAGCAGCGGCCTGTGGCACACCTTGTGTGGGGTTTGCTTCCAAGAGCATACCGGAAGTGGTGGAACATGGGAAAACCGGGCTTCTCGCTAAACCGGGTGATATCGGCACTTTTGCCGCGAATATGGTTAAACTGATTACAGATACCGATTTAAGAAACCGGTATTCGCGCGATTCAGTGATTTTCGCCCGCAAATATTCATGGGATAATGTTGCACAATCTCTTCTTGAAAAAATAAATATCTTATAAAAACAGGATGCAAAGCATCCGGAGAAAAAGTTTTTGTTTCTTTTTTCAAAAAGAAAAAAGTCTTTTGTATTTATTATAAAATAAAATCAAGGTAATCAGGTTATGCGAAAATCTTCAATGTTATCACCGGAAACATGTCCACAAACAAAATAGCGAATCAGCTCAATTCCTATATTGTTATTCAATTACAAATTGCCATATCCCGCCTTTTTTGTTAAAATAAAGTATAATCCGTTATTTAGTGAAAATTCATAATACATTTTTTATCAGGTAAAATGAAATATAGAAAAACATATTTTTCGTACATAACATTATTTTTTATTTTATTTACGGCAAACGCTTTTTGCGAATCGAGATATGACCAGGCCGTAAAATATATCCGGAAAAGCGGGCTTAACCTTGTCTCGGCTCATAAAACCGAATCCGATAAACTTCTAATTTATATTCAGGATGCCCACTGCAATTATCCCGCCCAAAAAGAACTCTCCTCAATGATGGGAAAATTATATACCGGCAATTATTTTGATTTTGTCGCGGTTGAAGGTTCATCCGGAGAAATCGATACGTCTCTGATTTCCTCATATCCAATTGATTCAACACGACATAAGATGGCAGATAATTTATTGAAAAACGGTGTTATATCAGGCGAAGAATATTTCAGTATTTACAGCGGAAAAACATTAAAAATATCCGGTGTTGATGATAAAAAACTGTATTTAAAAAATATCCAAATTTTTTCGCAATATTTTGATATATCAGAGCGATGTTTACCGGTTATGAATAAAATTGATTCTGAATTGAAGAATCTGAAAAAGAAACATTATAACCGGATTCTGACGGAATTTGAAAAAATATACGCTCAGTATTGCGATGCAAACATAGGATTAGATAAGTTTATAGACGAAACCGCAAAACTTTACGGCAAATCATCATTATTGCTCGAAAAATACCCGGCAATAAAAAAGGTTTGCGCGATATTGAAAACCCAGCATGAATTCGATTCAAGGCAGCTCAGTATACAGACAAAAGAAATAATCGATAAAATCTCAGATAATGCCGCACCGGAAAAAACCATAGAGATTAAGAAACTGGTTCTCGCCAATATATCCGGCAAAATAGACAATCTCGAATTTTATGAAAAACTGCTCAAAACTTTTGACGAAACAAACCAAAACCAGCGAAATTATCCTGTAATCGAGCAATATATAACTCTGCTGAAAGATATCCGCAATATCCATAACGCTGATGTTAATAAAGAATCGGATTCTTTCGCGGCAGATATATATATTGATCTTGCTAAATCAGATACGGAGAAGAAATTATACAATTTATCAAAATTGTATTTTGAACTTGAGAAATTATGCAGGTTGTCTTTAACCAGAGCGGAATATAATTCTCTGATTAATTCATCTAACGATATCGCCGTGCTTTTCGCGTCGGGTTTTAATTCTGTAGCAACCGTAAATTTAAGCGAACAGGAAATAAGCCTTATTGAGAAACTCGCCCGGAATAACATGTCGTTCTATTCAATTGCTGGGCAGAGGGATGAAGTTATATTCAAAAACTCGCTTGCCATGATGAAGGATGAGAAAGCCAAATCCGTTTTACTCATAGCCGGTGGTTTTCATACTGAAGCGATTGTAAACAGCTGTATAAAAAATAATATAAACTGTATTGTTTTGAGCCCGCGTATGGTGGGCAAAAATGATTTCAGCAAATACGCTTCCGTTTTGTTAAGATCCAAAGAGCAATCACAAACCGTCAATACAGTTAATTCCAGTTTGAGGGCATCTTCATTTTTCGCCAACCATAGTTTTGACAGCATAAAAAGAATTAATGAATTCCGTAACCAATTCGTATTTGGCGCTGTTATGGATTCACTGAAAGATTTTACTTACGCCGAGGTTTACAGTATCATAAGAGATTGGCGGGAAGGTTATATCGAGGCTGTATCGCGAAAACATAAAGAAGGCTCTCCCGAATTTGTGAACGCGATAACGATGTTTGACTACGCGATAACGGATATGTTCTCTTTTGAGAATATAAAAATCGACAGAGCAAACAAAACCATTGTATTGAAAGTTTTTGGCGAAATTGTGCAACTGTCGCGTAAACCCGGGACAGGGGTAAGAATAAAAGCATTATCCGCAAGAACATATCAGGATTATCTGGAAGATATATTAAAACTTAATAAAAACAAGCTGGAGTTGAGAAATACCGATGTTTACATATCCTCATGGACAATAGCCGATGAAAATTCGCCATATCTGGGACACGGCGACGCCCATTACAGCGTAAAATATATCGAGGCGCTTAATAAAAGAGGAATAACTCCACTGGTCATACTACCTACAGATCAGCAACAACTTAACCGCACATTAAAAAAATATTCATCCGCGGTAAAAGGAAAAACTCTAAATTTTAAATTCGTGAAGTTTGATAGAGGTAACAAGTTTATAGAAGTTGATTTCAATGGTACGGCAAAAAGAGAGATAATCCCTGATTTATCCAGGAAACCGGCAATACTCCATTTATATTCTAAAATCGACCCTCAGGCGGATGAACGGATAGCTCTTTTTAATATGTGGTTTACAACTCAATCCGGTGGGAAAACAACACCGTTTTTCATCAAAATTCCTACCGCCGGCACAATTGCCGGTCCATGGAGATCGCTGGATGAAATATCCGTTTATTTTAATCCTATGCCTGCCGATTTCGCGAAACCCAATGTGGTAGAAGCCGGATTCGTGATTGACGGCGAACTGCTTACTCTCATTAACAGGTTAAAAACAACAGGCAGACATAAGTTCAGGCAAGACATTATCGAGGATTTAAACATAATATCTGAAAATAAACTTACTGAGGCGATAAATTCTATCGAAGGAATAGAACCGCTTGATTTTACCACATATAACTGGTCTTTCAGGTACCTTACCGAAAAAAGCGATGCCGAGCTCGCCTCTTTTATGAAAGCCGTTTCGCTTTCCACAGAACCGCAGATAATATTTACTTTTTATTCCGATAAATCGCAGACGGATAAACATCATAAACAGTTTTTGAAGAAGAATTTTAATTTCATCGATCTTCAGCAGGCAAATAACGATAATCTTTCCGGTGCTTCCAAAATTGTTGTCATAAACCTTCCTTCAATAGACAGTATGCTGTTCAAATCGCTTATGAGCGTATCTGATGCCGCGGTAGTCAGCGGGGAAAATTCACTGGTTGAAGGTATTGTTTTAAACAAACTGGGTTTTGGGCCGGCGATTTTATTCAAACCTGCTATGAAAGATCATTTTTCCATTGTTGAGAACGCCATGAAAGCAAAAGGACGGATTGCTGTACTGGAGAAAATCCGCAACTATTGCGAGCTCAGTTCGGAAAAAGATTCTGATTATTTTTCTTCGTTTCAAATCGGTGAAGAATTGAACGGGGTTGAACAGTTTATTCATGATACGCTGTTTGATCCGAATACCAATACGCTAATGCGTTCATCGATGGCAGATATTGTTATGCCGCAAAACGGATTGAATATCTTGACAGACATTATCGGAGATCTGGATAATAAAGTATCAAAGCCTGATATTATAGCCCGATATAGTTTCCCCGTAAAACAATCCGCTCTGGAATTGGTTAATATTTTTATGATGAGCAAGACTTTCGATCCCAAAAGCGAATCCAGCCAACAGGAATTTCTCAATAAATTCGTAAAAAGTTTTGTTAAACGATATATATTGTCGAGCACACAATCGATGGTAGAACCTGAACAGATATTAAGCAGGCTCGCGGAATTTTCACGATTACTTGTAGCTAATTACAAAGAAAAACTGGAACAGACAGGCATCTCTGACGCCACTCATCTGGCTGATAATCTGAAGAAAATTACAGATACTTTTTTTGCCTCAATTGAGATAGCCGGTACAGGACATTTATTCATTCCTTCACAAACAGAATCCGCTATTGAGCATTATTATTGTGACTGGCAACCTTTTGTATCCGTGATAAAGAACTATAGTTCACCTTCAATAAAAGTTGAGAAACTAACGGTTGAGGAAAAAGACAAGCTGGTTGGTGAGATAAAAGAAGCTCAATACGTAAAAAGTATTTTTCAGTTCATGGATCTGAGCGATGTTTTTGCGTTATGGTCAACCAGACGAAAAACCAGTGGAAGAGACAAAACTATATCTGATTACGAAACAATTATACCTTTTTACACACGAACTCCCCGGCAAACCGAGTTTCTGCTTGATTCAATTTCTTTCGTAACTATTGATTCCATGAAAAATATTGCGAAAAAATATTCCTCTAAATTGATTGAACTGTATGGTTCGTCTGATCTTAAATCGCTTTATGAATACTGCAAATATTTACATGGGAAAAATCCTGCTGGATTTACCAATACAGAAATTTATTCTGATTTTGATGCTCTGAAACGGGAACTTATGTTTGAATCTTTTGATATGTACACACGGTTTTTCAGGCATGAATCCGGCTGGAAAAAAGAAATTGAGGACTACCTGTCCGACCTGATTGCCTGTAAAATCGCTGAAGGCGATTATTCGATATCAGTCAAAAGTATAGGGGCCGCTACCGGAAAAGAACCGTACAGTATAGCCGCTATAATCGAGAAAGCTCTTTATAAGACTGCGAAAGAGAAGATATTTGCCGGCGTATCAAACGCAAAAGAAAAAGAAAATATGATACAGGAATGGATATCACGCTGGAACGTAAATATTTATGCGATAGATCATGTCTTATCACGTTTTGTGATAATCCGAAATGGAATTTACACTCTTTCTCCTGATGAACAGATGTTTTTTGATCTTAACAAAGAATATATGGATATGTTTTCGGATACCGCAAAAGATAAAGAAAGCGAATGTGTTATTATAAAAGACAGGTTAAGGCGATGGGTTAAACCCGTTTATTGCGATATTGGAAAAGACGCGCCCGTTATATCGAATCTCAAATCCGAAATTGTGTTTGCGATGAATGTATTCCCCTACCTCAAAAACGCCAGAGAGCGTGTATATGACTCGGTGATGAGTTCATTAAATCCACAATATAAAGGTTTTATGGCGTTCAATATCAATTTTGACCCGCAACTTGAGCAATTAAACATGATTAACGGTCAACCTTTATGCCTGCCTGCCAGGATACAACCGTCCGCGAGCGCGGTTATCGGAGTCGCGATCAGCCAGGGAATCGATGATGCTGAAACTCTTGCCAGGATATTTGGAGTTGATAATGATTTTATTCATGAAATACTTAATTCCCGCACAGAAGTGGAGTCTTTTTCAGATCCGGATTCAAAAATATATAAAGTAATTGTTCAGGAAACTGTTGAGAATTTTATGGATGAAACCGCATTAAAACTATCATCTCCTCTAAGCCAGGTTTGGTTTGTAAAAGAAAAGTTCAGGGCGCTGGTTATAGATACGGCAATGAAACTTAATCGGCTCGGTGTAAACGCTGAATTTATTCAGCCACACATAAACGCGTTAAAAATGCAGGTTGAAAATATCTATGTCGCTAATCTTGAGAAGCTTAATCAATCGAAAGGCGGTACGGTTTCCAAATCGTTTATAGAGATATTAAACATATTTTTCTCGCAAATTACTGTCGCGCCGGATGGAAGTTTATTTATTGAATCCGAATTTATGGGCACCCCTTTGTTTGAGCATATTTATACGGACCGCAACGAGTTCGGTATCCGGTTGGAAACCGAGGGAAAACCACAGGTTAAAACCGAGTACGTAACTCCTGGCGTAAAACTAAGATTGATTGAAACCATGAGTGAAATACGGTATATCCGTGAAATATTAGATGAAATAAAATTCGATATTGGTCCAATAGCATCCAGAGGAATCGATCTGGCACCATACTACAACGGATCCGCCGCGCAGAAAAACATTCTTGATGAAGGAGTAGCTTTTGCTGTACTCGATAAGTTCCACCAACTGGTTAATAAAAATCAGGATAAACTGAAAACAATGTATGGCTCCGCCAGTATAGGCACATTGCGTACTTATTTCAGAGATATATCCAAAAAGAGAGTTCCTTATGATTCAGTTGTTATGGACGGAATCAAAGAAATAATACGAATTCTGAAAGATACACAAAATGCCGAAATAGAAGTTAAAAACGGAGCGACCCAGATTTTCCGCGATCATGTTACCGATTGGGTAGAAGGGCTTGAAACATATCTATACGACCTGATTACTCAGAAAACGATATCCGGTGATTTAACTTTGAACCTGAGAAGCGTAGCGAGTTCTATCGGTAAAGAAGCGTATACTTTATCGGCGATAACAGAAAAAATGCTTCTTAAATACGCACACGATGTTGTTTTCGCGGATGTATCTAATCCGAAAGAGAAAAATGCTCTCGCTGAAAGGTGGGTAGATACCTGGGATATAAAAATATATGCCATTGATATGAACCTATTACGACTGGCACAATCGCATATAGGTATTTATAAATTATTTGACCATAATCTGGAATGGTATTATCCGTCAAAACATCGGGAATACCTCAGAATGTTCTCCGATACATTAAAAACCGATCTTATGACCATCGTTAAAGTCAACGACAGGTATAAAAGATGGCTTATCCCGGTTTACTGCAATTTCACATCTGATCTTAGCCCTGTATTGTCTCGTCCGTCGGAAGTTACTTTTGGAAGGTATATTTTCATGTATTTACCTAAAGATGCGCAGGATAATCTCGTCAATGGAATACTCCGGAGTTCGAATCCGAATTACAAATCTTTCATTGGATTTAACGAAAGTTCGAGATTCAAACCTTATTTAAAAAATATATTTGAAGCTCACGCCATAGTTGAACCGAATCATGAACCGGATATCGATACACTGGTAAAATACGCTGTTAATACCGGTTTCTATTCATTGGATAAAATAGCATCCCTGGTTGGTATCAATTCCGATAAGTTAAAAGGCATTCTCATATCGGATACCGAAAACCTACCTTTGCCGGAAGGTATTTATAAAAATCAATGCGAAAAAATCATTAAAGAGGCATCAAAAGAATTCTCGAAATTTGTCTCTGACGACAGCCACATTGAATTTATAAACAATTTCATGCCCGATCGTTTGCAGGATCTGGCACTTAACCTGCATATGCTTGGCGTTGACTCAAAAAATATAATGCGCCAGTTATCTCTGTTTATAAAAGATACCGGCACGGCCTACAGGAATATGCTTATAGAAGCCGGCATAGCGGATTCAACAGTTATATATGAAGCATTTATGAACAAATTATGGACTTATTTTAATTCCATTACTTTTGAAAACGGCCATATGTTTATGCCCGAATCAATTTCTGAGAGAAACAGATACATTCACGCATACATGGATTTCGGATATTTCAGCGCGGATAAAGAAAAATACGGCGACCCGCAGATAAAAAAGGAAATATTGCCTTCACGGGCAAAAGAAAGGATTGTCGCTGATATTATTGACAGTGAACAAATATTTCAATTTCTCAGGAGTATTCAATTTGAGCTCGATTACACAAAGTTCACTTCAAGTGACGTACCTCCGACTTATATAAAAACCATACCGCAAAAAGAAACTCTTATACGAGATACCGCTTTTATATTCCTTGATTATTTCAGGCAAATGACACTCAAATATTCTGGTCAGATCAAGGAAATTTACGGTGAGGCTAATGTAGCAAACCTTATTGCGTATTTCAATGATTCCCAGAAGAAAAAAGTACCTGATAATTCAGGAATTAAAGATGATTTCATAAAACTTTTCAATATTCTGCTCAATAATCAGAACAAAAATATCTTCAACGAAAACTCAACCACAATAGGATTAACCGCTATCTTCAGAGACGCTGATAAGGGATGGGTTTCTTCGCTGGAACAGTATCTGTTTGATGTGATTGATCAGAAAGTCATGACAGACGACCTGTCTCTGACTTTGAGAAGCATAGGAAGTTCTATCGGAAAAGAAGCGTATACAATGGCGTTCGTAACCGAAAAAGTGCTTAGAAAATATGCTGTTTCCAAATTATTCAAGGATATTACAGATGAACAGCAGAAAAATATTCTCGCCGATAAATGGATCGATAACTGGGATATCAGGGTACTGGCGATGGATTTAAGCATTCATAGACTTGCGTATGCCAGAGAAGGAGTGTTCCTTGTTAAACGTCACGAGATGCAGTTCCTCGAGGCGGAACCTGAATTCAAACCGATGTTTTCGCAAATTGTTCCCAAAGGATCGCCGATGATGAAATTCGAGTTTATCGCTGAAGCCAATCCCCGCATTAAAAGATGGATTCAGCCTGTTTACTGTAACCTCGACGACGATATATCACCGCTTATAAATAATCCGGCTGAGATATCGTTCGCCATGACAATGCTCATGTACCTCAAAGACAAGCAAAACGCGGTAAAAACAATAATTGACAGCACAAACCCGGATTATAAAGGATTTTTCGGATACAACGAAAACGCTATTGTTGACGAGGCATTCAACGCTATCGATTACAAACCGGTAGCAAAACATATAATCAGCCCGTCAAAGATACCCGATTTATCATTTATTTTCAAAATGATGAACAGAAACGATATTTTTTCGCTAAAAAAACTTTCTGAGTTAACCGGTATCGCTGAAACCAGGTTAAAAGCCATACTCACAGATATGGAAACACCGGCAACCGAAAAAACCAATTTTTATTCGGATTACGCCAAAGAACTCATAGATACATTTTATAATGAATCCCAAACACGATTTGCACAACCGCAAGAACAAGCTGATTTTATAAATACAAAATACCTCGATTTTATGATCGGTTTTGTATTCCAATTCGCTATTTTGAAAACAGATGCCAGGGTAATATACAACGAATTGGAAAGGTTCAATAAAGAATTGACAGACGCTTATTTAAAGAAACTCAGAAACCTCAACATCGCGCAATACGGTGAGATGTCAAAGAAATTCGAGTATAATTTAAATCTGTTTATGGCATCGGTTGAAATTGCGGGGTTCGGCGATTTGTTTTTTCCGTACAAATATAAAGACCGTATATTATACCGGCATTACTATATCGATAACCGCGCTTTCGATTTTGACCGGCATAACCGAATGAATCCTGTTTTCGCGGTTGAGAATTTGCCTGCTGAAGTAAAAATCCAAAAACTAAACGATGTTAACGATGCCCGGTATGTGAGGGATTTGCTCGATTACCTCGATTTCGAATCATATCTGAATTATTTTGCTAAATTCAAATTAGCCAAGGAGTTACCGGACACTTATGATGGTTCGCAACCACAGATTGAGGCAATGAAAGACAAAATAGCGGTTATCGCGCTATTCAATTTCCGCCAAATGGTAAGCATGTTCAGAGAAACACTAATCGCAAAATATGGAAGAGCCGATATCCGCAACCTTCATGATTATATAAAAAGGCTAATCGAAGATAAATCAACCGAAGATTTTGAAATCGTCAATTATTTCTACGGAAAGGTACTTTCCGGTATGGATAACCTGCACAATAAGTTTCCTACAGGCATTACAGGTTTTTTCAGAATGGATGAAGCGTGGCTCAAACACCTGCAGAATTATGTTGACGATGTGATTATGCAAAAAACAGCCGCCGGTGATTTTACTTTTACCCTGCGCAGTATAGGTTGCGCTATCGGAAAAGAAGCGTATTCAATCGCAGGGGTTGTGGAACAGAGACTAAAAAGATACGCGCGCGAAAAGGTTTATGTGCAGATATCTGATAAAAATGAACAGGAGAAACTGGTTCAGATGTGGGTAGATTCATGGAAAGTAAAGGTTTACGCTATTGACGTTGTCCTGCCCCGGCTTGCCACTGCCTATGAGGGAAAATATTCACTTATGGCCGACGAACTCGATGTTCTGAAAGCTCATCCGGAATTAAGAGATATGTTTGCCCGTATCGATAAAGTGAACGAACTTGAGTATAATGTCACAGTAAACCAGAGATTAAGATCATGGATTGTGCCTGTGCTTTGCGATCTGAACGAGGATTTGTCGCCCATTCGATCGACAATATCGGAAATCACATTTTCCATGAACCTGTTCCCATATCTTGATTTCAGCGAAAATGTATACCAGAATATTCTTTTGTCGCAAAATCCGAAATATAAAACGTATTACGCCTATAATGAAGTTTTCAATACAGCGCCGTCAAAACATTACTTTTTCAACCAACAAAACCTTATGAACTCACAACCACATGTTATACCTCCATCGGTATACCCTGACGCGTCGTTAATTGAATCTGTAGCGCAACGCGAAAATATTGATTCCATAGAAAAACTATCCGCTATTTTCGGTATGCCGGTAAACCAGATCCAAACTATAATGAATGTCGGGCTTGATATTCAATCAACCCGTGAAAAAATTGACCGTCGCAGATCCGCCAGAGAACTTGTCGATTCAATGATCTGATTTGCAACCAATTCGATTGTTTGATCCCCAAAATCATTTTATTACTTTATTTATCTTTATTATCACATCTTATATCTTATTATTCTTATTTATCTTGATTTTTACACTATATTACATTATAATACATATTCATTAAATAAATTAATGAATAATTTTGTTCCGATCAGCATCTAAATATTGCCATCATACAAAGGAGGAAAAATGGAAAAGCTGATGTTAATTTTATTGATTCCGTTCAGTTGCTTATTAATCTTTATTGTCCAAAGTGTATACTCTATTGAGGCTCAAACCAAATCACATCGCGAGCCAATGAGAAGAACAGAACGGATATCAGGCAAACGATTCGGCAAAAAAACCAAATCTACGGATAAAATAAATATTGAAAAATGTAAATTAAACATAAAAAATGGTGAAGAGATACTGTGTAGTTAAGAAAAATTTTTTTCTCCCAAAAACAAAAAACCCCGAACGGATAACCGTCCGGGGTTTTTTTTATGCTAATTTTAACATTATTTTTTAAATCTTTTAAAAAACCAACAAACCGCTCCGAATAAACATAACATCATGGCGCCCGGTTCAGGAACCGATTTTACTTCAAAATCAACTCCTGTCAGGTACGATTCACCAACACCGGTAATACCGTCTCCATTGCCTTGCGCATCGGGAACTATAGCCTGTTCAATTTGAATGGCTATATACCTCGGGTTTATATCCCAGGTATCATGGAGGCAATAAAGATTGAAGTTTGGAGGAAGTTGTTCGCCGGATCTGAGGAGATCGTTTCTAACGGTGTACTCATCAAGATCTATGGATGTTAATGTATACCATTTTGAAAGACCATCAGGTGCCGGAAGGGATGTCGGATCATCTGATGGCATGGAAATATTCGGGTCCATCCACCATGAAAAACGGACATTAATTACACCGTCACCGGTTAAATACGCGAAAAATGTCAAATCGATTTCTTTTCCGCCAAGATTGGCATCGTATAAAGACGTTGATGTATCAACAACATCGCGGAACATTACATAACCGTCAAGAATGTTGCCCGGATCGGTAGTATTGCCAGGCAGATACGGAGAATTTGAGGTTGTATTGTAAACACCTTTAACATACCAATTGTTGCTTACATCCTCAAAAAATGGATCTTCTATCAAATTCGGAGCATCAGGAATACTTCTTGACATAGCAGGATTACTGATAAAAAGAACAAGCAAACTTAACAAGACCGCCTTCTTCATAAATTGTGTTTCTCCTCTCTTAAGTTAAAAACTACATTTTTTAATTTCTTCACTAATTTTTTATTTTTCGTTTCGCAGTTTACAATTCTATTGTACACCATGATATTATGAAAATCAAAAAAAAATTTTTAAAATGTAATAATTTTTTATTGTATAATCCATTATTATTAATTCGGAATTTCCCCGTTATACTTATCAATTAATTTTATTGTTGTTAACTATATTGATTTTTCAATTCAAAATGGAGATATTTACTTTACGGTATAATAAATAAAAAAGGGTCTTTTGATTATTTCACTGTTTTATACTGTAAAAGATTGCATATAGTGTCGGCACAATAATCAAAGTGAGGATTGTCGCAAACCCCAGCCCAAACATTATTGTTACCGCCATGGATATGAAAAACGAATCCGTCAGAAGCGGCATCATTCCCAGAATTGTGGTTAGCGATGCCATCATGACGGGCCTCATACGGCTGACTCCCGAATCGACAATCGAATCAAACGGTTTTTTGCCTGATTTCAGTTCAAAATCAATTTGGTCTATCAATACAATAGCGTTTTTTATAAGCATACCCGATAAGCTCATAAGCCCCAGTAACGCCATAAACCCGAACGGCTGGTTAAACATTAACAGGCCAGCGGTAACACCGATTATTGCCAGAGGCACACATAACCATATGATAGCGGTTTTTTTAAGTGAATTGAAAAGGAATATCACAATCAGCACCATCAGAACACCAAAACCGGGCAAACTTTTCGCGAGCCCCATTTGCGCTTTGACGGAATCCTCGTTTTCACCGCCCCAGGCAATGGAATAACCCTGCATCCCTTTGATCGGGATATGGTCATCATACCTCAGCGCAATGGTCTTATCGCTATAATCATCGAACGGGTTTTCATTTTGGGCAAATTTTTTTCCTGTGGCAGATTCCACATCGACATTGAGAGCTTTTTCGATTTTCGGCTTGATTATTTTAAGCAATTCCGCGGAAAGCCCTGTTCGCGGATCAAAATGTATTGTTAATGTCGGTACCCTGTTTCTTCTTCCGATACAAGAGTTTTCAAACTCAATTCTGAAATCCGACACTACTTGTCCCATGGGTATCATCCCCTGACTGACGGAACTATACACCAGAAGGTTATATATATTATCCACTTCCTGTCGTTCTTCTTCAGGAGAACGGGCAATAATGGGAAGTAAATCGTCTTCTTCTCTATACACACCAACAATTGTGCCGGAAAAACATGATTGCAGAGCTACCGCAAGGTCAGGACGGGTAATGCCGGCGTTTATCGCCTGCGACTCAAGCAGTTGAGGTTTAATAACCTTCACTTTTTCATTCCAGTCATAATAAACACCTTTCGCCAGCGGTTCATTATACAAAACAGCAAGAGCTTTATTGGCGATTTCTCTTATTCGGTCATAATTATCGCCGTATATTCGAAGCTGGATTTTTCCTCCTTTGCTGGGCCCCAGCATAAACTTTTTCGCATTGACGATAGCGTCCGGGAATAATGCCTCAAGATCATTTTGCGCTTTTTCCGACAATTTATCGATTTTTTTGTAATCATCGACAGTAACAATTATCTGTCCGAAACTTTTTTTCTTGCTTTCGGGAGTATAAGTTAAAAGAAACCGTATCTGTCCCCCTCCAATGGTAGTGGCTATTGATTTGACTCCATTGAGTTTCAATAAATAATCTTCGGCTTTTTTAAGTTCATTTTCCACTATCTCGATTTTTGTGTTTTCGGGAAACCGTAAATCAACAAAAAACTGGTCACGTGTGGAAGGCGGGAAAAACATTTGTTTGACAAACCCAAAACCGATAATCGATGCCGTAAAAAGAATCAGCGCAACAGCCATAGTTAACCATCTGTAATTAATACAGCAAACCAGCATCTTTTTGTATACCCTGAAAAACAGACCTCCGTACGGATCATATTCGGCATCGGTTGATTTCGTACCGTTTTTTTTCTTTTTAAACATCATATTGCATAAAAATGGAGTTGTGGTTATAGCTGTTACCCAGCTGAGCATAAGAGAGATCAGTATTACCTGAAAAAGCGATCTGCAGTATTCGCCTGTGCTATCCTGCGATAACCCGATTGAGGCAAACGCGATAACAGCGATAAAGGTTGCCCCGAGCAACGGTATTTGGGTTTGAGTTACAGTTTGTTTTGCCGATTCCAGGCCATCCATTCCCTTCTCAATTTGTATTTGCATGCTTTCCGTTATTACTATGGCATTATCAACAAGCATTCCCAGAGCGATAATAAGCGCGCCAAGAGAAATCCTCTCCATGATTATGTGCTGTGCATCCATTATAAACAACGTCATACAAATGGTTAATAGCAAAACAAACCCGATAATAATCCCGCTTTTCATTCCCATAAAAATCAGAAGTACCACAAACACAATCAATACAGCCTCGATCAAATTAATCACAAACCCTTTTATAGAAATATTTACTGTATCCGATTGAATTGAGATCGGTGTAAACTCCAGACCTATAGGAAGTAGTGGAAGTAATTGCACTAATTTCCTTTTCAGGGCTTCGCCCATCCTGACAACGTTTCCACCGGCAATTGTGGAAATACCAATCCCGATAGCCCTGTTACCTTTTACGCGCAGTATTGTATCGGCGGGCTCCTTGTAGCCACGTCTAATTTTGGCTACATCTTTCAGGAAAATAAGTTTATCGGGTGTTTTACTGCTTATAAGAAGGTTGCCGAACTGTTGTTCCGATTTAAATTCCCCCGTCGGGGTTATGGGTACATATTCCGTATCGATATTTATTCTGCCCGAATCCACCGCGAGATTTTTGGCTTTAAGGGTATCGAAAATCTCATCTGGAGAGATACCGAGCTGAGCCATTTTGGTACGAGATATTTCAACGTATACCACTTCCTGTTGTTTACCGTAAAGGGTAATTTTTTTTACATCCTGTACTGTAAGAAGTTCTCTTTGCAGGAAATCCGCGTATTCATTAAGCTCGGAATATGAAAAATCGTTTCCTGACAAAGCGAAATAAACTCCATAAACGTCGCCGAAATCATCATTCACCAAAGATGGGCCCGCTCCGGGAGGAAGTTGCGACTGGTAATCGTTTACTTTTCGCCTGAGCAGATCCCAGACCTGCGGCAAAGTTTTTTTATCATACTGGTCTTTAATCGTCACTTTTACAGTAGACATTCCTCTTTCGGAGAAAGATTCAACCCGCATCAGTTCTCCGAGTTCCTGGCAGGCCTTCTCTATAACATTACTAACCTCCTGCTCGACTTCCTCAGCGCTCGCACCCGGATACGGTGTTGTGACAACCGCCTCTTTGATAGTGAATTCAGGATCCTCGAGCCTGCTTAATTTACCGTAAGCAAATATACCTGCCACAATAAACATCAAAGTAAGTGTGATCGTTATTACATTATTCCTGATAGAGAATTCCGCGATATTCATAAGAAATCCTTTATCTTATTTGTTGGCAATATTAACCTTCATTCCCTCATATAATTCTGAAATACCGGCAACAACTATTTCGTCACCTTCGGATAAACCTTCTTTTATCTCCACGTCATCCGATCCGATCAGGTTTCCGGTAACAACCTTTCTTTTTCGGACTGTAGACTTAGATTTATCAACTACCCATACATAAGAACCGCCTGTTTCATCAGATACTATTGTCCTGAATGGGATAACAAAGAACGAACCCGATCCTGCAACCGGCGGGAAATATCGTTTCACGTTGACAGTCATTCCCGGGAAAGCGTTTATTCCTTTTGGCTGTAGCATGGTGAGTGTCGCTTTAAATGTCTGTGTAGCCGGATCGGCTTTTATGGCGAATTCTTTTATGGTTAAGGCAAATTCGTTTTCCGGCAAAAAATCGAATATCGCTACAAATCTACCGCTGGTATCTTTGGTTGCGGTAGCAATATCTTTTTCAGGAATATTAATCACGATATCCACTTCAGATATATCCTGCAGGCTCAATACCGGTTGTTTTGCCTGAACATCCTGAAAATTCTCAACATATCTCTGCCCTATTATACCGGCGAACGGAGCGTAGAGAGATGTATAGTCAAAATTTTTCTGAGCTTCATCAAACTTTGATTTGGCGACATCGCGTTGAGCTCTGTGTTTGTCGAAATCCAATTCCGAAATGATTTTTTTCGTAAAGAGGCCGGAAAACCGATTAAAATCCGCTTCTGCTCTATCGTATTCCGCCTTTTTTGTATCCAGCGCGTTTTTGTAATCTCTGGAATCAATCCGCGCAAGGAGATCGCCCTTTTTTATTTCCTGCCCCTCTTTAACCGGCAATTCAATCAGGTGTCCGGAAACATGAAAAGAGAGTTCGACCCTGTTGGCGGCCTGAATTTTTCCCGGATAACTGCGCGAAAGCTCAGCTTTTTTTGTTACAACCATCGTTTTTACAGGACGTTCAATATTTTTCATAAAATCGTCGCCTGATTTCTCACCGCAACCTGATAAAAGAAAAACGGCAATCAGAGTTATGGCACAAACTTTTTTCGATTCCATAATCTTCTCCATTTCTAATATCGTTTCATTAATAGTAATTCATTTACAACATTATTATATTTGATTATTTAATAATATCAAATCATTTATTTATGATTTTGTAATTTTTATATCAAATTACAAAATCATTTTCCAAACCGTTGATTTATGTTAAAATTTCTTTTTAAAATGAAGGAGTAAATTAAATGTTTGTGAAAAAACCGGCAATTGTAAGTTTTTTAGCGATATTTATTTTGTGTGGGTGTGCCGCTCATCAAAAAGAGCTGAAAGGCAAAATTATCGAGGCCCAATACAAACCTATCAGTGGTGATGTATATTCTGTTCAGGGAATAAGAATAACCGTTGATGTTCCGTTGCGTACAAGAGGGAAAACAGATTATTTCTACGCGATAAAAAAGGGAGTAAACGCGTTTTCATCACCAAACAAATACCTGATCTTCGATATTTGTATCAATAATACGTACAACAGGTATATCCGCTTTCCTCAGGAACGGATACAGCTTGTCGGGGAAACACAGGAGATTTACAAACCCCTTGACGCCATAGAACCCGACAATAACCGGTCACGGTATCTGCTCAGAAACATCACCGAATCAAACAACGCCCGCACCATTTACGGTATTGTAGCCTTCAATCCCCCGCCAGATTGGGAAAAACAAATCAAGCTTCAGTTCCAGATAGAAATCGATGATTTTGTGGATAACCATTATGTTATTTTCAAAAAAGAAGAACCGAACCCGGAAATAGTTAATCAAATTGAAATCGAATCAAATAAAAAACGCAAAATTGACAATTATATAAAATCTCACACTTCACCCGATGGTTACATAAAACCGGATGACCTTGAGGTAATTAAGAAAATGGAAAATCAGAATTGAAAGAAAACTGCATTATTACAATAATCACCGCTATGAAAGAAGAAGCGGAATCAGTTGAAAAAAAGTTATTTAGGCAAGGATATACAAAGAAAGACGGTTTTTACATAATTACTCCCGGCACAAAACTCTATATTCTGCGATGCGGTGTATTGTTCAGCAAAAGAAAACAGTTCGAGAAGAAAATTGATATATTGAGAGATAGTTTCATAGTTATCCTCGCCGGTATATGCGGGGCAATTAACGAGCGTTTTTCCCGTTTTGATATCACAATACCCGATAATACATTACATTTAAATAATTTACACAGGGAATCCGTGATAAACCATCCTTATTTGGCTAAGGCAAAAAGCTTTCTGGAACAAAGTTTTTCCTGCTATAAACCCTCCTCAGTAATAGCGACTTCGGATCATTTTGTGGATACTGCCGAAAAGAGGAAGTTACGTTCTCAACAAACCGCCGATATTGTCGACATGGAATTTTACAATGTTCATAATTGGCTTATAAACAATGGAATAGAATCAATATGCATAAAATGCGTAAGTGATGTTTCCACAGAAATTTTACCTTCACAGGAAGAACTTATAGAATATATGCGCGAACCCCGTGATTACATAGTAAAAAATATTCTTTTTCATCCTCTGAGGTGTTTTTACCTTATCCGCCTGGCAAAAAATAGTTTGTCTGCTTCAAGAAGGCTTGCGGATTGCATAACCGGTTTGATAGAATATATTGCTCAAAATAACACGGGTATTGGGAACAATACAAACTGATGCCAATTACATTAAACAAACTTAATTTGCTTTGGTCTTCAAAATAATGGAGCTACACGATGAACTGTAAAAAAGATTTCGTCCTGACCAATAACATTTATGAGGTCGATAATTTCATAAAGAAGTTGGGAATACTGATTCAAGATTACCTCAGCGCGGAAGAAATGATGAAATTTTCGCTCGGTATCGCAGAAATAATAATAAACGCGATCGAACACGGCAATCTGGAGATAGATTACGATCAGAAATCAATTTTTATGAAAGACGGCGTTTATTTTGATGAACTTCGCAAACGGGCAGAAAACAATAGATACAAAGATAGGAGAATTTATATATCCTTGAAAGCTGATATGACAAAAATAGAGCTTGTCATAAGAGATTGCGGTTGCGGTTTCGACTGGCGTAAATATTTCAATAATGAAAACCGCAATATACTTGATACTCATGGCAGAGGGCTCCAAATAGCTAAATTTTATCTGGATGAAATCAGCTTTAACGAATGTGGAAACGAAGTTAAAGTACTAAAAATTCCTACGGGGAAAAAATGTCTGAGATCCAATTGATAACCTGCCAGAAGATTCTGTCCTTAACCGGTATAAAACAGGCGAAATATGTAATAAACCCTTATCGCGGATGCCAGTTCGGATGCGTGTACTGTTACGCTCAATGGAACAAGTTTGCCATGAAACAAAACAAAACATGGGGAGATTATGTTCAGGTTAAATCAAATGCCGTATCGTTACTGAGAAACGAAATGAAAACGGCGTTTGACGGGACAATCATGCTCGGTTCCACAACGGAAGTATATCAGCCTGCAGAAACAAAATACAGAATCACCAGAGGTATACTTGAAATACTCAGCGATATGGATGTGCCTGTAATAATACTTACAAAATCCGATCTCATCCTCAGGGATCTGGATTTGCTGAAGAAATTCAGCGATATTCTTATCTGCTTTACAATAAATACACTCGACAACAATACAATTCGCGCATTTGAAAAATCTTCTCCGCCTGTTGAGCACAGATTAAACGCCATCGGGAAACTCAGGGAAAACGGAGTTCCGGTTTACCTGCATGTCGGCCCTTATTTACCGGAATTAACTCACCATGAGTTGATTATTGAAAAAGTAAATGGACTTGTCGACAGAATAGACTTCGAAAACCTCAACCTGAAAATGGTATCTCTGGATACCCTGCGCGGTATTATCCGCTCAAATTTTCCCGAACTGACAGGTATTTATGAAAATATATATCAGGATAACCGCTATTATGACGATTACTGGAATAAGATTAAACACGATATCAGTTTATTGAGATCACACTTAAACATTGAGATGAATGTTTATTTTCATCCATTCGATTCTTTTTTCAAGATATTCCGGTAATTTTTTAATACAGCGATTTAGTCGTCCATTTTCTGTTTATACAACTCTTTGAGTTTATTGATTTGATCTTCCGTTAGCTGAGCTTTTAGTTTCGCTAAAGAATCCACAAGGAGTTTTGCTTTTGCTTTTTTGACATCATATTTTTTGTCAATGAGAGCGTTAACTGATTCGATGTTAATTGTTGGTTCATAAAGCTGGTTTTTGATATCTACTTTAATCACATCTATTTCAGCATCGTTTCGGATAACCTGTTTTTTGGTTTCTGATTTCAGGTCCCGGATAGCTTTAATTTGTTCCGCAGAAAGGCCGAGTTCTTTTTCGTTCATCATAATTAAACGCGCCTTTTTATAAAACATCTCTTCCACATTCCAATCTTTTTCATACTGTACCTTACCCATTTTGCAATGGTTTTTGTACATCGGACACATTTTATCATCCGCGACTCCACTTTTAGCACAAATAATCAAAAAAGCAGTTGTAAGGATAAGAAGTTTTCCTGTTTTCATATTTGCCTCCATTAGAAATTGTTTTGAATCTCGTTTATGCAAAAAACCAGTACCTTCTAAAATTACTAATTATGAAGATAGAGACATATAATCTATATCAGGTTTAATAATTTTCATAAATAAAATACCCGTTTGAATCATATTTTTCTGAATCTTTGGGTTGACCCGGTTTCACAATTATAGTATAAAACAAATTTCAAATATAAATCTAACAATATGACAGCGGTTATAACCCGGTTATGATTGTATCTGTCAATATTTGTTATAGAGATCTAAGAAGGAATTGATCATGAATCAGGACATTATTTTCGGTGTTATTGGCGGACTTGGTTTGTTTGTTTTCGGTATGCACTTATTATCCGACGGTTTGCAGCAGGTTGCGAGTACTAGACTGCGGAAAATAATAGTAATGTTTACCGATAAACCATTGATCGGTATATTTTCAGGGTGTCTTTTGACAGCAATAATTCAATCCAGCAGTGCCACGACAGTAATGACCATTGGTTTTGTAAATTCAGGAATGATGTTGTTGCGCCAAGCAATCGGTGTAATTATCGGTGCGAATATCGGTACAACCATGACGGCTCAGATTATCGCATTCAAAATTTCAGCGTATGCGTTACCTACCATAGGTATAGGTACCGGTTTATATATTTTCGGCAAAAAGAAGAAAACCCGTTATTGGGGCGAAGTTTTGCTGGGGCTTGGAATATTGTTTCTTGGCCTTACAATAATGGGTGATGTAATGAAATCGCTGAAAGATTCCCCTGTTGCGAGTGAATTTTTCATAAAATTGAGTAAAAACCCGTTCTTAGGGGTTTTTGTCGGGACTCTTGTAACTGTCTTAATTCAGTCAAGCAGTGCTTCAATAGGCCTTGTTATCGCGCTTGCGTCAAACGGATTGATCGACCTTCAGGGAGCCATTTATTTGGTTCTCGGAGACAATATAGGCACAACCATTACCGCATGGCTTGCGTCTATAGGAACAAACTTTACTTCAAAAAGAGTGGCTATGGCTCATTCCACATTCAATATTATTGGCGCTGTATATTTCGTTTTTCTAACCAGCTCGGGATGGTATATTGATCTTATAGATTATATTACTCCAGGAGAAATTAATGTAAATACTATCTCCCGTCATATTGCCAATGCGCATACAATGTTCAACATAATGAACGCGGCGGTATTTTTCCCATTAATACCGGCTTTGGAATGGTTTGTGAAAAAAATCATACCAGGTAAGGAACCTATTAAGATAGAACCGCATTTTCTTGAACCGCACCTGCTGGATAATCCGGAAATAGCGTTATCTCAGGCAAAAAAAGAGATGCACGTAATGCTTAAACTCGCTAAAGATACCGTTGTAAAAGCTTCGGACGCCTTTTTTACCACAGACCGCAAACTTCTCAAAGATATACCTAAAATGGAGGATTCTATCGATAACCTTCAGGGAGAAATTACTTCTTACCTCGTAGATATATCCAAAAATACCCTTACTCCTGAACAATCGGAACAGTTGCCGCTTTTGCTTCATTCTGTTAACGATATAGAGAAGATAGGCGATCATGCGGAAAATATTATGCGGGTAACGGAACGGGTAATTGATGAGAAACTTCAGTTTTCAGCTTCAGGCTTAAGTCAGATAAAATCTATTTATGATGATATGATACAGATGTTTGACATTCTTCTTGTATCATTTGAAAACACCGACGAATCTTCGGTTAAAAATCTGTTTAAAATCGAGTCCAACCTCAATACTTCATATAAACTTATGGGAAAAGAACAAATACAGCATCTGCAACGGGGCAAAAACTTTGTCCTTTCCGGAATAGCGTTTCTGGATCTGATCAACAACATGGAGAAAATCGGCGATCACCTTACCAATATCGCTGAAGCAGTAACCAATGATTTCAGGTACCCTGAATATTCCAAGAAAGCTGTCTGATTAATTTACCGATTGGGTATTTTATCGAACCTGTAAATTCTCAGCGTATCTGTGAGTTCGCGAGGGCGCGTCGAAGAGAAATCCTTTATCTCGATTAGTTTATACTCAAGATACTGCATAGTCCTCTCGATTATCATATTTGGATTTGTATTAAGATATAAAACAATCCAAACTCCCCTGTAACCGTGAATCTTATTTTTTAAGGATATTGCGTCGTCAATAGATATATGATATCTCTCAATATTTAAAAAGTTTATAGACGAAGACGGAAGATAATCGGCATTTATCATTATTTTCGGACAATAATAATCAAAAATAAATGGTTTACCCAATCCCATGCTGAATATGGCTATATCGTTTTTCATAATATTATTCGCGAGATATTTCGAGGCATCTTCCCATCTCGGTTTCTGATATTCGCTGAAGTAAGGTTTCAGATTAAAATAACTCAGAATTATAATCACCGAAATTGCGGTTATTTGTATATATCGGATTTTTATGTTGTCAAGCCCTCTGGCGCACAACAGATAAAACGCGGGCGCGGCGGCTAAAGCGTATCTATAATAATATATCGGTGTTATAAAAAATGATAAACAAAAAGGAACCAGAACCGGCGCCAGCAACCATAATACAAGCATACATATTTTATCTGAATCCGATAAAGCCAATTCAGCCTGATATAGAACGTCTTTACCGGATCGAACCTTTCTTACGCCGACAAACACAAAAGCAGACAGCAAAACCAAGATAATCAATCCGGTCGGCGATACCGAAAAGTGCAGAAATGTTTCGAGTATTCTCCAGTCTTCAGGCTTACTGATCCAAAAACCTTTTTTGACTATACCGAACTGGTTTTTTATAACCAGAAACCATGGCAAATATAGAATTATAAGTATGAACTGCAGAATTATCCATTCCGCAATCCCTTTTCTATTTTGCTTAAGACATACAATTATTTTATAAATATTGTGCGCCACGATAATGAATATGGCGTAAACATGTGTATATAAAAGGATAGCTGATGTGATGATGTAGGCGATTTTTAAACCGGTATTTTTCTTTTTCTCCATTTTCGCGAGAATACAATATGACAACAAGGCTAATGTTACCATGAGAACATACCCTCGTATTTCGCGTGAATATTCTATTTGAAACCTTGTTATTGCCATAATGAAAGCGGCGAAAATGCCTGTCCGCAAATTAAAAAGTAATTTGCCGGCAAAAAAAATCAAAAATACCGCGATAGTACCTAATATAGAAGATAAAAAACGGGCGCTATATTGTGAATCTCCGAATAGTTTTATCCAGTAATAAAGCATAACATAATACGCGGGCGGATGAGTATCTTGAGCGGTAAACCGTACCAGTTCGCCAATACTTTTCTGGTTAGCGGTAGCAATCGAAAATCCTTCATCAAACCAAATTGATTCCCTGGACAAATCGGTTGATCTCAGAAAAAACGCGAGACCGAGAATCGCAATTAAAAAAAAATTGGGAATATTTAAATATTTTTTTATCATGAAAGATAAGAAAGAGGATAACTTTGCTTGTTATCCTCTTTCTTCAACTATTTTACAAATTACCAGTTTTCCGCTAAAACTTCGAAATGAGCCTGCGGATGCACGCAAGCAGGGCAAACATTCGGCGCATCAGTACCTTCATGCAGGTAACCGCAATTGATGCATCTCCATACTACAGTTTTATCTTTTTTAAAGACTTTACCTGATTCAATATTCGAAGCAAGGTCATTATATCTTTTTTCATGTTGTTTTTCGGATATGGAAACAGCATCAAATGCCTTTGCTATTATTTCAAAACCTTCTTCTCTGGCAACTTTTGCAAATGACGGATACATATCTGTCCATTCATGATGTTCACCACAGGCGGCGACTTTGAGGTTTTCAAGTGTGGTTCCGATTTTTCCAGCCGGAAACGAGGCGCAAACCTCAGCTTCGCCGCCTTCAAGAAACTTAAAAAACCGTTTGGCGTGTTCGCGTTCCTGATTTGCTGTTTCCTCAAATATCAGAGATATTTGCACAAACCCTTCTTTTTTTGCCTGTCCCGCAAAATATGTATATCTATTTCTCGCCTGTGATTCCCCGGCAAACGCGGTTATCAGGTTTTTTTCTGTCTGAGATCCTTTTAAATCCATAATCTTACTCCTTCTTGAGAATTTCAATGTTTGTTATAGGGTTACGTTATGAATTTCTATTAGAATATTAAAAAATGAAATTATTTGGAAGTATAAATTGATAATCCGGAAAATTTTCACAAAAAAAGGGTAACCAATGTTTAAACGGTTACCCTTTTTTTATATCAAAACTAAACTCAGAATTTTACATTCAGATCGAACTGGAGCCTTTTGTAATCTTCCCATCTGTTTACAGACGCGGGAGAAGTCAGATCCGTCCTGTTTACAATTCTATCATTAAACTGCTGATGTACATCAATTTTACATAAATATAATGTTGATCCGACATCGATATTTTTGGCAAGCTGATATTTGAACCTGAATTTATGTCCCCTGCCACCTGTTCTTCCATCAGCGAAATTCGCTTCAGCAAACGCACCGACAACGGCATCCGGTTCAACATCACGGTAATCATAGCCAAACATCCATGAACCGGGTTTATCGCATTTATTTAATGTAAAACCGACTAACGCTCCGAAACTATCATTTTTGGTAACGTTTCTTGCAAAATCACCGAATACCGACACAGGAAGATCCATAACATTGAATTTTCCCTCAACAAAAGGATTAATAATGTTATAATCTTTCTCATAAGTTTTTACAGATGTGGCTGTTATAGGAGGATTAGCCATAGCGGTATTTCCATTGGAATTTGTATTGTTATAAAATACCTGCTGTCCCTCTATTGAATTGAAGTTATAGAAACTCAAACCGCTTGTAAGTTCAAGGATACTGCCGATTTTCCCCGATGCTCCGCCCTGGAATACCCATAAGCTCGAATCGACATCATTGGCTCGCTCCTGAACCCAGAAACCACCGATATTGGCAAACGGCTTAATTATTCCAAGATCCGTTTTATATGACATCGCGCCACCTTCGGGAGTAATCGTCTCTTCAATAATCAGCTGGCTTCCACCCGCATGATAAATCGGGTCTTTCATTTTACCGGCATATAAATGCAACCCTTCGGTATTTAAGTTCGCGAAACTTTTCGGATGATAATCGATGTAAGCGAGATCAAGCCAGATATCTTTTTTGCTGAAAGCGTTTGAAAGTGTCTGATTAGTTGACCGTGGATCCCCGCCGGCGACAGTACCGGATTCTTCTCCTGTCGCGATTCTCATGATCGCATCGAGATCATCATTTATAGTTGCTTCCATACCGATTCTGGCACGGATTCTGTGTCTGTTTCGCGGAGTGAGCCGAGTAGTCTGACCATTGGATTGAACTTTGTTATCAATATATTCGTGGCGATACCTGAAATCACCGTTAAATCTGATTTTTTCAGCCCATTTGGCTTTCTCAATGTGTTCCAGAGTGAGATTGTTGGGCAGAACCTCAACTTTTTTGTCCTCAAGTTCATTAACCCGCGATTTAAGGTCTTCGATGACCTTTTTCAGCTGTTCCACTTCATCATTAGGAGGCGGAGGCGCCGGGCCATCGCCGGCTTTTGCCATCTTTACGTTTAACGCCAAAAATAAACTCAACATTGTAAACAGAATTAAAACTTTTCGCATTCCCTGCTCCTTTTTATCATTTCTGGTTGCATGAATGATTAAGTAAAGATATACAACTTACACGACGCTTCTAAATCTTATATCAGCCCGAATAAAGATTTATTAAGATAAAACAGTCGTTTTTTTAAGCAAATTACTTTAAGGCAATCAAATGTGTGAAGAATAAAACCGATTTGGATTAGACAAAACAAATATGCAATCTGTTAATATAACTAATTATTAATGCATATTATAGGGTATTTTATTTAATATCAACAAAAAAATAACATTTTTATGATTATGAGGAGATTTTTTCAAATATTGGGAATTTAATATAATGTATAACTATTCTTTTTTCGGCTCGTGTCTCATTTCCTGTGCGATAGCTATACCTACAAGCCTTGAGATAAAAGTCGCGAGAAAAATCTGGCCTCCAACCGCTTCCAATACGCTAAAAATTTTCGCAAATTTATCGATGGCGTTTATGTCACCATACCCTATGGTTAATAGAGTTACGAAACTATAATAAAGATAATCCAGCCTATCGCTGTTAGCCACATGAAACGCGCCGGGATTAAATCTGTGCACCATAACATACACAATTGCCCAGAATAATCCCATCAGGATATAAATGGATATACCACCTTTAATTATATCCGCATTGACTATTTTCAATCTATTGATGTTTCGGGTTAATATAAAGATGCATAATCCTATGAAAATGATTGAAAAGGATAAAGAAATCAAAGATAAATTTAATTTTTCAGGAATGATTTTTAGCGTAATCAGAATCTCTATTACAAACGACCCGAAATAAAAAAACAAAACCCTGCGAAGATTTTTTTTTCTAAGCGACGCCATTAACGCCGGGAGCACCGCAACCAAAAACAATATATTTAATAACGGCGATACTTCATTATACACATAAACAAATGGATAAATGAAAAAAATCAAAAGAAGTATTGTAAGTAAAAAAGAATATTTATTCTCGAAGATATTCTGTAACCAGTATAAATTTTTCATATACAGTTTTCCGTATTATGATGCGTTGGTTTTCTTTTTTGATCTTAAATCTTTTACTTTGTCAGCGATAGTTTGAACAACAACATAAGAAATCGGGATAAAAAACACACCTAACACCGTGGCGATTAACATTCCCCCGAACACCGCAGTCCCAAGAGACTGCCTTGAATTCGCTCCTGCGCCTGTGGCAATAACCAGAGGGAATACGCCCAGTACAAACGATAACGCGGTCATCAGAATAGGCCTGAACCGTAATTTTGCCGCGATGACTGCCGAATCGAATATTGAGTTACCTTCATCATGATGTTGTTTGGCAAACTCCACAAGCAAAATCGCTGTTTTTGTCGCGAGCCCGATCAGCAATACGATTCCGATTTGAGTATAGATATTATTATCTAATGAACGCGCGGATGTAAAAATTACCGCGCCGAAAAGAGCTATCGGCACAGACAAAATAATCGCTATCGGTGTAGCCCAGCTTTCGTATTGAGCCGCCAGAAACAAAAACGCGAAAACTGCGGCAAGAATAAATATCAGGGTAGCTTTATTGCCTGCTTCAAGTTGCTGAAAACTTATGCCCGACCATTCATATCCCATAGTTTTTGGGATATTTGCCATCATTTTTTCCATAGCGCTCATCGCTTCCCCTGAACTGAAACCGGGTTTGGCTATACCAGTTATTGTGGTTGACGGGTATAAATTAAAATGGGTTATATTCTGCGGGCCCGAAGTATGGTTTACCGTAGCAAATGTTGAAAACGGAACCATGTTGCCGTGTGTGTTGCGGACTTCAAGTTTCTCGATATCCGATTCTTTTGAGCGGAACTCACTATCGGCCTGCATAATTACCTTGTATGTTTTTCCGAATGCGTTGAAATCGTTCACGTAACTTGTGCCGAGATACGACTGCAGCGTATCGAACACGGAATTTATCGGTATGGATAATGTTTTTACTTTTGTCCGGTCGATATCGATATATAATTGAGGGACGTTAGCTCTGAATGAACTGTTCATTCTGGTCAAAACCGGATCGGCGTTACCGTCGAAAACCGTTTTCTGTCCGAGTTGATATAACTGTGAGTAACCGACGTCACCCCTATCCTGTAGTTGAAGTTCAAATCCGCCGGCAAACCCAAGCCCCATAATCGAAGGAGGGGTAAAAGATAGGCACAGAGCATCCGGAATACGGAACAATTGCGCCTGAAGCGAACGGCAAATATTAAAACACGACAACTCATCTGATTTACGCTGGCTCCATGGTTTTAAAGTAACAAAATAAGCGGCTGAATTTGTCGAAGCGACACCATTTAAAAGCGAATAACCGGTTATAGTAACGTAATTTTCTACCCCGGGTGTTCGTTTTAAGAGATCATTTACTTTATCGGTAATCTTTTTTGTACGTTGTAAACTCGATCCGTCGGGCAATTCAACATTTAAAAAGAGATAACCTTCATCTTCATCCGGTAGAAATCCGGTAGGAAGAGCGCCTAACCCTTTGTAACTGAAAACGCAGATTACAACGAACAAGATCATGACAATCAGAGTCTTGCGCGCTAACTTACTTACAACCAATGTATACCAGCCGGTTGTTTTTTTCATAAACTTATTGAACAATTTAAAATACCAGCTTTCTTTCTGTAGTCCTTTCGGCTGGAGCAAAAGAGCGCATAACGCGGGGCTTAACGTAAGAGCGTTCAGCGTGGAAAAAAGTGTCGCGGTGGATATGGTCATAGCGAACTGGGTATATAGCCTGGCAGATATTCCTCCAACAAACATCGTGGGAACAAATACGGATAACAGCACAAGGCTTGTGGCTATAACCGGGCCGGTTATCTGTTCCATAGCTTTAATGGACGCTTCGCGGGGCAGGAGGTTTTCCTCTTCAATAAGGCGCATTGTGTTTTCCACAACAACGATAGCATCATCCACCACAATTCCGATTACAAGAACCAGTCCGAATAATGACAATGTGTTTATGGATATACCAAACGCTTTCATTACAAAAAAAGTGCTGATCAATGATACAGGTATAGTTAAGGTTGGAATTAAGGTTGTTCTGAAATCTCCTAAAAAGATGTATACAGTCAAAATTACAAGTATTATAGCGATTAACAGCGTAATAACGACTTCTTTTATTGATTCATGTATAAAGAGAGTCGGTTCAAATGGTATGCTGTAATCCAACCCTTCCGGGAAATGAAGCGACATTTCTTTCATTGCTTTTTTTATGTTGTCCACAACTTGCAAAGCGTTGGCGCTCGGGAGTTGATAAATTCCCATACAAATGGCCGGCTGGCCGTTGCATTGCGCATCGGATGAGTAATTCTCGGAACCGAGCTCAATTTTGGCAACATCTTTCAGGCGAACGATTCTGTTATCCTCAGTAGTTTTTATGATGATATTTTTAAATTCATCCGGAGTTGAAAGCCTGCCAAGAGTCCTGACGGTAAACTGAAACTTCTGGTTTTCAGGTGCCGGAGAAGCACCGATCTGCCCCGCGGCGACCTGCACATTTTGTTCTCTGATCGCGTTTAAGACATCGACTGTGGTTAATTCGCGAACTTTAAGTAAATCAGGTTCAAGCCATACACGCATACTGAAATCTCTCGCGCCGAATATTTCAACATTGCCTACGCCGGGTACGCGCATAAGTTTGTCTTTCACATAAATATTGATGTAATTGCTCAAATAAGCCTGATCGTAACGGCGGTCGGGCGAGGTTAGGCTGAGCACCATAGAGATATTGCTTGATTGTTTCTTTGTTGTTATACCATATCGTTTTACGTCTTCCGGCAATCCCGGTTCGGCAATCGCCACTCTGTTTTGCACCAATACAGTAGCCATATCGATATCGATACCGACTTTAAATGTGACGGTGATCTGCATGGATCCGGTATCACTGCTGATAGACGACATATATATCATCCCTTCAACACCGTTAATTTCCTCTTCAATAGGCCTTGCCACAGTCTCAGCAATAATTTCAGCGCTTGCGCCCGGATACGTAGCCTCGACAACTACCGTAGGCGGAGTAATATCGGGTGTTTTCTCAACCGGAAGCATAGGGAGTGCGAGAAGCCCCACCAATACAATAAAAATAGATATAACCGAAGCGAAAATAGGACGATCTATAAAAAATTTACTGAACATATTATAACTCCTGGTAATTTGAGATATTTTTCATAATTGACCCGTCACTTAATTTTTGACAGGTTGAGGATTGACTTTCATCCCCGGAAACACAAATTGAAGTCCTGTAACAATATATCTGTCCTCGGGTTTTAAACCGGATTCAATTACGCGCATATCGCCTTCCAGATGCCCGATTTTTACAAGGCATCGTTTTACGGTGTTCTCTTTGTCGACAATAAGGAGGTATTTACCTCCGATATCGGTATTTAACGCTGTTTCCGGCACCAGGATGGCGTTCTTCTTAACTTTTCCCGGCACTTTCAGTTTTACAAACATTCCGGGTAAAATGGTTTTGTCCTGATTTGGAAACTCCCCCCTCGCTGTAATTGTACCTGTAGTATAATCGACCTTGTTATCTATATAATCCAATAAGCCCTCATGGGGAAACCCTTCCTCATTACCTACAGCAAAATAGAATGGGACTTTTTGTTTATCTGATATGAGCCCTTCGGATAAAGCCTTGTATATCAATGCTTCATTTACATTAAAATAAATATGCATCGGGCTTAATTTAACAATCGTTGCAAGTAAAGTATTTCCTGACGCACCGCCAACAAGATTGCCGGCATCTACCATATGGCGGTTTATCCTTCCGTCAATGGGCGATTCTATTTGGGTGTAGCTCAAATTAAGTTCAGCTTGAGCCAGAGCGGCTTTGCTGGAAATAACCGACGCTTTGGCTTTATCGAGATCCGCTTTTTTTGTAGTCAAATCCTGTTTGCTTACCGCATTAGTTTGAACAGCTTCCTGGAACCGTTTGAAATCGACTTCAGCCCGTGCCAATTCCGATTCGCTTGAAGTAAGCTGAGCCGCCGCCTGATCACGCAGGGATTGATAGTTTTCTTTTTCTATATTGAAAAGGATATCGCCTTTTTTAACATCGGATCCATCCTGAAAATTTATTTTTTCAAGGTAACCGGTAACTCTGGCGACAATATCTACCTGTTCAACAGCTTTTGTCTGGCCTGTAAACTCATAATAAATGACAACATCTTTTATAAACGGAGCGGCAACAGGTACGGGAGGCGCCTCGCCCATAGCTCCGGCATGGCCGCCCATTGAAACTTTTTTATTAATCAACTTATTATATCCCAAATACATAATGGCAATTATAATTATCGTAACCAGTACCAAAAAAAATTTTCTCATATTCGATTCCTTTTATTGAAAATATAATTTATTTCCCTTTTTTCGCGTTTTCTGTCATTTCCTGCGACCAGCCTCCACCAAAAGCTTTATAAATCCGAATCCATTCCTGGATGATTTGGCCTTTGCTCTCGGCTAAATTGTCCTGAACATTAAATAAAGTGCGTTGCATATCCAGTACGTTTTGGAAATCCGTCAATTCACTTTTATATAAAGTTTTAGCCAGTTCAACTGATTTTTCAGACGAATCCGCCGCTCGCTGAAGCGCCCCGAAGCGTTCCTTTTCGTCGGCATAAAACGCCATTGAATTCTCAACATCGCTCACTCCGTTTATGATAGTCTTTCTATAATTTGCCCACAACCTCTGGGCTTTGGCTTTTTCTATCCGAATATTATTTATGGTTTTTCCGCCCTCGAAAATATTCCAGTCTGCTCTCGACCCAAAAGAATACTGCCTGCTTGACATATCGTTGAAATCTGTTATTTTTAAGGTATTGAAATAGAACGAGCCTACCAGCTGAAATTTCGGGTATAACTGCGATTTGGCGACTCCGATTTGCTCCATCTGAGCGGCAAGGTTGCGCTCCGCCAGGCGGATATCGGGACGCTGTCTTATTATATCTACCGGAAGCAGATCCGGAATGCGGGATGATACGTCCGGGATCGGCATAGGTTTAGACAATTCCGCAACCAGGTCTTTCGGAAACACGCCCAGCAGTATTGCCAGCCGGTTAAGGGTTTCTGTCTGAGCCTTTTTAAGCAACGATACCGCCGCTTCGGTAGTAGCAAGGTTGAGGTTTGCCTGTTCGATATCCAATTTCGGCACAAGTTCGGATTTAAACCGCGCCTGGGTCAACTGAAGAGTTTCCTTTTGCAATACAATATTCTGATCGGCATATTTTATCCTTGCCTGGAGTGTTCGCAAATCCACATATGCGCTGGCAACCTCAGCGTAAAGCGAAACCATAATATCGTTGTAATATTCCCCGGATGCCTCCAGTGAAGCCTGAGCGGATCTCACCGAATGCCTTATTCTGCCGAACACATCAATTTCCCACGAAGAATCGAAACCGGCGATATAATTGTCGGAATCCTCAGCTTTTGTATGAGTCTTCTTAAGAACACCGTTTTCAGATTGACGATCCCGTGAATAAGAGCCTGCCGCGTCGATTGACGGGAAAAAATCTCCCTGCGAATAATGTTTTCTCGCCCGCGATTCCTCTATCCGGTAATATGCTTCTTTTACATCGAGGTTTGTATTGCCTGCCCTATCGATAAGTTTGTCAAGTACAGGATCGCCCAATAATTTCCACCAGTTGGTTAAATTCTTGCCCTTAGTTAAACCGGTATCCTCATGGGATACCTTAGCGACAGGTTTGGTTTTGGCGGGCGCTTTGCGGATAACCGCGCTTTTTTCCGCCTCCTGTTCCCAATTTTCAGGCAATTCCATATCAGGCGCAATATAGTTAGGACTGAATGAACAACCGGATATAATAAAAATCATAAACATTGATATCGCGGCATAACAAGAATGGATCTTTTTCAAATTTGATTTACTCATACAAACACAACCTCTCAAATTAAACCTGCAAAGTTAAACAACAATTCCCCTTTTAAACATTCCTTAATAACTCAATTAAATCAATCGGGTTAATCAACAACTCATTATTTTCCGAATGAATGCTCAACTCAATATATCCAACCAGATACAAGAAGAATAATTTCGCGGTTTTCAATGCGTTAACAGGACGAATTTCTCTTAGCTCAATGCATTTTTCGATAATTTTTTCAATCCCGTGAACTAAAAATTCAATCTTCTCAATATTTTTTATCTTAATTCCTTTTTGGCGGGCGATATCTATTATAATTCGATATTCCGAACCGAATGATAAAGCTGTGTTAATATATTCTTCCAATATTTTCACCGGACTATCTTTCTTATACAGAATTAATTGCATTTTTTCACCGACAATATCATGCAATCTTTCATAAATATATAGAAACAATTCTTCTTTATTTGTGAAATAATTATATATTGTCCCCGTAGCAATGCCGACACGCCCGGCAACATCATTCATGGTAAGATTGTCATATCCTTTATCGAGAATTATCGATACAGAAGCATCAAAAATAGCGTCTTTTACCATTTGTTCCCTAATAGCTTTTTGCTTTTTATGATCACGCAACAATTTTTCTGTAAAATCTGTTATCCAGGTTGACATTGTTTATC
>CAYVGJ010000025.1:0-49091 GCA_964451165.1 uncultured bacterium
TTCTTATCTGCTTGGTTTAATGTGGATTACAAAGAGCATAATTCGCAGGAAATAAAAATCGAATCCGCAAATGAAACCAAAATTAATTTTAGATCCGGCAAAAAACATGTTTATCTCAGGCTGAAAGATTATCCTTACGACGCGATAACCTCAAAATCGTCGGAATTTAGATTGTCGCAGTTTATTAGGAGCTTAGCGCTGAGAGAAAAAATACTTTTTCAGCGCGTATAAATTATGATAAGTTTGATTGATTTCACTTGTTAATATGCGTATTTTTAATATAATCATTATAAATTTATAAAAGGTTTGATTATGAAAAAATTCGTTTCGATAATCATTTTATTTCTGACAATTTTTGTCACGCATAACCAGTTTTATGCCCAGACAAAAGATGTGCCGCAAAAGAAAATCAGGGTATTGTGCACAATACTTCCGATGTATATTTTAACGGCAAACATTATCAAAGGCACAACGAATGTCGAGCTTTCTCTTCTTCTCACTGGCCAAACCGGGTGTCCGCATGAATATACCTTGACTCCGGGCGATTTATCTAAAATTGCCGGTACCGATATACTTATAATAAACGGGCTTGGCATTGATTCTTTCCTGCCGGATAATTTGCGCGAAACATATCCGGACCTGAAAATTATTTTCGCGTCCCAAGGGATAACCGATCTACTGAAATATAAGGAAATAAAATCTCACAACCATATGCCCGGCCAGGATGCCGATATACCCAGCTATATAGCTGAACCCATTGAAGAATACGATCTTCACGATGCCGCTAATCAGGGTAGCGGGGTTGATGTTATTGAAAATTTTCGAAAGAATAAGAACGAATTTAACCCGCATTTATGGTCCAGCCCACTTATGGCACAACAGCAACTGAAAAATATAGCTTCCGGATTATGTTCTTTTGACCGTGCAAACTCCGACAAATATCTATCGAATTACGAAAAGTATAGTGATGTGCTGAAATCACTTCTCGATCAATATAGTGATGTTGTTAAAAGCATGAAACACAGGCAAATCATTACCGTTCACTCAACGTTAGATTATCTTGCGCGGGATACCGGGCTTGAAATAGCCGATACCGTATTCCCGATTGTGGAACATGAACTTTCGCCATCTGATATTATACGCATAACACAATCTGCCCGAAGATATAATGTTATCGCGATAGTTACAGAACCACAGTTTTCCCCAAATACCGCCGGAGTGATATCACGGGAAACCGGAAAACCGGTAATTGAGCTGGATCCGGTAATTACCGGAGAAGCTTCAGCCCAAGCATATGAAACAGCAATGAAAAAGAATATTGAAGTACTTAAACGGATCGCCGTCTCAAATGACCAGCCAAAACAATAATTTATGTTATATTAAACTCGATAATGTCGCTATCAAAATAGGCGGAATACAGATTCTGCACAATGTTAATGCCTCAATCGATGGCGGTAAGATAAATGCCCTGATCGGTCCTAACGGCGCGGGCAAAACCACTCTTTTATCCGCTATTCTCGGGCTTATACCTTACACCGGCAATATTATTTTCTGCGACAAGAACGGCAATCCAAAACCCAAACCGCGTATCGGATACGTACCGCAAAGATTCGATTTCGATACGGGAACACCGATTACCGTGCTTGATTTTCTGACATTATCCGATAAAACCTTGCCGTTGTGGTTCTGGCACTCGAAGAAAACAAAACTCGAAGCGATAAAAATACTCCGGGAAATGAAAGCGGAACATCTTCTGTATCGTCCGTTAGGCAAACTATCCGGAGGAGAGTTTCAAAGAGTAATTCTGGCTATGGCGATAAAAAATGAGCCAGAAATTATTCTTCTTGACGAACCTGTGTCCGGTATAGACGTTGCCGGCGAGGAAATGTTCTGCGAACTGCTGACAATGCTCCAGAAAAAAGACAAGTTCACTCTTCTGTTAGTTAGCCATGATATATCTGTGGTTAATATCCATGCAGACAAGGTGATTTGCCTTAACAAAACCGTTATCAACCAAGGCAAACCGGCTGACGTGATCAACCCGGAAAACCTTCGTACCATGTACGGTTCACATATGGGGCTTCATTATCATAAACATAACCATTTTGAGCTTAACAATGAGGTGAAGGCATGAACGCCTTTTTCGATGCGGTTTTATCGCTGATGGATACTCTGATCCCTTTCGCGTGGGCAAAACCTGTTTTTATGAAACAGGCCCTTATAGCCGTTTTACTTATAACTCCAATGTGTTCGGCTATCGGCGTGTTGGTGGTAAATTTCAAAATGTCGTTTTTTTCCGACGCGATAAGCCATTCGGCGTTTACCGGAGTCGCCCTCGGTATCCTCTTCAATATCGACCCGTCTCTTGCCATGATCTTATTTGGACTGGCGGTAGCGTTTGGAATCGCTTATACCCGCCACGAAACCACTTTATCCATTGATACGATAATAGGGGTATTCTTTTGCGCCACAGTATCGTTCGGCATAGCGATAATCAGTTATTACAAAGGATTAACACGCAACCTCCAGACATTTCTCTACGGCGAAATACTTACCGTAAACAGAACCGAACTGGGATGGTTCTTCCTGTTGTTCATGATAGTTTTTGTCTATCTGTTTTTTTATTATAATAAACTTTTATATATTGGATTGAATGATAAAATTGCGTTCACAAAAGGTATCAACGTAAAACAGTGCGATTACATTTATTCTCTTGTACTGGCGATGGTTATTACGGTAAGCATAAAGTTGATCGGTATCCTGCTGATAACGGGAATGATTATTGTGCCCGCCGCATCCGCGAGAAACATAGCTAAAGACGCTTCAACCATGTTCTGGAGTTCCATCTCTTTCGGCACAACCGCAGGTATAGGGGGGCTGATATCATCGTTCTATCTGGATACATCAACCGGCGCGACAATAGTTCTTTGGGCAACATGCATTTTCTTCATAACCCAGGTAATAAGGAAATTTCTTAAAACCGCCTGAAGAAAATAATAAAAAATTTTTTGATTTTATTTATTTCCAAAACAGAATAACAAATACTATTATTTAAATATGGTTTTCAGAAATAATATTATCCTTTTTTAAGGAAGAGAATTAAATGGTTAATAAAGATATCCAGTCAAAAAACTTCGGACCGCATCTATGGGAAATAAATGTGGTAAAAGATATATTCTGGCTGGCGGTTTTTCTGTTTTTATTGTTGCTGATGTTCAGGCTAAAAACCGTTTTTGCGCCTGTTTTTACGGGATTGTTCCTGGCGTATCTGTTTAATCCGGCAGTTAGTTTCGCGGAGAGGAAACTCAAGGTGTCGCGCGTTGTCACGGTATCGGCAATAATAGGAATACTGGTTTTCGGCGGAGCGCTTTTTATAATCTGGTTTTCACCTCTGATTACGGATCAGGTAAAAATACTCGCTAAAAAAGTTCCGGGATACATAGAGTATCTGAACACAAAATATAGCGGGCATTCCGAATTAATAAAGAACAAGGTTTTTGAGCTGTTAAATAAACTCAAATACAATCCGGCTCCTTTATTAAACGCCTTTTTCGAAGTCGTTTATAAAACAACTAATACGCTTTTGTGGGTTTTTCTCGTGCCGTTATTCTTTTTCTTTTTCTCATGGAAGTTTGATTCCATGATCAATGAGCTTAAACAATATTTGCCCGCAACCAGAAAAGAACGGATTATCGATATCGTATCTCGCATGGATAAAGCGTTCGGCGATTTTTTCAGGGGAAGAGTTATCATTTCCATTTTTATAGGGTTTTTGTTGTCATTTGCGTTGTGGTTTGCTAATGTGCCGTACTGGTTTTTACTGGGTATGACAGCGGGAATTTTAAACATCGTACCTTACCTTATATCGATCGGATGGGCGGTTACTATCATTATTACTTATCTTGATTACACTGCCGGTTCGGGATTGAAAGAAGTTATGTGGCTCAATGTATTTGTCTGGCCGACAGTAGCGTTTGTGGCGGTTAACATAATCGACAACTGGATTTTAACACCGTGGATTCAGAGCAAATCATTGCATTTGAGTGTGGTGTCTCTTCTGGTGGTTGTTCTTGCCGGTGGGATTATCGGCGGTTTTCCGGGGCTCCTTTTCGCTATACCTGTGGCAAGCTGTATGAAAATTTTGTTTGTGGAATTAATCCTCCCGAAACTAAAAAAGTTAGCGAATTCATGATGAATTACATGATAAACCGGTTTAGGCAATATCAGGGTTATGTTTGCCCTGAATCGGTGAATTTGCATAGAAAACTTTATTGCTTATGGCGATTACTCTCTCAGATCAAGGGAATTAAGAATATTTAAAAACGGATGCCTATAACAACATCCCGATTTACTTTTAACTATATTAAATGTTATCCATTAATATCGATATATATATACTTAATCATATATAATAATAATAGGTTGATCATAATTTTTTTTTAATGAGCTCAGATTTTTATTATGGAAAGGATGATTGAAAAAAAATGTTTCTTACGGTTAATTTTTTTAATATTCTTTTTGTGAGGTTCGGGAAATAAAAAATTATAACCCTTGTGGAAATGATAAAGAAAGGAGATAAAAATGAGTGATAATTTGAAGGAAATGGTTCTTAAAGAAGCCAGGGAAAACAATGTTAAATTCATCAGGTTGTGGTTTACGGATGTTTTGGGTGCTCTAAAGAGTTTTGCGATAACCTATGATGAGCTTGAGGGCGCGTTGTCTGAGGGTATGGGCTTTGATGGATCGTCGATAGAAGGGTTCGCGAGAATATATGAGAGTGATATGATAGCTATGCCTGATCCATCGACTTTTCGGCTTTTGCCATGGAGACCGGACGAACCCGCTGTTGCGAGAATGGTATGCGATATTCTGGAACCGAATGGCAATCCGTACAAAGGCGATCCGCGCGGAGCGTTGAAACGAGTAATTAAAAAAGCAGCCGATCTGGGTTACACATATTATGTTGGCCCGGAACTGGAATTTTTCTATTTCAAAAATTCCGGTGGAACGGAAATACTCGATAAAGGAGGTTATTTTGATTTAACTCCGCTCGATGTCGCTTCGGATTTAAGAAGGGAAACCGTGCTTACACTTGAGAAATTGGGTATAAAAGTAGAATACAGCCATCACGAAGTCGCTCCAAGCCAGCATGAAATAGATTTAAGGTATTCCGACGCGCTTGCCATGGCTGATAACGCCATGACATATAAACTGGTCGTAAAAGAGATCGCCATGAAAAACGGTGTTTACGCCACGTTTATGCCTAAACCGCTATTCGGCGAAAACGGAAGCGGTATGCATGTTCACCAGTCGCTTTTCAGAGGCAATAAAAACGCTTTCTTTGATGCAGGCGATCCGAAACATCTGTCTAAAGAAGGAAAATCATATATAGCCGGTTTACTCGCGCACGCTCCGGAAATAACATCGGTTCTTTGCCAGTGGATCAATTCTTACAAACGCCTTGTACCGGGTTATGAAGCGCCGGTTTACGTGTCTTGGGCGCAGAGAAACAGGTCGGCTTTAGTCAGAGTGCCTATGTATAAACCGGGCAATGAGAAAGCTACGCGTTGTGAACTGCGTTGTCCTGATCCGTCATGCAATCCGTATTTGGCGTTCGCTGTTATGGTTGCCGCGGGATTGAAAGGAATTCAGGAAAATTATGAGTTGCGCGATCCGATAGAAGAAGATATCTTCGAGATGAGCGAAAAAGAAAGAGAAGAGAGAGGAATAACCTCATTGCCGGGTAGTTTGGAAGAGGCTGTCAATCTTACCGCAAAAAGCGATCTCGTAAAAGAAACTCTCGGAGATCATATTTTTGAGAAATTCATCGAGAATAAAAGAATTGAATGGGATAAATACAGAATTCACATAAGCGAATATGAATTGAAACATTATTTACCCAGACTGTAATACGCCAATAAAAATATTGAATTGATAATGAAAGCGGGATTATGCTATAATTCCGCTTTCATTTTTTTTACAAGGACAAATCTATTTATGGATAAAATTAGAAAATGCCCGTCCTGCAAACAAATCGTGCCTGAAGAAAACCTGCGGTGTTTTTACTGCGGGCGCCTCCTTGACGTATCTTACGGCCCTCTTAGTTTTCTGGCAAACAGCAATCGCGGGTTAATAGCGGTAATAATAGCGGTAATTTTATTGATTATTTTTTTCGCATGGTTATTTTGAATCGGCTCACAATAAAAAAAATAAATAAACATTCATTTCCGTTATTTACCTTATTTATACAAGTATTTCTATTGTTTTTCGGTAAATAACAATTTTTTTTCTTTTATTTTTTTGAAAAATATGCATAATGATTCAGTTAAAAAATAAGAGGGCTTGTTATGAAAGAAATAATATCCAGGTTGCTTGATGCGGAAAAAAAAGCGAAAGATATTGTCGCGCAAGCTAAAAAAGAATCTGAACAAATCTCTATTCAGGCTGATATTCAGGCAAAACAAACCAGAGACGAATCCATACGCAAAGCAAATGAGCAGGCAAACCGGTTAATATCCTGCGCGCGTGTTGATGCGGAAACAAAACGAGATGAAATCCTCGCTTTGGCAGAAAAAGAAACATCAGCCATGATCGAAGCTAAAAAATCCGCTGTCCCTGAAATAATTAAAGAAATAATCAAAAAGGTTGTTATTGAATAAATGTGTGCTATCGGATTATACGCAAATATAAATGCGAAAGTAAGAGCGATGCTCTCACAGCTTCTCGACTCCGAAAAGTGGCAGTCGATGCTTTCGTGCAAAGATTTGCCTTCGCTGATGGCGAAACTTGAAGGGACACGTTACGAAAAATGGACGAAAAATACCACTCCCGAGGAATTTGTGCGGTTACTTGATAAAACGATAGTTACGGAAAGCGCTTTTACTGAAAAAAGAATAAAAAACTTTTTATCCGGAACTCCCGCTGAAATTATGGGAATACTCACAGAAGAATATGATATCGATCAGATAAAACGGGGGTTGCGGTGCTGGAAGAAAAAAATAACGTTCGAAAAACCGGATCCGGATATATTGTCGGGCAGGCATATAATCGACTGGGATATATTCAATCGTTATGAAATGCCGGTTGAGGAACTGATATTGTCTCTGCCGATGAATCCGTTTGGGGCGGCGTTGGGTAACGCAAGGATGATCTATAAAAAAACTCAGGCGCTATTCTTTTTTGAGGTGGCTCTGGAAAAAGACCTGTTCAGAAGAATCTGGCTTGAAATAGATAAACTGTCTGGTTCGGATAAAAAATCTGTCCAGAAATTGTTCGGACTTCAAATAGATATTCTCAATATAAAAAACATGATCCGCAGTAAATTCTATTATCACATTTCGCCGGAAATGATCGAACATATAATATATAATAACGGCGCGAATTTAAGTTATAATAAATGTTTTGACGCCTACGCGAATTTTGAGCAGAAAGAATTTCTCGCCAAAATCGCCTGCACCCCTTTCGACAGGTTATCCGAGATTCTGAAAATGCCCGATATTAAACCTGCTATGATGCTGATAGACGAACTGCTGTTTGAGTTGTTTCACAGACAAATACGCAGTATTTTCTCAGGGTATCCATTTACTATGGGTGTGCCGCTGGCGTATGTGATGCTTAACAGGTGGGAACTGAAACAAGTCCGGTCTTTGGCTTGGTCGCTTTATCTTGGTGCTGAAGACGAATTTAAACCGTACTGGGGAAACAACCCGGCTATTAAAAAATAATCGAGGGATTTTATAGGATGAAACTCCTTAATGTTATTGTTATGAGTGAAGATTTACCTCTTGTAAACGATATAATTATCGAACAGCAATGCCTGCATCCGGTAAACATCGATTCCATACCGGATTTATCCGCCGGAGGGCTTGGCGGGTTTTATAACGCCGCTTCGTTGCAGGAATACAGGGAACTGCACAGCAAAATAAAAAAAATTTCGGGAATCGCTAACCTTGAGGAGAAATATGATCCCCAGGTATTTGAGAAAATCAAGGCCCATCCTGAAAAATTCGATATTTTCAATATGCGGACCGAAATAAACAATTTCGAGACACAAATAACCAATATTACCGGCAGAAAAAACGTACTTGAAAATAAATTCGACTCGATCAAAGAAGTCGATACCAAATACGCTGAATTTAAAAATTTCCTCGACTTGATGAATGTTCCCGGTTACTCGGTTCTGGATCAGATAATCGGCAAGGTGCCTACAGTGAATATGCGTCAGCTTCGCGATCATCTTCAGAAAATGCCGAGCCTGTTTGTACCCGTATCGGAAACACCCCAATGGACTACATTCATTCTTTTTGTATTCAAAAGAGATACCGCCGCGCTAAATAAGTTCCTGCAGGAACTTAATTTTCAACTTACGTCCATACCTGCGGAACTAAAAGGCGAACCTCAACAAGTAGTACAGCGCCTGAAAAGAAATTATGACAACACAAAAAAAGAAATCGAGCTGATTGAAAAAAAACAGGGCGAACTTTTTGAAAAAATAAAAAATGAAATACCCCCTATCGCCCATTACGTCAATTTCCAGATACTCAAACTTGAATCACAACAATATTTTAAAAAAACCGAGCGGACATGCGTAATCTCAGGATGGGTACCTGAAGAAAACATTGATGCACTTCTTGAAAAAATAAAAACAGCTACTTCAGGCAGGTTCTACGCGGAAACTATTGATTCAAAAACGTTAGCCGCTAAAAAAGTTAAAATTCCGTTCCAGTTCAGGAACAATATCCTGATAAAACCGTTTGAAATGCTCGTTAAAGCTTATGGAATACCGAGTTACGGAACTATTAACCCTACACCGTTTCTGGCGTTCAGTTTTATGCTCATGTTCGGTTGTATGTTCGGCGATATCGGCGACGGGTTGGTTCTCCTGATTATCGGGGCGTGGATGGCATTGACGAAAAAATTCAAAAGAGCCGTGCGCCAGGTCGGTGTTCTTATAACGTACTGCGGAATAACATCAGTTGTATTCGGGTTTATGTATGGAAGCATATTCGGCAACGAAGAACTGATTCCCGCTCTATGGCTTCATCCAATGCGCGACGTGAACAAACTGTTATCCACAAGCCTGTATTTCGGTATCGGCATGATCACTATCGGTATTATGATTAACGTAATCAACGCCATCAGAACACGCAACTGGACAAAAGCCATATTCGACAAAGCCGGATTGCTCGGAGGGTTGATATACTGGTCGGCAGTAGGGATAATTTTTAAATCGTATTTCCTCGGCCATAAAATTTCCGGCTGGACAATATTCATATTTATAGGAGTTCCCGTAATTCTTCTATTTTTTAAACGATATTTCCAGCAATATGTCAGTAAGGAAGAAACCCATCATGCTTCTATAGGCGAGTATGTCATGGATTATGTATTCGAAGTCTACGAGATTTTCTCAAATTATCTTGCCAATACGTTTTCTTATATAAGGGTAGGCGCTTTCGCTCTAAGCCACGCCGGTTTGTTTATGGCGATATTTACTTTAGTGGCTATGGTGAAAGATACTAATTACAGCGGTATTCTCACATGGATAGTCTATATTTTCGGCAACATATTGATCCTGATACTTGAAGGCATGGTGGTTACCATTCAGGCAATCAGGCTTGAGTATTACGAGTTTTTCTCTAAATTTTTCGATAGCGAAGGAATTTTATATAAACCATTATCATTAAATGAAAATGAGTAAAAAGGAGGGTATTATGCTCAAAGGAAAGATTACAATGAATTTCGTAGTAAAAAGATTGTTCGGGGTAATATGCCTGATGGCAATAGTTTATGTCGGCGCCATTCTTGTGGCGGGTTACGCAGGAGCCCAGGAAACCGGTACCGCCGCCGTTACCGCTCTGACTCCGGAAAAAGCTACCGTAATGAAATGGGGATTTCTCGCGGCGGCTTTAGCGGTAGGGCTCGGTTCTGTAGGCGCTGGTGTGGCTGTCGGATACGTGGGCGCGGCGGCTGTCGGGCTTATCGGCGAAAGACCGGAAATGGCGGCAAGAGCGCTTATATTCGTCGGGTTGGCGGAAGGTATCGCGATATACGGCGTAATTTTAGCATTGATGATTCTCGGTAAAATATAGTATAATATTGCATATTTAAAGTAAATAAGGTAATATATGGATTTTTACGTGATCGGTGACGAAAATATGGTGTTGGGGTTGGGACTGGTAGGTATCCCCGGCGAGGTTGTATCCAGTGAGGAAGACACCTTGCGGGTTATCAACGAGTCTATGAAAAAGCAGATCAAGATTATACTTATAAGCGACAGGCTCCTTGAACCTGTCAGGGATAAAGTCGAGGAAATCATTCTGAAACGAGATTTCCCATTACTCCTTGAGATTCCCGACAGGCAAGGACCGGTAAAAGGTAAAAAATCCATACGTGATCTACTGAAATCGTCGTTGGGATTTAATATATAAAAATTAGTTTGAGGATATATCTCCATGCAACCGGAATCAGTTGGTTTAATGTACAATCAGATAATCGAAGAGGCAAACAAAGAAGCTGAATCGTTACTGCAGAAAGCAAAAACTTCCGCGCAACAACGTATACAGCTTGCCACTCAGGAATCTGAAGGGAACGCGAAAAAGATTATAGAACGTGCTAACCAGGATTGTTCACAGATAGAAAAAAAAGTCATGTCTTCAATTCAGATTGAAAAACGGAAACTCATTCTAAAAAAAGAGGAAGAATTAATCGGCCAGATATTAGCCGGAGCGAAAAATGAGCTTAAAGTCTTTTCTTCAGGACCGGATTATAGAAAATACCTTAAAGTTAGCCTTATTAATTCCGCGTTGCAATTGGAAGAAACCAAAATCAGCGTAATTGCCGGTAAAAACGATCCGGAAAAACTCGTTACGGAAGTGTTGAGGGAAGCGGAAAAAGAAATATCCTCAAAAAGCGGGCGCAGGATATCGTTTCAGCTTGAAGCGGCTAAACACAATGGTTCCGGATTTATAATCCGCACAATGGATGGATCTATTCAGATAAACAACACATTACAGGAAAAACTCAATTCTCAGATCGATGAAATCAGGGCGTATATAAACGAAAGATTATTTAAATAAGGAGCTACTACCGGTGGATAAACCTATTGGACAAATAAAACGCGTAGTCGGGCCGCTTGTTGAAGCGACAAAATTAAAGTCTGCGCAGATGCTTGAACTGGTGCAGGTCGGCCAGGAAAAGCTTATTGGGGAAATTGTGCGTATTGACGGAGAAAACGCAAGCATTCAGGTTTATGAAGATACTACCGGAATAAAACCAGGCGATCCGGTTTATGGATCGGGTATGCCGTTATCGGTAGAACTCGGGCCGGGATTGATAGGAAGTATTTATGACGGTATCCAGAGGCCCCTCGAAAGGATAAAAAAAGATCATGGCGCGTTTATTCAGCGCGGTATAAACGTCAATTCACTCGACAGATCGAAAAAATGGAAGTTTTCTCCGGTAGTTAAAAACGGTGATACCGTTGAACAAGGAGCGATAATCGCCGAGGTTAAAGAAAGCGAGCTGATGCTCCATAAAATACTCGTACCGCCTAAAATCAGCGGGAAAATAATAGATATCGCACCTGAAGGCGAATACACCATTGACCAGGATATCGCCACTGTTGAAACACCTGCCGGAAACGTCAAACTGAAAATGTACCACCGTTGGCCGGTTCGTATGGGAAGGCCTCATATGGGCAAAAAAGATATGAGTTTGCCGCTCATTACCGGATTGCGTGTTATAGATACTCTGTTCCCAATACCAAAAGGGGGAACCGTAGCTGTTCCCGGCGGATTCGGTACAGGAAAAACCATGATCCAGCAATCGCTCGCTAAATGGTGTGACGCCGACCTGATCATATTTATCGGATGCGGCGAACGAGGTAACGAAATTACCGATGTACTAATGGAGTTTCCTCAACTTATCGACCCGCGCAAAAATAAACCGCTCATGGATAGAAGCATCATTATTGCTAACACGTCAAATATGCCTGTCGCGGCAAGAGAAGCGTCAATTTATACCGGGATAACCATGGGCGAATATTACAGGGATATGGGTTACAACGTGGCTATTATGGCCGATTCTACTTCCAGATGGGCAGAAGCATTAAGAGAACTCTCAGGGCGCCTTGAGGAAATGCCAGCCGATGAAGGGTTTCCAGCGTATCTACCCACTCGCCTGGCGGGATTCTACGAACGAGGCGGGAGAGTTCAAACATATTCCAATTCAGAAGGTTCAGTTACACTTATCGGATCGGTTTCTCCCCCGGGAGGTGATTTCTCCGAACCTGTAACACAACATACAAAACGGTTTGTACGCGCGTTCTGGGCGCTCGACAGAAACCTCGCAAATTCACGCCATTACCCGGCTATATCATGGCTCGATTCGTACAGCGAATATGTCGACGACATAAGCCCATGGTGGGAACAAAATGTCGATCCCGACTGGAGAAAATTAAGAAACGAAGTTATGGATCTGCTCCAGCAGGAAAGCAAACTCCAGCAAGTCGTAAAACTTGTAGGCCCGGATGTTCTGCCGGATACACAGAGGCTTGTGCTTGAAGTTTGCACATTGTTTAAAAACGTGTTTCTCCAGCAAAACGCGTTCGATAAAATCGACATGTTCTCTGTAGTATCCAAACAATTTAAAATGATGAAAATTATTCTAACCTTTTATAAAGGCGGGCTGAACCTGATCAAAAAAGGGTTTACCCTGATTCAGATAAAAGATCTAAGCGTTGTAAGGGATATAGCACGAATGAAGTTCACCATATCCAACGAGGAAGTCGATAAACTCGATGAGTTACAACAAAAAATGGAACAGGCTTTTAATGAAATGGGACAATAACTATGAATAACGATTTTCTTACAAAAAGAGAATACAGTACTACATCCCACGTCGAAGGGCCGCTGATTATTGTAAACGGTATACATCAGGTTGGTTTTAACGAACTTGTTGAAATAACCGATCCGAAAGGGGAAAAAAGGCTCGGACAGGTACTTGAGACAGCGGAAAATCTGGCTGTAGTACAAATTTTTGAAGGGACAATGGGGTTGTCGCTGAAAGAGACGAAAGTTCGGTTTTTAGGACACCCGTTGGAATTGCCGGTAACAAAAAATATGCTCGGTAGAGTATTCGATGGAGTAGGACGACCCATAGACGGGCTCCCCGCGCCTATCGGCGACCACAAACTCGACATAAACGGCATTCCCATTAATCCGACAGCGAGAGATTACCCGCGCAAATTCATCCAGACTGGTATATCCGCCATAGACGGGATGAATACACTTATCCGCGGGCAAAAACTTCCGATTTTCTCCGGCAGCGGATTGCCTCACAACAAGCTCGCCGCGCAGATTGCCCGCCAGGCAACAATTCGCGGAGAAGAAACCGGTTTTGCCGTTGTGTTTGCCGCAATGGGTATCAAATACGATGTTGCCCAGTATTTTATCAAAAATTTCGAGGAAACAGGCGCACTGGAAAACGTGGTGCTGTTTCTTAACCTCGCTGACGATCCGCCGATCGAAAGGCTCGTTACTCCGAGAACCGCTCTTACTATCGCCGAACACCTGGCGTTTAATGAACATATGCATGTGCTCGTAATAATGACAGATATGTCAAACTACTGCGAGAGCTTGAGAGAAATATCGACTTTGCGCGGAGATATACCCAGCAGAAAAGGATATCCTGGTTATCTCTACAGCGATCTTGCCTCAATGTTTGAACGCGCAGGTATTATTCAGGGTGCTGAAGGCTCAATTACACAGGTTCCGATTCTGACTATGCCCAACGACGATATCACTCACCCGATTCCTGATCTGACAGGTTATATCACCGAAGGACAGATAGTGCTCGAACGCGAACTCTCGCGCAGAGGCATATACCCGCCTATTGCCGGGTTGCCATCTCTGTCAAGGTTGATGAAAGACGGTATCGGGCCGGGTATGACAAGAGACGACCACGCCCATGTGGCAAGCCAGTTGTTTGCCGCATACTCAAGAGTAAAAGATGTTCGCGCACTCGCATCGGTTATCGGCGAAGAAGAACTGACACCAATCGATCATAAATACCTCGAATTCGGTGAAACTTTCGAACACGATTTCCTGTCACAGGGAGAAAACGAAAACAGAGATATTGAAACCACACTCGATATCGGATGGAAAGTGCTGTCGATGTTGCCTAAAGAAGAACTGTACCGCATGACCGAAGAAGAAATTAATAAATTTTACGGGAAATAAAAACTATGGCTAAATTTCAAGTCGCGCCTACAAAAACCAATTTGCTTAACATGAAACAAAACCATAAGTTTGCACGCGAAGGACACGATCTGCTCGATCAGAAACGCGAGATCATCATTGCCGAACTTATGGGTATGGTCGCTACCGCCGCTGAAATTAGCGACAATGTCGACAAACTTTTTGCACAAGCATACAAAGAACTCGATAAAGCCACTGTTATTCTCGGTAAAGATAAACTGAAAAATATCGCCAGAACAATAAACATTGAACCGAAAGTAACTTTGTCATCAAGAAAAGTTATGGGATTGCCACTACCTGTGGTCGACGTTTTCGTATCGGAGAAAAAACCGTACTACAGTTTTCTCGATACCGATGTATCCCTCGACGAGGCCGTATCAAAATTCCGCCAGATCTTAGATACCCTCGCCAAACTCGCGCAAACGAAAATTTCGGTTTACAGGCTGGCTAAAGAAGCGCAGAAAACTACACGCAGGGTCAACGCTCTGGAAAAAATATATTTACCGGATTACGAGGAAACGATATCATATATTAATAATGTTCTTGAGGAATCCGAGCGGGAATCGTTTTTTGTGCTGAAACTTATAAAAAAACGGTTGAAAAAATAAATAATAATAAATTTTAAAGGATGATTAATATGTCATTTAAAATGAGACCCGAGAAAATAATGATTTTCGTCGAGGGATCACAGGAATCGATCTTAGCGGCTCAATACGCGGTTTGTATGGCTAAATGGCTGGACTGTACTTTAGTTGGCGCTTATGTTGTGGATATAAAAACATTAGAGGAATTAACACGCGCAAAAATATTTGTAAAAATGGAAGAAATGGATTACGAAAAGTCCCTTGAGGAAGACGGGCATCGGTATTTGAATTATGTCCGCAATCTGGCGGAAGCCAAAGGCGTATTTATCGAGACCGAAATTCTTAAAGGCGAGATTTATAAAGAAATTATACGAATAATCGAACAGGAAGACATAGATATTCTTGTTATGGGCGAACTGGAAGAACCCGAAAGCAGGCGCGATTTTTATTATAACGAAAGCGAACGCACCTTCCGCCATTCGCCATGCCCGGTGATTGTAGTAAAATCACGGGATGAAATTAAATGGATGTACGAAAACTTGTGATTAATCTTTTTTTAGCAATAAAGGATTCTTTATCATGAAATTATCTCAATTACTTACACCGGATTTAATCAAAGTCGGAATTATCGACTCAAACAAAGAAGACATAATCCGCCAAATGATAGAAGTTATCGATAACCAGGGTTTGCTAACGGATGCGGAACAAGCATATCAGGACGTTATGGTCCGCGAACTTCAGCAAAGCACAGGCCTTGAATCGGGTATCGCTATCCCTCACGGGAAAAGTTCTGCAGTGGCTCAACTTGTCGGTGCTCTGGGAATATCTCAGGATGGAATCGATTTCAATTCACTCGATGGACAACCGTCACATCTGTTTTTCCTTCTGCTGGCTCCGCCTACAATGTCCGGGCCACACGTAAGGGCTTTGGCAAATATCGCCAAACTATCGCAAAGCGCCAGTTTCAGAAAAAAACTTATCTCGGCCGGAAATTCACAGGAAGCTTTTCAGATAATAATGGAAGCGGAAAAAGATATTGTCTAAAAAAAAACACCGGAAGGAATTTTTGGGCTCGGGTATCCTTCCGGTGTTTTATTTAATACTCATACTCAAATGCCGTGTTTATTTATCATATCTATAATATCCTTTATATCAAATGGTTTAGTTATATAATCAAAATTCATTTCCTTTGACAATAATTTCACCTCATTTTCCCTGTCTGAAGCTGTTATAACAATAAATGGTATCTCCTTCTTTGAAATTGCGGTCTGTTTTATCAGCTGAAGCCCGTCAATACCGGGTAGGTCAACATCAGTTATCACAAGCGAAATCGAGCACCCATATTGTTTGTTTTCTTCAATAGTTCTGAGCGCGCTTATACCGTCGGTAGCAAATACGGCAACACAACCGATAGTGCTTATCACATGACTCAATAAAGATCTCAACAACGGATCATTCTCTGCTATCAACATAACTTTTATCATATTCACTTTCCTCCAAAACCTTCAATTACTCCATTTCACGTATTCAGCGGATTTTTTTGCATCAATGGTTATTTATATACCATATTCCATGCCAGGTTATATAAGAATATCGTAACATATTGATATATAGGGTTATATGTAATACAGACAATATTCACGCACAATATATAAATAACAAAATATTTTGTTATAATGAATATTATGTAATTATAAATATTTGTATTATAGATATATAAGCATGTGATCACAAAAATATTTGTGATACAAAATTATTTGTATTTAACAGAGAAGAATATTATTGAAAAAATTTTCAAAAAATTATTAATAGAAAAATAAACGAGTTTTAAATAGATTCAACGCGAGAAAAGCAGTTAGGCAGTTTTATTAAAATAAATATTGCCTCTATAAAAGCGATTGGTTATTATATTCTAAATTCGATGTTTGCAGAATCAAAAAGGTAACCTGAATGAGAATAATTATTTTACTTTTATTTGTTTTAATCTCGTCTGTAATCTCTGGCGGTTGTGCCCATAATGAAGCCGAACTTCAGGGCGGTATAACCAAAACATTTGAGTATGTTTTTTTACCCGCACAGGTTTTTACGCGCCAGATCGATAACGGCCTTGATACAGCGGTGAACCTCGAAAAACGGGACAAAAAATAATTTTTTACGCTACGCTCAATTCAAATTAGTTTCTATTTTTCTGCGCAATGAGGATTTAAGCTGTTGCGGGAATCCATTGTTCAGCGCGTCCTCAACTACTTTTTGACGGATCATATCTAATGGTGGAAATTTCAATCTGTTCTGGTTCCCCACGGATTTTTCGTACTGGTTAATTATGATTTTGGCAAGGTTTAAGTAACCGTTATATTCGTCGGTATTGTCGAGGGCGAGGTTCCAGTATGACTGGCGAACAAGGTTGAATACAAGCGCTTTTACCTGATCATAGTTGCCGAATTTGACAGTGTTTTGAAATTCAGACAGCACAAAATGCATATAATCGGTGTTTTTTACTTTGTCCGGGTAGTCTTTTGCCAGAATCTTAAAATATTTCTGCGATTCTTTCGGGGCGTTGAAAGTGAACATCAGAACTATCGCCTCTTTTAGAAAATAATAATATGAGGCTTTCACGTTTTTCAGATTCGATGGTGTATCTTTGTATTGAACAAATAAAGATTCGTACAATCTGTTCATAGGTTCGATGAACCGCCTGTCGGGTTCGGTGATATAGAGCGTGTCGTTATCTTCCTCGATAAGAATAAGTTTGCCTCGTCTGAATATTGATTGCATGGCGATATATATTATCCTGTCGTAAAAGATAGAGTATTTTGCAGGAGCGTATTTTTTCCCTTCGTATGCCCAGTAGATAGCGTGTGGGTCAGGCAACCTGAAATCCAACGGGCCGAATTTGTCCATCAGTTCGGTTATTGTTTTCAGATCGAGTTTGTATTTTTCCCTGAGCTCTTTTGCCCGCAAAACCCTGTCAAGCAGATCAAAATCAGGTTGGCTGATATCGTTTTTGTACCGGGTGGGAAAATCTTTACCCGATATTTTAGTCGCGAATTCGGAATAATCTTTTATATCGTTGCCGTTTATTTTTAACCAGAAACTGTTTATTTGCGGGTACTTATTCAAAAAAACCTTGAAATCGGGGAGTTGCGCCATAACTTTTATCTCATTGGGTGATTTTATGAGTTTATTCATCTCTATAGCCAGCTGTTTTTTGTAGAAAAAGTGCATGTCGTCCCACTGCTGGCCGATCTTATGGAGATAAAACCAAGCGATTTCCCGGCGGATAAGGGCGCTTTGCGAGTTGTATTTGAGCCCTTCGTCGCGCAGAAGCTCAATACCACGTTTTACCCATCGCCATCTGTCCTGCTCAAACGGCATTTCGTATGAGATGTTGTAAGCCATGTTCCATGCGTTGTGCGTCCATATTTCTTCTATTTGCGGTTCGAGTTCGCATATCCATTTGTAGAGTTGTGCCATCTCGAAGAATTTGCCTTCCTCACGCAGTTTCATTGTGCGAACCCACAGCATATCTATCAGGATACAGCGCAACCCGCCAAGCAGGTTTACTGCGACAACATATTGCGGCGGAGCGTTATCCAGCGGCATATTGCGCGTAATACCTTCCTGTTGGCGCGCCCTGTTCATTTTGGGCACGATAACGGAATTTATTCCCGCAACGGATAAGATAATCGCGAAAATTAAAATGAGTTTTAGGATCTTTTTATTCATAATCAATATATGAGAGGCCTTGCGACCTCGCGCCTGTTAAAAATTAAACTACCGAAAACAAGAATCAGCGAACACTTGAGCAAACTCAGCATTATTAATCCGTATGACAACATATTATACCCGATAAAAATACCGTCGGTTAAATTCGTCACAGGATCGATTTTATCAAAATGCGGAAACGCGAAATCTATAAGGTAACCGAGCACTTTTTGCATAAATGTTATTACGGATTGCGGTTGTTCTTGCCCGATATGCACAAGAGTAGATACCTGATCACCGCTTTGAGTAAGCGCCTGGATAAAATATGTTGCATCGGATCCCACACCATATACAAACAAGGTCATCAGGCACGCTACCGGAAACGATAAGAACGTGGAGAACATCACTCCCGTTGCTGCGAGAAAACTCAGCTGGCATAAAATGAGCAGTATCCCTTTCAGGTAATTCATGATAAAGTTACCGCTCTCATATAATACCTGAATCCCGTCTTTTTCGGGGAATATAAGTGTAATCTGCTCTTCAGTAAGGTTCAGGAAAGATATCGGCAGGTTGCCGTTTTTGTCGATCAGTGACGCCGGTATTTTAATATCATGAAATGTTTCCGGTGTTTTTTCCGTAATAACCTTGATATGGTTCGGATCTTTTTTGTCTCCGAACGACCATCTGCCCATAACCTGTGCGTTGGCAGGATTTTGTGAACAGAAATATTTATAACGCACAGTTATTGAACCTGTGGATACATCGCTTAAACCGCCGATTGTCCATGAGCGCTCATATCTTGGCGGTACACAGTATATTGTGTAAAATAGTTTGCGTTTGACCGATTTTTCTATACCGTCGAGTATATTGTAATCGAGATCTTTGCCGGGATTGTCCTGTTTCCATTTCAATACTTCTTCTTCTACTCGAGATTCTATGTTCGGAGCGTTTAGCGCGACGGTTTTTTTCGCGCTGAATATATTTGATTTTATATTTTCAAGTTCTTTTGCCGGCATATCTTTTTTATAAATCGACATAACCCATTTAATACCAGCTACATTCATTCCGGAGGATACCGTGAGCATAATCGCTGTGAGTGCGGTTACACCCATCCAGTGCCCTGCAACCACTTTCCAGCGCGAAACAGGTTTTGAAACCAGCATAAAAATCTGTTTTTTGTCGATCTCCTCGAAAATCGAGTTGCTGGAATGAAATATCGCCGTCAACGACAGGAAAAATATAATGAAATTCAGCGAATACGTAATGTATATTCGCAGATGCCCCGAGGCGGTACCATCACCATGAAGCATCAGAGGCATAAACTGAAGCGCGATAATGAAAATCAGCGACAATACCAGAAACAGTTTATCGTGAAACGCCCGCAGAAGTGTTTTATAAGCTATGCTTAGAATCGGCCTCATCGGTTATTTGTTTTCCTTGTTGAGTAGCTGTTTGATTAATTCTTTGTCGGCAGATTTTTCCTGTTGGGGCGCTATATTATCTTCCTCTTTTGTTTCGCGTTTGAAACTGAGCTGAGCGCCGGCGGTTTCGGATTTTTCGTCAACAGCTTGTCTGACAACTTTTAGGAAAAAGTTTTCCAGCCTGTCTTTCGGGTGTTCGATCTTAAAATCAGTACCGTTTTCGGATTCGGAAATGATTTTTTTTATTTCCGCGATAGTTTCCGGTTTAAGTTCCGGGAGGTTTATCTGGATGGAATCCTCTTTTTTTAACAGTTCGCCTACCTGTCCTTCAACCCTGATTTTGCCGCCGTATAGAATCGATATCCTGTCGCAGACGTCTTCCACGTCCGCAAGAAGGTGAGAGCAGAGCAATATGGTTTTCCCTTTATTTTTCAGGTCGATGATCATATCTTTTATTTGACGTGTGCCGATAGGATCGAGCCCTGAAGTCGGTTCGTCGAGAAAAATCAGTTCGGGATCGTTTATGAGAGCCTGAGCGAGCCCCAACCGTCTTGCCATACCTTTGGAAAACTCTTTCACCGATCGTTTGGCGGCTTTGCCGAGCCCGACCATCTCAAGGAGAGCATCGGCTCGTTTATCGATAGCGGATGAACTTATGTTAAAAAGGTTGCCGTAAAATTTGAGCGTTTCTCTGGCGGTAAGGTATCCGTAAAGGTACGATTCTTCAGGGAGAAACCCGATTTTTTCTTTAACTTTGACATTGGTTACGGGTTTATCGAAAATGGTTATTTTCCCTTTTGTCGGGAACAGCAAACCGAGCATCATTTTGAGTGTGGTTGATTTCCCGCTGCCGTTCGGACCGAGCAATCCGTAGACTTCACCTTTTTTTATTTCGATATTGATTCTGTCAACCGCTTTTACCTTGGGGCGGCCCCAGAAATCCTTGAATATTTTTGAAAGTTCAACCGCTTTTACGATAGTTTGCGATGACATTAAAAGAATCCTCTTTTATTAAGTTAAATCCTCGCCGAACCTTACGATTCTGGCGCTATTGAAAATTACCACAAATTCGCCTACGTTGTGCAAAATAGCTGCGACTGTGGGATTTATGTATCCGAATCCGGCGGCAAGCAGTCCGGCTACGATAAAGACCAGCCCTGCCGCGAGGTTCTGGTAAATTACAGACCTTGTTTTTTTGGATATTTTTATAATAAACGGCAACCTGAGAAGATCGTTGTTCATAAGCGAAATTGATGCGCTGTTTATGGCGATGTCGCTTCCGACTGCGCCCATGGCGATACCGACATCGCCTGCCGCAAGGGCGGGAGCATCGTTTATACCGTCGCCGATTACGCCTACGGTATACCCTTTAGATCGTAAACCGGTTACGACATCCAGTTTTTCCTGAGGTAAACAGTGCGCTTTGTATTCACGGCAACCGAGGCTGTCGGCAACTTTTTTCGCTACCGATTCGCGGTCGCCGGTGAGCATGATTATCTTTTTTATACCGAGATCGTATAGTTCGGCGGTTGCAGATCTGGCTTCTTCGCGTGGTTTGTCTTCAAGCCCTATCCATCCGAAATATTTTTTACCGCAGGCAACGTATAATACGCTTAACCCGTCTTGTTCCAGTTCGGTTTTGATTTCTTTAATCATAATTCCGTTGGCGGTTAACCATTCTTTTTTTCCCAACACAACTTCTTTACCGTCGATTTCGCCTTTTATGCCGAATCCTGCCTGTTCCTGAACAGTTGATGTCTGCTTGCATTCCACATTGGCTTTCTTTGCCATCAATGCCACCGCGCGTGAAACGGGATGTTTGCTGTGTTGGGCGATGGAACCTGCTATGGCAAGAAGTTCTGTGGCGGAATCCTCGGTTTGCTCAACCGGATTTAGTTTTGTTACGGACAATTCGCCGGTGGTGAGTGTCCCTGTTTTATCAAATATCAGTGCGTTTATGTTGGATGCGGTTTCCAGGTTATGGACGTTTTTAATGAGAATCCCAAGCCGTGCCGCGCACGATAGCGCCGCGATAACGGCAGTCGGTGTCGCCAGTATCAATGCCGCAGGGCACGTAACAACCAGCGCAGTAACCGCGCGGTTTATATCGCGGGTGAAAAAAAGGATTATTCCCGCAATCATGAGTATTACCGGAGTATACCATGTAATATAGCGGTCGATAATGCGCATGATGGGTGCTTTTGCCTGTTCGGCGTCCATGATGAGCTTTTTTACTTTTCCTAAAGTCGTGTCTTCGCCGGCGCGGGTAACCTGAACCTCTATTCTGCCGTCGAGATTGATTGTCCCCGCGAAAACAGTATCGCCTGCCTGTTTCTCAACAGGAAGCGATTCACCGGTGATACTCGCCTCGTTTATTGTTGCGGTACCGGATTTGATTGTGCCGTCAGCGGATATGTTATCTCCGGGCAGGATTTCTATAATGTCTCCGGTGGCTAATTCCGATACGTTTACTTCCGTTATGCAGTTGCCGGATTCGATTCTGCGCGCCCGCGTGGGTGTAAGTTTGATTAACCCTTCGATAGCGGCCTTGGCTCCTAACGCTGTCCTGTTCTGGATAAGTTCCGCGCCGAGTATTATGAACGCCACAATACCAGCTGTTTTGTAATCCTCAAGGGCGAAACATGCTATTATCGCCAGGGCTACCAGCTCATGCATATGCAGTTTGCCGGAAATCAGCGATTTAGCTGAATTGTAAATCACCGGTATTCCAAGAAACACCGCGCCCAACAGTGCGCTTAACGCCGCCACTTCTTCCGATATCTTAAACAACCCTGTTCCGATATAGGCGTTCATAATTAGCGTCGCGCCAAGAAATGTGGCGCACAATCGGAGTGCTACCATTTTCTGTTGCGATTCTATCGATATTTCAGCCGGTTTGAATTCCATTTTTCACCTTACTGTTTAGAACTTTTATTCAATAAAATTCTCAGTTCCCGTTTTTTGCCGTGATCGGCCGGGAAAATAAATTTATCGTCGAGTTTATTCAATATTTTCTTTATTGTGTTCTGATAAGTAACAAACGCGAATATATCGGGATTATTCTCGTATTTTGAAAGTATTTCGGATAAATAATCGGAATCGGCTTTCGCTTCTTCGATTACATATGTCCTGTAAGAATCCGCTTCGGACACAATTTTCGATGCTGTTCCATGTGCAGAATTGATTTTTGTCGCGGAAAATGATTTTGCCTCGTTGATTTTCTGGCTGTGTTCCTGCTCAGCAAGTATGACGTCGTCAAACGATTTCTGAACCGCTTTAGGCGGTATTACGCGCTGGATATCCACTCTTTGCAGTTTTATTCCGCAGTTGATGGAACCAAGCAACTGCTGTGTTCTTGCCTCGACCGATTTTCTGAACTGTTCTATTCCGGTACGCAGAACGGTATCAACTTGCGATCTGCCGGAAATTTCGATTACGGAATTTATAAAGAGCGATTTCAGGAGTTTTGTTTCGTCCTGAACATTTATGTAATAGAGGTACGGATCGATAATCTGGTATCGCAGGCTCCATTTGGCGTGTACGATATTGACATCGCCGCAGACGATATATCCGTCGAGCCCGGGGCGGAGCGAAACACTGTGCTTTTCGCGCGTATTGCCCATCGGAGCGGTGTCTTGTTGATCGCCGGATTGCGCGAACCAGAAATCGTTTATGTCGATGCTTTGTATTCTGCCGGACGGTATTTTTATTACTTTATCGATAGGGTATGGCCATGCCCAGTGCAGGCCTGCTTTGAGTATTCTGTCGGCGGGAGTACCCACGATTTTACCGAACCGCAGAATTATCGCGTTTTCGTATTGTTTGACAACAAATATGCCAGAACATAAAAACCCGATCAGCACAAGCACCATGGCGCCCTGAAGCAGTTTAAAACTGATTCTCAGCGCGTCGACAAGCGCTTCATGGGCCTGATCGAATTCAATATTCTGTATTTGTTTAGTTTCCATGATTCTGTTTATCTTCCGGTTTTGAGTTTAGCAAATCGAATGGTGCGGTTTGTGTATTGAGAATAACGGTCGATTTATTTTTTAGGACTTCTTCCAGAGTCTCAAGTTTTTTCAGAAAGACGGCGAGGTCTTTGTTGCGGTCAAACTTGTTATAGTACTGGGCGGCGGACGCGTCGCCTTCGCCGCGGATACGTTTGGCTTCGGCGTTGGCTTTAGCTAAAATCTGGTCGTGTTCGCTTATGGCTACCGCTTTAATTTCGTTGGCTTTTGCTTCCCCTTCAGAACGGTACTGCTCGGCGATCCGTTCGCGTTCTTTTTTCATCCGCTCAAACACTTTGGCGGTGGTTTGTTCCGGTAACCCTACACGGGTAATGTATATGAACTCGACTTTGATTCCGTATTTTGCAATAGCCTCATCGGCAACAGGTTTTTTTATTTCATCCTCAATTTCCAGAAACTGCAGATCGTCTCTTTTTGTTGATATGATGTTGGCGAAAGAATGGTTGCCGAGCACTCCGTTTTTGTAAGTGCGCACAAGACCTTCCAGATTCCGTTTTGCATCGTCGATGTTGCCTATGCTCTCGAGGAATTTCAGCGGGTCATCGATCCGCCAGCCGATACAGGTGGAAAAAATGAGGTTTTTGCCGTCGCCGGTATATGTTTCCTCAAAAACACCTTCATCGGTTATAAGTCTTGAATCATATATGTATATTTTCTGAACAGGCCACGGGTACTTGAAATACAAACCCGGTTTGCAGATACTTTTTGTCGGTTTGCCGAATGTTGTCAGCACAACTTTCTCATATTCGCCAACCTGATACGCGATAAGATACATTCCCAGCAATACAGCCAGAAGCGATCCTGTGAATATTGTGAAATAATTCTTTTTCACTGTGATTTATCCTCCTTGCCTGTAATGGATATATCCATCAGGTCCGGTTGAGTTTTTTCCATTAAATCCAGAACTGTTGTTTCGTCGGTATTGATTTCGCTCGAGATTATTATCTTGCGGGTATCGGCGATACCTTTTTTAAGCGAGGCGAGGTATCGTCTCCATATATATATTTCAGGCGATATGGTGTAAGCGGCAAGCTGGTTTTCGAATTCCACTATCTCCGATTCGGAAACCAGTTTTTTCACTGCCGTATATGATTGTGCTTCGGATATGATCGATTTGTACCGCGATTTCGCGCGGGGAACCAGTTTATTTCTCTGAATCTCAGCAGATAAAATCTTTGTTTGTTTCTCCTCAATGCTGTCCACAACCGACTCGAACGCCTCGCCGACTTCCGCCGGAGGATGGAGTTCATACACGCCGACAAAAACTATCTCTATACCCGATTTGAGTTTATCCAGTTCCGTCTGGATACCGTTTTTAAGCGACTCGCCGAGAGTTATTCTTTGCGGGCCGAGAAAATCAAACATATCTATTGATGAGGCTGTCTCTATGAGTTCTCTCCAGCTTAAATTATAAACCAGCGAATCGGGGTTTTTCTGGTTATATAAATAATTGAACGGGTCTTTTACCGTATACTGTATCTCAGCGGTTACCGATAACCAGTTTACCGGTATTCCCGTAACGCCTTCGTTATCGGAGGGTGATTCCTGTTCGGATTTGCCCGGTAACAGGAGCATTTTCCTGTCTTCATGGTGTTCCACGCACCACAACAGTGTGTCTTCTTTCTCATCCGCCGGGTTAATGAAAACCGACTGGATTCTGAGGTACGGTATAACCCTTATTTTCTGGACAGGCCAGGGCAATTTCAGGTGAAATCCGGGTTTTAGAATCCCTTTTTGTTTGTCTGGTAACCCGAACGTCTCCAGAATACCGCATTCATGCGGTTTAATAATGACAATTGTGGTTAGCGAATACAAAACAAGCAGTTGAAACAAAATTAACGGAGCGATAATCTTTTCGATAAACCGGTAGAACCATGTTTGCGATATCTTGAACCCGAACTGGTAATCGAGTGAATGAGCCGCCGCGATAAATATACCCTGTGGTTGCGAGAGAATATTCGCCAGAAAACTCTGGTACGGCGGTTTCTGGAACTGCCCTTTTACACGGGGGCGATAGAAATCGAGTATAATATGAATTATAAAATCGATTCCGATCAGTGACATCCATACAGGCACAAAATATCCCATTAATTTATATGCCCACGAGTATCCGAAATAATTCAATATGAACGAAACAGTCAGGAAAAACGAAATGAACGATACACTCAGCAGTATCCCAGCCGGGTATTTCAGCACAAAAGTCGCGTTTGAACCTGACGATAACCCAGCGCAGAATTTACCGGTCAGAAAACTGAAAAAAGCGATGATTATTAAAGTTACCGCGGCGATATTTTGTTTTGAGCCGTCTATCGCCACAACGTATATATTTTTTTTAAGAAAATAGTAACCCAGAAATATAAGGATCAACCCCAATACTGCGCTGGCTGATGTTAAAAAGATTTTTTCCATCTGCCTTAATTTGTCGGAGGCGGAAAAAACTGCGGTTTTGTCTTCCTGAAAAAGCCCCTGATCAGATGGAGTACCGGAGATATCCTGGTTTTCCTCGGCGGCAAGCCGGGCCTGTCGCAGGTGCAGGTAAACCATCACCCACAAAAAACAGCCCGCGCAACCATAAACGGCAGTGGCGGTAACAACTGTCGATTTCAGCCATAATCCGAGTATAAACAAACCCACAGATACAGCAAACTCGATGCACAACCCGAATATTGCCGATAATTCCCACTTTTTGTTTGATTGATACAGATCATTCATAAGAAAATTGATTTATTTCAGGTTAATTCTGTTGAAAAAATAATCAGTTTGTCAGGCGACTTCTTTCTCTGAAAAGCTGAACCAGCTCAAAATAAGGACAAATACAATGCATACGATACTATAAGCAAAAGTTACGCCCATATAATAAAAAGAAACAATTTTATTGTTTAGGAACGCGTCCGCGATCCAAAAAAACTGGAGATTCGGCATAATCAGATACAGAAACCGCATAAAAAAATTTTCAGCGGCCAATTTACCGAAAAAGTAATCTACCGTCATCGACATAAAAAAGAACGACAGGCACAAAAGCATATTCGCCAGCATATTAAGCCGAATCGAACCCAGAAGCGCGACCGCGTTGACAATATTCAAAGCAAGAAAAATCAGGATACCCGCTTTAAATAAACGTAGTTCCATTCCAACCGCGAACGATTGAAGATGAAAATCAGGCGATATAACCGATATCGCCAGAAACGACAGGGCAAGAAGCACAAAAAAGGTTATCACCAGCGATGACGTAAACGGTTTTTCAAAAAAATAATTCAACAATGCCGCCCACAAAAAACTTGCCGGCAAAATAGAATTCAGAAAATATAACACCGGTTTATCCAGAATATCCGCGGCGGTATCGAGTACACCCATTCGCAAAGTCAGTATCAGAACCAGAGTCATCTGCATTACCGCCAGCATTGTACCGCATCCGAGCCCGAGGAATTTTCCGAGTATAAACTCAAACCGGGATACAGGTTTTGATAAAACAGTGAGCGAAGTCTTGTTCTCAAGTTCCCTAAATACCAGCCCGGAAGCGCAAAATGCCGCTATCAGTATACCGGAAAGAAGAATTGTCGCCAACCCCATATCCCTGACCAGTTTTACGCTGTTGAGCAAAGTAAACATCGAGAAAAATGGACTTATGTAAATCAGAACAGACGATAAAAATAACACCACACCGAAAATCGGCTGGCGGATCATTTCCTTGAACGTTACCTGAGTGATAGTTAATATCTTACGCATAAAAAAAGATAGGACTAAAGATTACTTCCCCTTGAACAAATTATTTCAATGACTTTACTGCTATCGTCAGAAGGAAAAAAAACTTAATTTTTTTGTCTCAAAAAAATAAATATTTTAATAATTTACGCATTTAAACCATTAAAGAATGTGATATACAGTTATTAAATCTGGATAATGAATATAGCGTCTAATTATAATAAATCTGGTTATCACTTGTAAAGGCTACATATTTGAAGAATAAGAACAAACCAGAAAATTCTATCAATTTTTTTAAGAATAAATTTGGATAATTGATATCAGTAAAAAAGAATAAAACCAGACGCTTCTATTTCGCGCAATTTTTGGTTCTGTTTTTCTTCTTTATACTCGTTCTATTTTTTTGCGAATACATATTCTCAGAATACCGCAACTGCAGGAGAAAAATAACAGAACTGCCGATAACGGTTCGGGAACGGCGACAGGGGGTTGATAAGTGCTGGATTCACCCGTGAAATCAACATTATGGATAAACAAATCGCCCATTGATGCATCTTTGTAGGCGTTTAAAAATATGGAAATAATCTGAAAATCCTGTTGAGTATAAGTATTTGTGGATACTTGAGCTGTCGGAGGATTACTGCCGACGGGAATTCCGTTTGCTTCCGTCAATTCGTTGCGAACCGTTAAAATACCGTTTTGACGGGATATGGTTATAGTAGCGGCACCATCTGAAGTAGCTGAACCAATGGTTGTTGAATTATCACTGTATGTCGCTGGAGATGAACCTAAATTATAAAACCGGCTATATAAATAACCTTGTGAACCGGTTGAGTTATCAATATATTGCGCTCCGGTGATATGCCCGCCTGCCGGGCTTTGAAACATAAGCCATATTTCCTGTTTATTGGCATTGTTTGGCGAGAGCCATGATAAATCCATAGACAAATTAAAATCACCGTCTATTGGCGCGGGTAACCTGTATCGCGCTTCAAGGAATATCCTGCTTGTTTCATAACGAAAGTTCTCTGTGCCATAATATAATTCATTTACTGCAAATGAGTTTGGGGATATTGAATAATCCAGATACGGTTGTGTCGCTCTATGATTATATAGATCTACCATCCATCCGTTGGCTTCCATATCGTCTATTGTTGAATAACTGCTGAAATTTTCGGAAAAAGTTATTTCCGCCGAAAAAGAAGGCGTATGAAATGATAATAATATAATTATTGCTATTTGAAAAAATATACCCTTCATCTTCCACTCCTTATATATGTTTATAATTCTCTAATGAGCATTGCTTTATTCCGATTTTATTATCTATGGATATTATACACTTAATATATCTATTACGCAAGCCATGCCGGAATATATTGATTTGACAAAAGGTATTTGAAACAGTATAATAACATATTGGAGCGCAATAAGTTATAAATTATATGTTTAAACTTGGAGGGTCAAAAAAATGAGAAAGCTACCGCTGTTTGTTTGCTCATTGGGTATTGTTTTGCTAAGCTCATTAGCGTTTGCAGAGAACTATACAATCAAATCATATTATTATGGAAGGTCGGCGTTTAATTTTTCTACTGACGGATGGTTAAAGACAAGCCTTTTGAGTGAATCTAATTTCGGCGGGCCCACTGCGGTAGTTAAAGACGTGAAATTTACATCGATCACACTTTCAAATTCATTTGATTATCAAACTTATTCCGATGCGGACATATTTGTCGCGATTTTCGGGGAAGACGCGTCTACTTCTTTAACGCAAACACAGGCAAACGGTTTGCGCGATTTTGTCCTTAACGGGGGTAGCCTTATTGTGGTGGCGGATTATGATCCGCGGTCAATTCAATCCGCTAATCTCGTGGGAGCGCTTTTTGGGGGAGTTACGTTTCAATCGGGCAGTAGCGCGGCTACAACAAATTTTCTGGATATCCCCGCTTTTTCGGATATAACCGATGGGCCGTTCGGCAAAGTTAATTCTGTCAGCTGGGGTTCAAATATTGCATCAACTATCTCTCAGGCCGGAGATTCCACAATTCTCGATACCAGAGCTATTGTTTCCGTTATAGCTCCGACTGAAACGCGCGGGTCTGTTTTCTTCTTTCATGATCCATATAACTTTTTTGGTACATATGCTTATGGCGATCACCATAATTTGTTGTTGAACATGTTTAATTACAGCGCGGAATCGGTTGGAGGAACAGGAACATCAAACACTGTACCGGAACCCTGTACGGTTATGCTTATGTCATTATCGGTTATCGGTTTTGGGTTAAAAAGAATCAGAACAAACTTAAAATAAGGGTTTTTGAATTAATTTATACATTACCTTGAAGAATTTGTTAAATTAGTTGCAAAAAAGGGGAAAATCGTTGTGGTTTTTCCCTTTTTTTGTTTAGTGAATAAGAAACTTATTCAAATCTATAAATAATCTAAAATATTATAGTTATATTCAATGAGAATAATTATTCAAGATATCTGCTGTAAACAATTTTCGCAGAAATCGACTTTTTTGTTGTCGGTATCCGATATGCTTTTTGAGAAGAACATAACGCAGTTGTAATTCATGCAATGGTGAATACCGAAAGTATGGCCCAATTCGTGTATAGCCTCTTTGAGTGCCCTTTCTTTAAGTAATTCGGTATTGGGAACTTTGCCGTAATATTCTTCTTTCAGCCGTTTGAGCGAAATCAAAGCAGATCTTCCCCTTATATGTGATTCACCGAATATGAAATCGAGTTCGGATATGTAAATATCCTCATTTATTATACCGAGAACTTTGGCGTAATTGTATTTCTTGTTCATTGAATTCAAAATAGAAACCGATAGAAACTGATTTCTGTATTTATTATATGCCTGTGTGGGAACAGCGATTTGCCGGGTTAACGAAAATAGCAGATTGAATTTCACGCTGAGTTTTTCTGCGATATAAATCAGCAGGGCCGAATCTATATCTCCTATCGGTACAATCAGCCCGGCGTTTATCACGGAATTATAACTGGAAACAGAATTAGCAACATACACATGTCTATTTTTCCTGCTGGAAAGGAAAGGAATCATCTCTGCTAAAGCACTCATGTTATGGCTCTCTTTTTTTGGGGTCTTTGGTTTAATAATATATAATAAAGATTACATTTTACAATTATTCTATCATTTAAATATTATTAAAAATCAAAGATAATATTGTTTTTCAAACCCATTTTTTAAAAGAGTTGTTTAAAAATTTCTATAAATTTTGACGAGTTTCCCGATCCATAGTTTCAAAATAATTTTAAAAATTTTATTAATACCTGTAGAAAAGGCGGTTTGAATAAATTGTTCTAATTCATTTCAGTTCAGTCTCTTTAATAAGGCAATAAATCACTGGGACAATCAGCATGGTTATAATTTCTATAACCATACCGCCAAATGAAGGTATAGCCATTGGAACCATGATATCCGATCCGCGCCCTGTTGAAGTTAATACCGGCAATAAAGCCAGAACCGTGGTGGCTGTAGTCATAAGGCAAGGGCGGATGCGCCTCAATCCGGCGGATATAGTCGCTTCCCTGATTTCAGCAATTGAACCGGGTTTGCGCGAGGCAAACGATTCATTGAGATATGTAGCCATCACCACTCCGTCGTCTGAAGCGATGCCGAACAGCGCGAGAAATCCTACCCATATGGCTACACTCAGGTTTATCGGATGAATACTGAAAAGGTCTCTCAGGTCAATCCCAAAAACATGAAAATTTAGAAACCATGGCTGGGCATATAGCCAAATCAGGATAAACCCTCCTGCCCAGGCAACAATAATTCCACAAAAAACAAGGAATGTTGTCGATACCACTCTGAACTGGAAATAGAGAATCAAAAATATTACGAATAGCGCCAGCGGTAGTATAATCCGCAACCTTTTTTCCGACCGGACCTGATTTTCATAACTTCCGGAAAAATTGTAACTTACACCAGGCGGAATTAGTAGTTCGCCATTATCGATTTTATATTGAAGATAGTTGCGCGCCTCATTAACAACGTTGACTTCGGCAAATTCCGGTTTTTTATCGAAAAGAACATACCCTGTCAGAAAAGTATCTTCGCTCTTTATCATATCCGGACCGGTTACGTAGCGGATATCCGCCAGTTGAACCAGTGGTATCTGAGCTCCGTCAGGTGTGGGAACAAGGATTTTGCCCACCGACTCGATAGTGTCGCGCAATTCCCTCAAATACCTGACTCGTACCGGATATCGCTCTCTACCCTCAACTGTGGTAGTAACCGTTTTGCCCCCGATTGCTGTTTCGATAGTATCCTGAATATTGTTGAGCTTTATGCCGTAACGCGCAATTGCTTTTCGGTCGATAAATATCTCCAGATACGGCAGTCCCACAATCCTGTCCGCAACGACGGCGTTTTGTTCGATTGACGGAACTTCTTTTAGAAACTTTTCTATCAGAAACCCGACTTTTTGGATAGTTTTTATGTCGGGCCCTTTAATCTTCACTCCCATTGGAGCGCGCATACCGCTTTGAAGCATAACCTGCCTCGCGGCAATCGGCTGAAGTTTCGGCGCCGATGTTGTGCCCGGCACGTCTGCCGCTTTTATGATTTCTTTCCAGACATCGTCAGTAGATTTTATTCCCGTCCAATGTGTTCTGTCTTTGTTTAGTGAAGTGTCAAGTTCCGGGCGCCAAAGCCTGAAAGGCGATCCGCGCGGATCTATGATTAGACGGTTATCTTTATCGCGGATAAATTTACCTCTGACATAATATGGTTTGCCGTCACCGGCGCAAACAGGGTTTCCGTCGATATTCCTGAAAAGGTCGATTTCATCAGGATCGAATTTATAAGTGATGTATCGCCCGTTTTCATCGGTTAAAAATTGAGGTTTATAGTTTATTATTGTTTCGATCATCGATATTGGAGCGGGGTCAAGAGCTGATTCTGACCTTCCTATTTTACCAACAACGGATTCAACCTCGGGGATAGCATGAATAGCGATATCCTGTTTTTGCAGAATATCCAGCGCTTCACCAATGGATACGTGCGGCATAGTTGTCGGCATGAACAAAAAAGAACCTTCATCAAGCGGCGGCATAAACTCTTTGCCCAATCCGGGAAACACATGAATCAAAGCGGATACCGCAGGAAACTCCTTTAACTTCTTAGGAAACCAGCCGAACAATGTGTTGAAACCCAGCCAGATAGTCATTCCGAGAATAACTATTATAACAGGTACGGCGAGAAAACTTTTTTTATGAATTAAACACCACTTGAGCATATGCCTGTAATATGTCCTGAACAGTTCGTAAAAAGCTAAAAGCGAACCGATTACAGCGGTAACAAAAATAAAATTTTTTAAAAATCCCTTTTGCGGGCCCAGAGGAAGCCAGTGATCCGCCAATAAAACCGCTACTATCAACGCGCAGAAATAATTTGAATAAACCATAACAAGCCTGTTTATTCTTTCAGGTATATTTCGTTTAAATATATAATACAATCCGATCAGAATAATAACCGTTCCTATCCACCAGGATGCATGGAAGGCAACAAGAATACACGCGCAAATAATAAACAAGTTAACAAGAAAATTAGAGAGGCGCCCTTTAAGTTTTCCCGTAAATAGAATCTGGGCAAACGGGGGAATTATCGTAATCGCCACGATAATCGATGCCGCCAGAGCAAACGTTTTTGTGAACGCGAGCGGTTTAAACAGTTTTCCTTCAGGCCCTTCCATGGTAAATACCGGGAGAAAACTCACGATTGTTGTTGAAACAGCGGTTATAACTGCGCCTGCCACTTCTTTTACCGCCCTGAAAATAACATCGCCGGGTTTTTCGCCGGGTGAAGCTTCATCGAGATGTTTTAAGATGTTTTCGCAAATAATGATCCCCATATCGACCATAGTCCCTATAGCTATGGCTATACCGGATAGAGCCACAATATTCGCACTGACATTGAAAATTTTCATAAAAATAAAACATATCAGCACCGCAAGAGGGAGCAATCCTGAAATAAGTATGGAACTTCTGAGATGCATCACCATAATCAAAATAACTATGATTGTAATTAGAATTTCCTCATAAAGAGCGTCATGCAGTGTACCTAAAGTTTCATAAATCAAGCCGGTCCGATCGTAAAACGGAACGATTTTTACCTGGCTTACAGTACCGTCCGGAAGGATTTTCTTCGGTAATCCGGGCGATATTTCTGCGATTTTCTTTTTTACGTTTTTAATTGCTTCAAGAGGATTCGCGCCAAATCTCACAACAACCACTCCTCCAACGGTTTGCGTACCCTGTTTATCAATGGCTCCCCGTCTGAACATTGGCCCTTCGGTGACATTAGCCACATTTTTAACATAAACCGGGATATTATCGTTTACTTTGATTACGGAATTCTCAATATCATCGATTTTTTTTATGAACCCAATTCCTCTAATAACATACTCAACTTTATTTACTTCAATTGTGCGTGCGCCGACATCGATATTTGCCATTTTTACGGCGTTAAATACCTCATCGATAGTAACATTGGAAGCTCGCATCGCGTCAGGGTCCACATCTACCTGGTATTCCTTGGCGAATCCGCCTATGGACGCTACTTCGCTAATGCCTCCAGCGGATAACAGAGCGTAGCGAACGTACCAGTCCTGAACAGTCCGCAGTTCGCCAAGGTTCCATCCTTCGGTAGGGTTGCCTTTTTCGTCCTGTCCTTCCAGATTGTACCAGAAAACCTGTCCGAGTGCGGTCGCGTCGGGCCCGAGCATTGGCTGAACACCTTCGGGAAGCGAACCGGGAGAGAGGCTGTTCAGTTTCTCAAGTATTCTCGAGCGGGACCAGTAAAAATCGATAGTTTCCTGAAATATTATGTATATCGAGGAAAACCCGAACATGGAATATGTCCGTACAGTTTTTACTCCAGGTATTCCGAGAAGAGATACTGTCAGAGGATAACTGATCTGGTCTTCCACATCCTGTGGCGACCTTCCGCTCCATTCGGTAAACACTATCTGCTGGTTTTCACCTATATCCGGGATAGCGTCCACCGCGACAGGCATGCGATGCAAAAATTCGAGTTTCCAGTCAAACGGCGCTACCATTATTCCCCATCCGGCTAAAAACAAAAGAAGCAGGATAATCACAAGTTTCTGTTCAAGACAGAATTTTATCAGTTTATCCGTGAAACTCATATTCCGGTTGTACATAAGAACTCCTTTATTTTACCGGTTTGAGAGTTTCGGCTATTTCGCCGCATTTTTGCATTGTTTTACCAAAATAGGGGTTGCGGATAATTTTATCTTTCTGGAGCCAGTCTGCTCCGCGCCCTGAAAATGCCATCGGACAATGTATCCGGTACAAATTTTCTTTAAATGGCGTACCGTAATCGATTGTGATTGAATATAAATAATCGGATAGATCAACAAAACACTCACGGGCGCGCGTAAGATCGGCGGATTTTGCAAACCTGCTCAATATCTCATTGAGTTTGAGAAATATCGGACTCCATTGACGCGAGAATTTTGTGTCAGTGAATTTAATATTTAAGTCCGATACGGTTTTTTGAAGTTTTTTTGAATTGTCTATGGCTGAAATGAGGTTGTCTTCGCTTAAATCAGCCTGAATTTTCAGGTAACATTCGTAAACCGGCATTAGCTCAGCAGTAAATTCTGCCGAACCGGATGGTATCGTTTCTATACTTTGCTGTTCGGGGGGAGATTGTGATAAATCTTCGTTCGGGTGGTTCATCATGCTTGGCTGAGCCTGGATCTGAATGGAACTGTCGATTTTGAAATTGCCGTTGGTTACCACTTTTTCACCTTCATTCAATCCGGATTTGACTATATAGTAACCATCGGCACGCGCTCCGAGAATAATTTCTCTTCCCTGATAAACACCTTCATTATCAGCGGATTCTACGTATACGACAGCCCTTTTTCCGGTTATCAGCGGAGCGCTAACCGGTATAACCAACGGCGGCGTAACCGATCCGGATTCTCCTGCGAACCCGAGCGATTCCGCTATCACAAGCGACATTGCGCATACATCGCATTTGCCCGGGGTATCTTTGATAATCTCGGGATGCATAGGGCATATCCATTTTCCCGCAAGATCAGGCGCTACAACTTTTCCGTTACCAGATATTTTGGCTTTCACCTGTGCGCGCGCGAACATCCCCGGTTTTAGTTTGCCTTCCGGATTTTCGATATTGACCCTGATTTTCACGGTTCTGGTTTTGTCGTTCAATACGGGATCGATGAAAGATATTCGCCCGGAAAAAATTTCTCCCGGATACGATTCCGTTGTGAATTCGGTTTTCTGCCCGTATTTTATCCACCCGATATCGGATTCGTAAGCGTCGAGTTTAAGCCACAGGCGGCTTAAATCCGCAACCGTGTAAATTTTTGTTCCTGTATCCACATACATTCCCTCAACAGCCGTTTTGTTAATCACAATTCCGCTTATCGGGGAATAAATGGTTATATGATCGGTCGGTTCGGATCTCTTTTCGATAGCTTTTATCTGGTCTTCGGTGATTCCCAGAAGGCGCAGTTTTTCACGTACTGCCTCGATAGTCTGGCGTGAAGCTTTTCTTATTAAGGGAAGAGTATCTTTTGACAAATTATTGAATGTTTTTATCGCCTGAATCAGTTCTTGTTGAGCGGATAAGAGATCGGGGCTGTACATATAAACCATATGTTCGCCTTTTATTACGGGAATACCTGTGTAATCGGCGTATAACTTGTCGATTCTTCCAGGCACGTAAGCGGAAATGTAGGCCATGCGCGTTTCGTCGTAATCGATTTTCCCTACCATGCGTACGGTTACCTCGACAAATTTTCTAATCGCTGGAGTTGTCTCTATTTGCGCGAGTTTTCTCGCGTATGGGGATAACGCCAGTTCAGGTATGCCGGCAGACAAATCTTTTTTTATGACAAGCGGTATCAGTTCCATGGCGCAAATCGGGCATAACCCGGGTTTGGGCAGGCGGATCTGGGGGTGCATTGAACAGGTCCATATTTGTGCCGTCAATTCAGCGTTTTCGGATATTATTGTTTTTTCGGGGGTTGTGAGAAAAAAACGCGCGCAGAAATATCCAGATAAAAATATCCAAACACTAATAAACCCGAATTTCATAATCCGCTTAATATGGCTATATGTTTTCATTGTTGTTCTCCATCAAAATACGTTATAAATTCGACGGGGTAATCCGAGACAGAGTTCATGTAATTAAGTATCGCGAAAGCTAATCTTTGTTTTCAGCAATGTTTTTGCCCGTAAGCATTTCTATTTGCGCAAGGTACTGGTTCGCGTTGGCAAGTGACCTGAAATATTGGAGTTTAAATTCGAGCAGTAACCTTTCTGAATCGATAAAATCGATAAAACCTGCTTTTCCCGAGGAGAAATCCTGCATGGTTACATTCAGGGACTGTTCACCCTTGGGAATAAGTGTAGCTGAATATAAATCTATTTTCCGTATGGAATCGTTAAAATTGTACAACGCCATTTTCAGCTCGGAGATAAGATTATTGCGTGTATTTTTTATCATGTTTAGAGAAGCGTAATAGTTTTCTTTTTCCTCATTTCGCATGGCGATATATTTGTCTGCCCAGAGCGGCAGGTTAACGCTGAAAACCGCGGTAGCCGGGTTGTTTACGCTGTCATGGCGTTTATCTCTGGTATACATGAAACCCATACCGAAATCGAGATCCGGGAAAAAGTTCTGGTTTGCGAGTTTTATGGAACTTTTCCGGGCGGATATGATGTATTCGATCTCTTTCAGATCCGGATTGGTTATCTGTATCTGTTTGCAAATATCGGCCTGATTTTGCGTCATCACCGGTTTATCAAGTTTTTTCGGTGGGTATACAGCGGTATCGGACGGTCTGTTCAGGTAATCATTGAGTTGAGCTTGCAGTGGGTTTTTAAAACCGGTTATTTCCTGGTACCTGTTTTCAAGTTCACCTAACTCGACATGAAGTTTGATTAAACTGGAATAACCTGTTTTGCCGGTTTCGTATTGAGTAGTAATGACATTTTCAAGATTTTTTAAAAGCTGGATATTCTCTAATATTATTTCTTCAGATTTTGTTACGTAATACAGTTCAAAATAGGTTTTTTTGACATTAAAAAAAAGTTTGTTTTTTTCGGACAAATATTTCTGGTACTCGCCCGAGGCGGATTTTTCGGCTATGTCTTTACGTAAAAAAAGTTTCGGCAACCACGGAACCGATTGGGAAAACCCGATTTTGTGCATTCGCGGATCCATCTGGGTTTCGTCTTCGCGCATATAGTAGAACATCAGATCAGGCAGGGATCTTGCCTGCGGTATTTTCTGGACTGCGGATTTCCATCTGTTTAAAGCCGCTTTGATTCCGGGATTAGATAATGAGGCATATTGAAGATAATCGCTCAGGTTCGCGTTTTTGTCAAGCGCGGGCAACTGTTTCCCATTATTCGGGTTTTCCGTGGAAAACAGATTTGAAGCATGAATCAACATAATTGAAACGCAAAAAAAGAAAAAAATTTTCATCAATAAAATTACCTCATCGCGTTCATGATAAACTAATATACACTTGATCGGCAATTAGATCATATTACAATATTATTCTCGTTATGTCCGTGAATTAATCATATTGACAATCGGATAATAATGTAAATATCTTTTTTTTAAAGGTGGAATAAAGTCAATAAAAAGCGGAATCAGGTCATTCCAAATAACCGGTTATTTAATGATAATATAAAAATAGAAAGGTGGTATGGTTTTAATTACACCGAAAGTTGTCATTATAATAATCGCGTCTGTGATGCCGCATCGTGGGTTTGAATTATTCTGCTACAGGATAAAAAATAGATTTTCTGCAAAAAAATTATACACAATAACCAATTGTGGAAATGAATAAATGGCAATAAGGATTCGCTCAACAACCACCTTTCATTTTTAAACACAATAGGTCTTGTTTTTATTATCTCCGACAGCGGCATTTACTGCTTTGCCTACATTTGATATAATATTCCATTCTGTTCTGATGAGGTTAATGATAGAGTTCCACGGGCTGTTTTCAAGATCGTAATACTTTGCCCCTTTATCAATTTCTTCCCGGTATATATTGAGAATCATATCCGCGCATTTTTGAATGGAAAAATCTCTCGATGTGTTTTTCGCCTCATTTTTTAAACTCTGTTTTTGTTCTTTGCTGAGTTCGGCAAACCATTTTATTGCGTCAAAAAATTCGTTTTTATCTTCGTGGCTGATAAGCCTCCCGTTAATTTTATCTTTAACCACTTCCACTACGCCGCTTGCCTCAAGAGCGATTACAGGTACGCCTGATGCCATGGCTTCGGTAAGTACTATTCCCTGTGTTTCTGTTTTTGACGCGAAAATAAATAGATCCATAGCGTTATAAGCGTCAGCGAGAGCCGAACTCTCAAGAAGTCCTGTGAAATGCACTCTGCCACTCAAATTCCAGTTACTGAAAAAATCTTTCAGATCGTTTTCTACAGGGCCTTTGCCTGCGATCAGAAAATGGGCGGTTGTATCGTATTGTAAATACATAGCGGCAACCGACGATAAAAAATCCAGATTTTTTTCACGGGCAAGCCTGCTTACAAATCCCAGTAAAATGGAATTTTTCCCGATACCAAACTTTTTCCTGATTTTATTACCGTTGCCGTTAGCGAATTTATCTATACAAATGCCTGTGGGAACAACATCTATTCTGGTTTGAACGCCTCGTTTTCGCAACAAGTCGGCGATGCTCGCACTTGGAGCGATTACCCGGCAACACAAATTCGCGTATCCTACCGATAGCTCTATAACAAACCGTTTCATTAAAAGCGAATCTCCCGGAACATAATGCGTATACTGTTCGTATAACGTGTGGTTTGTGAAAATAAGCGGGATATTGAATTTATGCGCTACCCTTATAGCGGTACTTCCTATTAGAAATGGATGGTGTGAGTGAACGATATCTGGTTTAAAATTGTCGAGTTTATCGGACAATATTCCGGCTATGGGTAATTTTACCGAAAAATCCGTACCGTTAAATTTCTGAATAGCGGGGACTCGTATTACATACGGTTCTTCTATCTGGTTCTCAAATTCAGGCGCGATAATCAATACTTTATGTCCGAGTTCCCTTAATTTTTCCGAAAAAATGTCGACGGATCTCTCCACACCTCCTACAAATGGTTTATATATGTTGGTCATCATGATTATATTCATGTTTACCTCTCAATAACTACTTCCGCCTCACATGTTCCTTTCTCAGGTTTTATAGATGGGTATCCGGGCAATTTTATTTCGATATCCGGCTCTTTTTTGATCCATTGCCCCTTCCATGAGATTTTCATTCTTTCGCCATTGGAATTAATTTGAATGGATATCCTGCCATTTAAAGTTGGGGCAGGCCCGAAAGAAAGAGTTGATTTTTTTATATACCAGTGTTGAGGTATGCCGGAACACAAAATCAGTGACCCGTTGTTTTCTTCACGTACAAAACAATTGCGTATCATAAGAATCCATTCCGCTGCCGCCCATACGTGCTGGCCGTCACCCATACATCCTCCGCGGGTATTTGGATGGATCGCTTCAGGCCATTGCCCTGTCGAGGATGCGAAATCGGCTATTCCCTGCATAAGTTCATAATACCTGAAATCGCCCGCGCGCAAGAGTACCTGCGCAATATGTAAAGTAAGGTAAGCGTTTATTCCTGAATGGGTTATATCGTGAAAAAATCCTCCTTCCACAACCGATTCTTTGAGCAGGTATTCGGCTATATTTAGAATACGCGCGTCTCTTTCGTCCCAAATTTTGAGCGGATACCCGGCGCAGAGCGATCCTATGGCACCGCTGTCCATCCTCCTGTTGGGAGAAGCGGGAATAATCGGATACCCCTGTTTTTCGGAGAAAATTTTTATTTTCGACTCAATGCATCTGAGAAAATCAGCCGATTCCCTCGAATACATATTTTTCGCATCGATATCTCCATATAATCCCATCATGTATGAAGCCGCTTTTAGTCCGGCAACACCCCAGAAATTATCCCAGTAATAATGATCACTGGGCCCCAAATGTTCTGCGCTGAATCCGGCGGGGAACAATCCGGATAGGCCTTTGTTTTTCCTGTTAGCCGCCCGTTTTTTTATAATCCAGTCCGCGGCTTTTTTTACGCATTCTCTCCATTTTTCAGGAGGGTTTTGCCCGCTCATGCGACAATATGTTTCCATAATCCACAATACTTGCCCGTTGGAATCCCATTCACCTTCCTGAGAAAGAAAATAGCCCGAATGTTTCTGTTTTGCCGGAAACGTATCCAGAAGTTCGCCCACTTTAGCGGTAAACCCGCTACAAAGAAGCGAATTCAGTATAAATACCGCATCCCTGAACCAAAACCTTTTGTAAGTGTAGGGCCCGGCATAAATACTTTCGGGCGAATGAAGTATAACTGTACGTACGGCTGAGTCAAAAAGATACTTGAACCGCTCGTCGGGTATTTCCAGTTTACATGAATCGTGAAGTATATTTTCCCAACTGCTGATTTTTCTGAGCTTGCAGGCACCCTGATATTTATCCGCGGATTCATAAGGGATATTCAACACAACCGATCCGATTATCCGCGGTTTAAGTTCAAATACTGCCGCCGCCGATGCCATGCCGACATTACATTTTACTTTCGCGGTATTTGATTCGTCAAACAAATGGTTGCGTACGTCTCCTATATTGTAATTTGAGAATTTTATCGAATTCGGTTCGCGGTTAAAGTAAATCTCATTGACATTATTTATTTTTAATCCTTTTTTATTCTCAAACATACTTATTTCGTGAACAAAACTTATTCCTTCCGGATTAAACGGCCTCACCGATATAACCAACCATCCTTTCTTGTCGGAAAGCCCGTGATAGTGGATCCTGCAGAAACATTTATCCGGTTCGCAGATAACCTCGACTTTCGAATCTAATCTCAGTGTGCCTGATTGAGCGTTTGTGGATACCGCCAGCGCGTTGTCGAGATTGAGAGTTTGCGAGACAGAGTTTGATTTCGAGAGAATAATGCTTCTCCCGTCGGAAGAAATAATCCAGCTATCAATTGACCACCCGTCAAAAAAAGGTGTTATCAATCCTCGCGGGTCAACTATAGGCAGTTGGTTGAAGCCCGGTAATCCTACAGCAGTCCAGTTCCTGTGGGTCAGGTTTATGTGAGTCAATGAAAACGCGCGAGGTATAAACGAACTGCTGTGCGGATCGAACTGTTTTTCCACCCAGTACGGCCATATCCAGTCAAGGTTATGCTGAATAGCCTGGCTGTTGATTAACCCCCGCGCATGAAGTACAGCCCCAGCCCTGAGCAGTTCGACAGGGGCCATAACTTCAGAGGGCTGGGCGAACTGACTTAACCGGTATATGAGGTTTACGGGATCCAAAAACCCTTTTGATTTGGCCAGCCTGCTAATTATGAATCTCCATGGCATCCATTTTAGCCACATAGATGTGTCTCCAGTGGTGATAATTGATTACACATATAATATATATAGTATTATTCATACTATCACTAAATTAGATAATATCGCCCATAAAAAGTGAATAATTATTATACATATATATACAATTTTATTGGTTATATATGATAAATACATCAACTAATCAAACCGGATGGTTAATAAATAATGATATACAAAAGATAAGCATCAATATGAAAATATTTATGGAGAAATTTATATCCGCGCATTATTATTCAAATATATTGCAAATTACCAATAACCGTTTGTGTTTAAAACAATATATTGCTAAGTCAATAAACATTGAATCATTTTTAAGGTCCATTTATAGAATGAAAAGTTTGGTTTTCTTTATAATACTTTTTGGTTTTGCTTTCAAATCAGTTTCAGCACAGGATTACTCCGCGCGTTTTGAGATAACCGGAGAAACGAATGATCCAAAGATACTTAAGCTCACTCTCAATTGCCTTAACTTTTCATATGGAGAACTACGTTCTTTTTTTGGTTATGATATCAAAGGTAAAATTACCGTCAGGATTATCGCCTCAGATAAAAGCCTGAAAAATTATTTCAATAAGCCATATTATAAGAAAGTTATTGGTGTTACATTACTTAAACAAAAAACGATTATTCTGAGATCTCCATCCATTCTTTTGTTCGGGGCTCAGGATTACCGCAGTGTAATTGCTCATGAGCTATGCCACATATTCATATCCGATATTACCGGAGCCATAAACGCTCCCGTATGGTTGCATGAAGGATTATCGATGTATTTTGAACCCGTATGGTACTGGAACTCATTTCCATCTATGGTGTTACCGATCAGTTATTTATCGGGTAACCTAATACCGTTTTCCGCGCTTGCGCGTTCTTTTCCGCCCGATGAAAAATTAGTTCAGACTGCATATATCCAGAGCAAAGATTTCATCGCGTTTCTTATTGCTACTTTCGGTATGGAAAAAATGAAAATTCTTTTGCGAGAACTGCGCAACACAGACATAAATTCCGCATTAATAATGAATTATGGAAATAATACTGAAGATCTTGAGGAATTATGGCGCACCAGCCTTAAAGAGAGGTATAACTGGGTTTATATCCTGACTCAGACCAACTTTTTCTGGTTTGCAGTTTCCATCTGCGCGATAATCGGATTTGTTCTTACAAAAATAAGAAGAAAAAAAGTTATCGCACGTATGGCATCGGAAGAATCAGCCGATGTTATCGATGAGAAATCGGAAAACGTGGTGCCTGATGATCAGAAAAACGAGAATATCACGTAATTACGAATACATTTTTATTAAAAAATTGTATAATAAATGAAAAAAGGAACCATAACTGTGCGTAAATTTTTGTGTATTGTACTGCAATTGTGTTTTATCTCAGGATGCGCTCAAATTCCGTCTAACGAAGATATCAAACCTTATCTAAGCGCGATAAGCACTAAATCCGCGTCAAAATCTATTCCGTATAGTTTTGCTAAATTGGCACAACTGAAATACGAGGATTTTGATTTATGTAACGCTGTCCTATTTGTCAGCAAACAAATAGACCCTGATGTCGATATACAGGCAAATACCAGGTTTATAGATGAGATGGCGGCAGAACTCGCCTGCCGTTTAAACGGTAAAACGGATTATAATGACAAAATATCAATTTTCAATGACTTCATATTCAATAAAGGGTTTGTTTGCCCTAATCCGTTCTGGAAAAATTATTATCCGGAAAAATTCGGTCAGCTGTGGTACATTGACTGTTCAAGTTTTACGGATTTTTTAAAGAAAAAACAGGGCAATTGTCTTACCATGTCGATGTTATATTTGATTCTCGCCGAAAAAACCGGAGTACCGTTATATGGTGTTGCCATTCCGGGGCATCTGTTTATAAGGTACGATGACGGAGTAAATAAACGCAATATTGAAACCACCGCCAGAGGGTTTGATTTTACCGATGAGGATTACATTGAATCATACGGCGCCGAACTTGGGAACCTGAGGAACTATTATCTATGCAATTTGTCGGCAAAACAATTTTTCGGCTGTTTTATGCTTAATTCCGGCACAAGATATTATTTGAACAATAATATGAAAAGGGCTTTGTTTTATTATATGGTCGGAAACAATTTCAATCCGCTCGATCCGTCTTTACTGAACTGTATAGCGGAAATCTATTTTTTAGCGGGTGATTATGATAACGCTATTACGGCTTACTCAAAAGAACTGAATATCAATCCATATAACCCTGAAGCGTATTGTAAAATTGGATTAATTTACCTCAAAAAAGGGAACCAGGAGGAAGCAAAACGTTTTTTTTACAAGGCAACTATGGAAAAACCGCATAACCTGAATGAGTTTTTCCACAAAGGGATCGCGTTTTATTGTCTGGGTGTTTATGATAAATCGCTGAAATATTTCCTGAGAATAAACGAGCTGTATAAAAATCATTATGACAGCCTGTATTTCACCGCCTGCGTTTATTCCATCAAAGGAAACGAGCGAAAATCTATCGATTACCTTGAAAAAGCCATATCTATAAACCGTCGTCTTCGATTACGCGCGCAAAGCGAAGAAGCCTTTTCCAATCTTAAAAAGAATCAGAGGTTTCTTGGTTTAATTACATTATGACCGGTTCCGATAATCTCTATCCTATCTTAACACGTTGAATTTATAGTTTGACAACGATTTAATCTGAAATGCGAGATTATTAAGCAGAAGTGTCTGTTTGACCGACAAATTCGTTGTTTTGCTCAGTGTATTGTACTGGCGCTGTAATTCATCTTTTTTATCAACCAGAGAAATTTCTTTTTTTCTGATCCAGTATACTGTCTGCTGATTAAGCAGATTATCCGCGCTGATTTTTGAAGAAATCGAACCGTTTTCGCGGGAAACCGGGTCGAAATAAGAATCGGTATTTACGGCGAATCCGCGGTCATCGGCCTGGCCGTCGTTGTCGGCATCGTCGGCAAACAGTTTCCATACATCTTCGCGATTGGTGTTGAGCGCGTTCTGGAGTATGGGGGTAAACAGTTTCAGTTTGCCGGTAGCTTTACCTCTGTATTTCTCTATACCGATTCCGGCATCGTACAGTTTTGTTAAACTGCCGGAATTTTCTATCAGAGAAGTGGCCTTTGTGAAAAGTTCGCTTCTTATTTTTGCCAGATCGGAGTTTCCTTTTAAATCACCTTTGGCGTAATAATCAATTACTGACATTTCATAATTGAATTTATCGACAAAAGTTTTGATGGCGTCAGCCGCTTTCTGGGTATCCGGTGTAACAGTGATTGAGGCATTACCGCCCGATTTTATATTGAAATTTGTTCCCTCGAACTCAACTTCATTTGTATCGGATACAAATTCCTGCCCGTCGATTTGAAATTTTGCTTTATCTCCGAGATATATGGATGTACCCTGATTTTGATCCCGGTCATTTTTCGAATCGAGCAGGTTCAGTTTTCGCAGGAAATTCGATGTGTCGTTGCCGAGTTCCAGCTGATTGCCCAGTTCCTTTGATGTTATGGATACTGTATCGGTGATTTCATCATAATCGGCTGTTACGCCCGCATCGGATTGATTTATTCTTTTTATGATTGAATAAAGGCTGTCTGTAGAAGCATCTACGGAAAAATTCACGCCGTTTATGGCGAAAGAACCGTTAATTACCGCATTATCGCCCTGAGAAAGAGCGGTTTGCGATAACGATTTATATTTATTGTACACACTGCCCTCAACATTAACATAAGATCTTATCTGGTTGCCCGATAACGTGGCGAATTTCATCGCGTCGAGGAACCCTGAAGTATCTTTGCCGAACACAATTTTTCCGCCCTGTTCAGTGCTCATGAAAAGCTTGTCGGAATCGCGGTCGTAAATGGCGCGGACGCCTGTATTTGAGGTATTTATTTTCCCGATGACGCTGTTTATCGAATCGTTGCCGGTTATAGAGATATTTTTGCCGTTCAGCGTAAAATAACCCGCGATGACCCTTTTATCTGAATCGAGCGGAGTATAATTACTGCCGTATTTGAATAACGCGTCCGGATTAGCTACGGGATCAAACCGGGAAACCGGATGTACGGATATTTCCTCGTAACCTGTAATTGAGACTGCGCCGCTACCTATCCCGATTTTCTCCGATGAAGTTACCGAAGCGGCAGTAGCGATATTGTTTACAAATACCTGATACGTTTTCTGAACGGAATCTACCGATGCGGAAGCCGTTAGCACCTGTGAATTGGAGCTTGATGTTTTATTCGATAAAAATGTCGATTTATCTTTAAGTGTATCGAGGGCGTTTTGAACTTCAAGCAGATACGCCCTGACTTTAATCCAGGCCGAATCCTGCGTTCCTCTTATACTGTTGTTAATAAGGGATATTTTGTCGTTTATATTGCCTATGTTAAGTTCTGTCTGGTATTTAGCGAGGTTATTATAATTTATTTTGCCGGCGAATGTTCCTGCATCGTCATCGGTATTGGATCTTAAGTAATCGCCAACGATATTGGCATACCCGAGATCATCTGTTTCACCATCTCCGTCGGCGTCATCGGCAAAATATTTAGCCATACTGTCTTTTAGTGTATCGAATTTGGAATTGAAATAGTTTTCATTAAACGTTATTCTGCCCGTATAAACATTTCTTGATTTTTCAAGCGAAATTCCCATTTGTGACATATTGCGTATACTGCCTGAATTTGTGAAATTGTATTTTATTCCGCTTGTCAGTTCCGCGCTCAGTTTGGTAAGGGCGGAATCTTTTTTAAGAACGCCCTGGAGATGTCTGTTTATTAGGTTCATGGATGTATTGAATTGATTGACAAAATCACTGATAGCCTCTTTTATTTTCTGTTTATCCGCTCCCACGCTTATTGTTGTTTCACCGGAGGCGAGAAGGTCTATTCTGCTTCCGTCAACAGAAATGGAATTAGATGACTGTTCGTAATAATTCCCGTTAATTTCAAATTGAGCCTTTATAGCTTCATAAACCGATGAATTGGCTGAATCATCGGTATCGTCGGCATTGTCCATAATCCCAATAGCGTTTAGAAACCCGGAGTTATCTTTCAGAGAGATATCCTCGCCGGTATTTTTTGAACTAATAACGAAAATCTCTTGATCCGAATCGTATTCGATTTTCACATTGGCGTTCGACCGGTTTATTTTATCCATCAGGGAATAAATGGAATCTCTTGAAGTATCGATATTAAAATTGACATTGTTAATGGAAAACGAGCCGTTGGTTATAGTATCTGAGAATGAAGTTGTTGAAAGAGAGCTGAATAGATCCGATGGCGTGCCGTTTTCAACGATGGCATCATCGAGTTTCATTGCGCTGAGAAAACCGGAAGTGTCGTCAGAAAGAGTTATATCCTGGCCAGTATCAAAACTGTTTGATGCCAAAATGATTTTATCGGAATCACTATCGAATTGTGCGGTAACCCCGGCATCACTTTTATTGATTTTTGACAAAATTGAGTTTATAGTATCTGTGGTTGTAACTTCGATGGTTTGTCCGTTTATTTTAAAACTGCCTGATAAAACAAGCTCGCCCTGATCAAGCTGCATGGCTCGCGCTCCGCTGGCGATCATTACATCGGGCCGGACGGTTATCGTGCTTACTCCGCTGAATCCGGTATTGATTTCTTCGGAGCTCTGTAGAATCGAATGAGATCCGGATACAGTGTTTATCGGCATAAAAGACGATATTATGTTTTTCTGCGCAAGCTGGTATATGGATACATCATAAGTTGTCTGCAAAGGGTTTTGCATTGCCGTAAAGGAAGCTATTGAATCATTAGTATTTGTTATTGATTTCGAGTTGAAAAAAGAATTGCTCTTTAATACGTCCAATTTTGCCTGGAGCTGTTCGAGATTACTGTCGATTTCATCCCATGCGAGGTTTTTCGCGTTAAGGCTGTTTAAACTGCTGTTATACGTTTTAAGACTTTTATTATAAACCGATAACGTTGAAAGTAATGATGAAACACTCATGAAGCGCCCCTCTTATGTACAAAGATCATTTACCCGTTTAAAGCCTCGTATTAGTTTTCGACATATTTTTATCGGAACTTTAGAAAAAAAATCAAAAAGGAAGATAAAAAAAGAATCGCCAACACTTTTTTAACGGTATTGGCGATTCGGCGTTATCTTTTTTATTTAAGTAAATATACAATTAATAATAAAAACAAGATAATCCGTTGTATTTCAGGATATCTTTTACCATCTCCGTTTTTTTAACATCAGGCCGACAAATCCGCACAGCAACGTTAAGATAGATAACGGTTCGGGGACAGGAGATGTCGTTAAACCTGAACCGAGATAAATATATTTCTGCCCGTCCTGAACCCAATAATCACCCAAATTATGACCGGTAAATTCTTCGCCTGTGTAATACCATCTGATGCCGTCAATATCGATAAAAGGCAGGTATTCACCGTTTTTGTTGGAAAACCAGAAATCATATAGAGCCTGAATATCATTATAATCCCAGTTCTGTGCGAAATCCTCACCGAATTCTTCAGAGTATCCGGCTTTGGCAAGATAACTCCATTCTGCCTCTTTATCGAATGTAGTTAATCCTTCTCCATACTGGTTATCTATATATATATGTTTGAATCCATATTTATCAACCCAATATTCGCCTTCAGCATGATTCTGTCCCCAAAAACCTTTGGAATTAAAGTTGATATCTATATATTTCCAAACTTCATCATCAATATTTATTTCACCTATTTTAGATAAAAACAGGTTATGTAATGATTCAACCTCAGAAAAACTCCAGTTTTCGTCAAAATCTTCTCCGAAAGTTGAGCTATATCCTATTTTGCCGAGCAACGCCCACTGACTGGTTTTGTCAAATGTAGTGAACCCTGCATTAGATGCGTCAACACTGATATGTTTATAGCCGTATTTGTCTGTCC